>JANXXE010000055.1 GCA_025350815.1 Myxococcales bacterium | reverse complement strand
GATCGGTCGCGGGGAAGACCTTCTGGAGGCCCGCAACCAAGAGCTGCGTGAGGTGTCCGAGCGCTTCGAGATGCTGTCGGTCACGGATGGTCTGACGGGCATCCCCAACCGTCGTGCGTTTGACCAGCGTCTGGAAATCGAGCTGGCATTGTCGGACCGGTATCACGGTCCGCTGTCACTGGTCATGGTCGACCTGGATCTTTTCAAGCGACTCAACGATCGCTATGGGCACCTGGCGGGCGACGAGGTTCTTCGCCGCGTGACCGCGATTCTCGAGGGCAACAAGCGGGTGGGCGATTTGGTCGCGCGCTATGGTGGCGAAGAACTGGCGGTGATCTTGCCGCATACGAAGGCGGAGGACGCCGCCATCTGGGCCGAACGCGCCCGGCGCGCGATTGCCGCTGCAACGATGGGCGAGCCGTCCCAGGACATCAGGATAACGGCGTCCTTCGGCGTGGCCGAGGCCATCGCGGGTGACGAAAGTGCCCGTCGCTTGATCGAAGCGGCTGACGGCGCCCTGTACGATGCGAAGCAGGCAGGGCGCGATCGCGTCGTGGTGCACGCCAGCAACGTTTCCTGCCGGGCGGTGGCGTGCAAATGACGTCCGCGCTGTCGGCAGGGCAGGTTCGCGAGAAGGTGCTTGAGCAGCACGGGTCGTTGCGGATCTTGCTGCGCACGGCACTGGAAAATTCTGAGGCGGCCCTGCGCGGCGAGCCGAAAGCGATCGAGCGGTTGGTGCCCCTGATGATGGAGCTGCGGCAGCGGATGCTGGCCCACCTGGCTTTCGAGGAGGCGATGCTGGTACCGGCACTGCGCCGCGCGGATTCCTGGGGTGGCGAACGCGCGGAAATGTTGTTGAGCGAGCACGCGCGGCAGCGCGCCGAGCTGGACACGTTGCTTGAGGGAGAAAGCGGGGCCTGGGGCGACGTTGCGGTGGCGCTGATTCTGGAGACGCTGGTGTCAGAGATCCTTGCCGACATGCAGGAGGAAGAGCGGGACATCCTGACGCCCGCGATTCTTCGCGATGACATTGTTGTCGTCGAACAGTTCGGCGGCTGAAGCGGGCTTTGACGTGGGCACGGGCCTTGCTGATCGGAAAGGGCATGTCCACACCAGCCGAGCTGTTCCGAGTCGCCCTGGCCGCCCTGTTGGTTGGCGTCGCCCTGCCGTTGTTGGTGCAGCTATTTCTGACCCTGCGATCGCTGCAGAAGGTTCTGGTGGTACTGGACAAGCGGCTTGATGTGACGTTGCGCGATCTGTCCGACACGATCGGCAGCCTCAGGCAAGTTGGCGCACCCGCGTCCACGGCATCGGCCATTGGCGCGGCGCTGGTGCCCGCCATCGTGGCCGGGATCCGCGCGCTGCGGACACCGTCAGAACTTCACCCGACCAGCAACGGAATGACCCCCGCGGCCCATCAGGAGGAGACCGATGCGCGATAAAGAAGAGACCCGTGTTGAAGTTCGTGGTTTTGGCTTTGGCCACGTGTTGCTGGCGTTGCTGGGGGGCGCGGCGGCCGGGGCCACTGCGGTTTACCTGACCGCCCCCCGTTCGGGGACAGACAGTCGCCGTCGCCTGCGCACCCTGGCGGACGACACGAAGGAAAGCGCCCTGCGACTTCCGGTGGCGGTGGCAAGGGCGACGGAGGCCGCGCGCGAGGCCTTCAACGAAGCCCTGGATGAGGGCGCGCCGCACTCGTGAAAAGCGGCCATTCGGGCCCGCTGGCCTATCACAACGGGCCGTTCATCGACAGCGATGACGCCCGTCCCCTGCGCATCCTGGCTGAATATCTGGAACCGCTGTACCGATTTCGGCGCGAGCAGATCCACGACACGGTGGTCTTTTTCGGCTCGGCGCGACTGGGGCCGGGCGGGCCGCTTGGCCGCTACTACGTCGAGGCCCGGCAACTGGCCCGGCAGCTGACGGAATGGGCGCAGACGCTTCCGGGAAGTCGCCGGTTCGTCGTCTGTTCCGGCGGTGGCGCTGGCATCATGGAGGCCGCGAATCGCGGTGCCGAGGATGCGGGTGGGCGCAGCATTGGCCTCAACATCGGCTTGCCACATGAACAGCGCCCCAATCCGTACGTCACGCCCGAGCTGTCTTTCGAGTTTCATTACTTCTTCATGCGAAAGCTGTGGTTCTCGCATCTGGCGCGGGCGCTGGTCGTCTTCCCCGGGGGCTTCGGCACCATGGACGAACTGATGGAGATTCTGACGCTGGCGCAAACGCGCAAGCTGGAGCGACCGATCCCGATCGTTCTGTACGGATCGACGTATTGGCGACAAATCATCAACTTCGAGGCGTTGGTCGCGTACGGGATGATCGCGCGGGCCGACCTGGAGCTGTTTCAGTTCGTCGATGATCCACAGGCGGCGTTTGAAATGTTGCGTGACCAACTTCCAAGCGGGCCCGAAGGTGCCAGTCCCGCCTTCGCGAAGTCGCGCACGAAAGTTCCACCGGGCGGTGCCCAGCCCCCATGATGACGACGAAGCTGACGGCGCGCCGGGTGTCCACGTGCTTGCTGGATCTTACGCAGTTTTTGCGTGACCATTGGACGTAACGCAGGATTTGCGCACGCAGCGCCGTCGCAACAGGGGAAAGGCGTGGCGTCCAACTTGCAGAACGGTGCTTCGATGGATAAAGGGCGGATCCTGATCGTGGACGACGAGGCCAATGCCCGGACGGCCTTGAACGAGCTTTTGACCGACGAAGGTTACCGCGTTGAGATGGCCGCCGACGGCTTCAAGGCCATCGGCAAGATCGACGAGTTCGACCCGGACATCGTGCTGACGGATCTGAAGATGCCGGGCATGGACGGCCTTGAACTTTTGCGCAAGGTGCGCGAGCGCAGCGACGATCTGATGGTGGTCGTGATGACGGCCTTCGGGGCGGTGGATTCGGCGGTGGCGGCGATGAAGGAAGGTGCCGCCAGCTACCTGACCAAGCCCATCAATATGACTGAACTGGTATTGGTGCTGGGCCGGGAGATGGAACGGCGGCGCTTGCGACGGCAGACCGGCATCTTGCAGGGGCGTCTGGCCGAGCGGTACAGCTTCAAGAACATCGTGGGCAGTGCCCCGGTGATGCAAGAGATCTTCAAGGTGGTGGCGCAGATCGCGCCGTCGCGCGCGTCCGTCTTGATCACCGGCGAGTCGGGGACCGGCAAGGAATTGATCGCGGCCGCCATCCACGAACGCAGCCCTCGCGCCAAGGGGCCCTTCGTGAAGCTGCACTGTGCGGCCCTGGCCGAGACCTTGCTGGAGAGCGAACTGTTCGGGCATGAGCGCGGGGCATTCACCGGCGCTGCCGCCCGGCGCGAGGGGCGCTTTTCGCAGGCCAACGGCGGGACCCTGTTTCTCGACGAGATAGGCGATATCTCGGGCTCCATACAGGTCAAGCTGTTGCGCTTCTTGCAGGAACACGAATTCGAACGGGTCGGCGGCAACGAGACTGTCCGCGTGGACGTGCGCGTGATTGCTGCGACCAACCGGGATCTGCGGGCCGAGGTGGCCGCCGGGCGTTTTCGGGAGGATCTGTATTATCGACTGAACGTCATCAACGTCGAGATGCCGGCGCTGCGCGCGCGGCCGTCGGATATCCCCCTGCTGGCGATGCATTTTCTGCGGCAGTTCGCCGTCGACAACGGCAAGGCGATAGTCGGGCTTTCTGACGATGCCCTGCAGCGCCTGTCTGCCTACGCGTGGCCTGGCAATGTCCGCGAGCTTGAAAATGTCGTCGAACGGGCGGTGGTGCTGTGTACCGCCGCGCAGATCGGGACGTCGGATCTGCCGCCGCATCTATTGGCCGCGAAAAGCGCGGGCGGTATCAGCATCCCGGGCTCCACGTTGAACGACATCGAACGCCACGCGATTTTCGCCACGCTGGAGGCGGCCGGCGGTTCAACCGGGAAGGCAGCCGAGATGCTGGGTATCAGCGTGCGCAAGATTCAATACAAGCTGCACGAGTACCAGAGCGCGCCCAAAAGCGGCACGCGCGTCGTCGAATCGAAGCCCGATTAGCCCTTGACTACCCTGCACCGGGGATCGGCAGCGACATGGTGAAGCAGGTGTCACCCGGGCGCGACCGGACCCGCATCGTGCCGCCGTGATCGGTGGCGATCCGGTGCGCGATGGCCAGGCCCAGGCCCGTTCCCTTGGGTTTGGTGGTGAAAAAGGCGTCGAAGATCGGCGTTTCGTCGGGGAAGCCCTGGCCGGTGTCCTGCACCTCGATCTCGACGGCGTCCCGGGTGTGGCTGGTGCGGATCGTCAGATCACCGCCACCGGGCATGGCCTCCATGGCGTTGCGGACGAGGTTCAAGAGAACCTGGCGCAGGCGTTCCGGTTCGGCCTGGATTGACGGCAGATCCCTTGCCAGGACGGCGTGAAGGCGGACGCCCGCCACTGCGGCCTCGGGGCCGACGAAGGCAAGAACGCCGCGGCACAGTTCAGCGAGGGCGGTGGGTTGCAACTGCAGCGGCCGCGACTGCGCGAAGGCGAGGAAGTCGCTGACCAGGCGCTCGAGGCGGCGAATCTCGTCTTCGACCAGGCCCGTGATGGGGCGCAGTGTCTCGGGCGTCGCGTCCCCGCGGTCAAGGCGACGTCCCAGAACCTGTAGCTGAAGCAGGGCCGAGTTGAGGGGGTTGCGGACTTCGTGGGCCAGGCCCGCCGCCATCGTTCCGACGGCCGCCAGGCGTTCCGCGCGCAGGGCGCGACGAAGCATTTCCTGTTCGGCGGTGACGTCCGTCCCGACGGCGTAGATGCGCGCCTCGCCCACGCTGGCGGGGACGACCTCGGCACGTTCCCAGCGGATCAAGCATTCGCCACCGGCCCGGGTCGGTAGCGGCCGGACGCCCCCGCCGCCCACAAGGTCCCGGCCAGGCCTGCCGATCATTTCGTCGCGCGGGTAGCCTGTTAGCTCTTCCAGGCGCCGGTTCCACAGACAGATGCGGCCGTCGGCATCGAGGGCCAGCACCAGGGCCGGCACCGCTTCGACGACCTCGCGGTTGGTGCGTTCCGATCGTTCGAGTTCGCGCCGCAAACGTGCGCCTTCACGGCGCAGGGCGACCTGGGCGAGGGCGCGGCGGGCCGTGTCCAGGAGATCGGGCGGCGACACGGGCTTCAGCAGGTAGGCGAAGGCCCCCCCCCTGACCGCGGCGGCGGCGCTTTCGATCGATGCATCCCCTGTGATCACGACGACCTCGGTGTCGGGGGAAATCGCACGCAGACGGGACAGCAAAGCCGTGCCGTCGCCGTCGGGCAGGCGCAGGTCCACCAGCGCCAGGTCGATGGGACGGGACGTTGCCAGGGCGACGGCGGCGGCGCCCGTCGGGGTCACCGTGATGTCGACGTCGAGGGCCGCGACGATCTCGCCGATGTTTTCGGCGAGGGCGTCGTCGTCGTCAACGACGAGAACGTGTTGCGTGGCCATCGTGAAAAGCGCGCGTCACCCACGAAAGCAGTCGGGTCAGGTCGACGGGTTTTTCCATCGTTTCGGCGTCGGCGAGGGGGCCGGCCAACTGGGCGCGCAACTCGTTGGCGAATGCGGATACGAAAAGGACGCGCATGCGCGGATCACGGGACGTCAGGCGCAGGGCGACTTCGATGCCCGTCGCGTCGGGCAGCTTGAAGTCGATGACGGCAACCCAGGGCCGGGTCCGTTCCGCGAAGGCCTCGCGGGCGTTCGTGCTGACAACGGCGAGGAAGCCCTGGGCGGTCAGGATCTCGGCCATGTTGTCGGCCAGAGCCCGGTTGTCCTCGACAATCAGGGCGATGGGTTCGTCCCGCCCGAAAGCTTCCACGACCGACATGAGCTTGGCGATGCTGACGGGCTTGGCGAGGACCTCGATGGCCCCCGCGCCATGCGCCGACGCAATCGTCTGGTCGTCGGTGTAGGCGCTCATGACGACCGCCGGGATGTTGCTTCCGCGCCGTCGCAGTTCAGCGATCAATTCGGCGCCGCTGCGGCCCGGCAGGCGAAAATCGGTGACGACGGCGCAGATGCCCCCATCGGCAACCATGGCCAGCGCCGTGTCGGCGGAATCGGCGATGACGGCTGCGTAACCGGCGCTTTGCAGAATTTCGGCCATGTTTTCGGCGAGATTGACGTGGTCATCGACGATCAGGATTTTGCCCGCGGCATTCATGAGGCCGGCCCGTGTTGGGTTGGCAGTGTCACCAGGAACGCGGCGCCGCCGGGGCTGGGTTCCAGCACGACGTCGCCACCATGCGATTCGGCGATCCGCCGGCACAGCGCCAGACCCAGGCCGCTGCCCTTGGCTTTCGTGGTGAAAAGGGCCTCAAAGATCCGATGGCGGATTTCGGCCGGCACCCCGGGGCCGTCATCGCGCACGCGCAGTTCGACCTCGGAACCCAGTCGGCGCGCCTGGATCCAGATGCGCCCACTGCCGTTCATGGCCTGACTCGCGTTCAAAATCAGGTTGGCCAGGATGTGCCCCAGTTGGTCGGGATCACCATCGACCAGCACTTCCTCCGCCGCAGCGACGTCGATCGCGACTGCAGGAGGAACGGTCACCGAGTTCAGGGCCCGGGAGATCAGGGCCTTCGCCGGGAGCAGGACGCGCCTGGGCGCCCGGTTGCGCGCCAGTTCCAGCAGATCGTTGATTGTCTTGTTCGAGCGCTGGACCTCGACGGCGATCTTGTCGAGGTGTTTCGTCAGTCCGGCGTCATCGACGCTGAGCTGACCCAGACGCTGGCGCAGCAAGAAAACCGATGATTCCATCACCCCGAGGGGATTGCGCAGTTCGTGCCCGATGCCGGCGGCAAACTGCCCGATGGTCGAAAGGCGTTCGGCGGTGCGGTTCTTGGCCTCCAGATCTTCCTTGTAGGTCTCAAGCATGATCGCCAGCTCGATGTCGAGGAGCTGGTGTAGGGCGGTGCTCACGCGCCGCAGCCGATCGGTGTCGGCCGCCAGCGTCGCCCGCAGAACGTCCAGCGTCTTGACGCGGATTCGATCAACAGCGGTGAACATATAGGCCTGGGGCAGGTTGATCCGGACGTGCACGCGGCCGATGCGGGCGCGGCGTTCCAGGTAGGTCAGGTCGTGCGGGCCGCGAAAGACCTCGTCGATCCACTGCAACAGCGTGCGCTTGAGGCGCTCGATCTGTTCGTGCCCACCGGTAATTGCCGCGCGCGCGCCCGGGTGGGCCTCGATGGTGCGGTAAAAGTCATCGATGATGGTGCCGAAATGAGGCGCGACCAGGGCGTGGCTGGCGGCCAGGGTGGCTGATGACTCATCGGTGAACCCGACGTAGGTCTTCAGGCTGTCCAAGAAGGGTTGACCGGGCACCAGGATGGTTCTTAGCATTGGCGGGAAAAGGAGGCGAGCCGGCTTTTGGTTGCAACGCACGTGCCGGCTGCCCAGGCGCGCCCAGGGTGAGATCGCGCATTCCTTGCGCAAGGTTGTCGACCGTCGGTAAGGGTTGCACCGCACGGGCGTTTGCGGAATGAATTTGACCTGGTATGTCCCCTGCAATGGCTGGCCCGATGGCGCGTCTTGTGTTGTTGATTCTGGTTCTGACTGCGATCGGATGTCAGGCGTCGATGTCGCCCGTCGGGCGATCGGTCGAGGATGCGGCGCCACCCGCGCCGACGCAGCCCCCGGGCTGGCAGGACCAGCTGCGACTGCCCGAGGCCGTCGATCTGAATCCCGATCCGCACATTGTCGAGGTCAACCTTGAGGCGCGTGTGGCGCCCGTCGAGATTCGTCCGGGGGTGATCCTGAAACTGTGGACCTATGACGGCGGTATTCCGGGGCCCCTGATTCGTGTCCGACGGGGAAATCGCCTGGTGGTCCATTTCACCAACCACCTGGACGAGGCAACGACGGTTCACTGGCACGGATTGCGAATTGCCGCCGCCATGGACGGCGTGCCCGAGCATTCACAGGCGCCGGTCAAGCCCGGCCAGTCATTCGATTATGACTTCATTGTTCCTGACGCGGGAATGTTCTGGTACCACCCGCACCTGAATTCGGCGGTCCAGTTGGGCGACGGCCTGTACGGACCGATTCTCGTCGAGGATCCGAAAGAGCCCCAGGGCTTCGGCGACGAGCTGCCGCTGGTTCTGAGCGACCTGTCGTTGGGCCTGGATGGCCAGTTGGCGGCGGGCGATCAGGGCGGAACCCTGGCCAGTCTTTTCGGGCGCGAAGGGGATGTCGTGCTGGTCAATGGCCGTCAGGGTCCGACGCTGGGTATGCGGGCCGGTGTGCCACAGCGCTGGCGCATCCTGAACGCGGCCCGCAGTCGATACTTCCAGCTGGCGCTGGCCGGGCACGAGTTCATTCGTATTGGGGGCGACGGCGGTTTGATGCCGACCCCGGTGCGGACGGACCGGCTGCTGCTGATTCCGGGCGAGCGAGCGGACGTCGTGGTGGTGCCCACTGCGTCGGCGGGGACCGAATTGTGGATGCGTTGGGTGCCTTACGATCGGGGCTATGGCACCGCGTTTAGGCGCAAGGAAGACGACATCCTGCGTGTGAAGTATTCGGCGGACGCGCCGGTGCTGCCGCCTCCACTGCCCGCCACGGGTCGGACCATCGCACCCATCGATACCAGCGGCGCCACGCCGATCGACATCCGTTTCACCAACGAAAGCACGCCGACGAAGTTCGCCCTCGGCGTGAACGGCAAGCCCTTCGGGGGGGACGACCATCTGCACGCGCGCGTGGGCGAAACCCAGGTGTGGAGCGTGACCAACACGATCGAATGGTCGCATCCCTTTCACCTGCACGGATTTTTCTTTCAGGTTCTGGATTCCGCGGGCGCGCCCGTGCAGCCAATCGAATGGAAAGATACCGCCGACGTTCCCGTGAACAAGACCTTGAAGCTGGCCGTCCGTTACGACGACCGTCCGGGAATCTGGATGTTCCATTGCCACATCCTGGACCACGCGGAGGCCGGGATGATGGGCATGCTGCTGCTGGAGTGACCCGTCGCCGGGCGCCGGTCAGTTCGGCTTGGGGGCGTGCAGCCCGGCGATGTCGTAGGGGCGGGTGGGGCCGTGGCAGGTTGCGCAGCTGTCGATCTCGGTCGCCACCGGCCGCAGCACATAGAAGTTGGGCGTCATCATCGTGTGCGCCTGCGCGGCGGGCTTGTCGTGACAGCCGGTGCAGGCTGCCCCCGTCGGTGTCACCTTGGCGTCGTCCTGGTTCGTCAGGGCCGGGGCCAGGCTGCGATCGATGGCGGGCAGCGGGCTTGTCAGTGCGCTGACCGCGGTCGCGCCAGCGGGCAAGGGTAGGGCGGTCGTCTGGTCGAGATGGCAGGCCTGGCAGTCGGCCAGACGCCGGGGGAAGCCGACCTCCTTGAAATCGATCGGCGTGCGACCAAAGCCGTACACGACGAATCGTTCCGAGGCCAACTGCCCGCCAGCGTGAATCGAATGGATAAGGCCCGCAAAGTTGATGGACCGTTCGCGCAGACCGTCGACGCCGACGGCGTTGGGATCATCGAAATTCTTGTCGGCGTCCTGATCCACCGATGCGGGACGCTGACGAAAGTCCGTCGCGTTGGGGTTGTGGCAGATCACGCAGGCCGCGACGTTGTTTGCGCGGTTTCCGCCGTGGGCGCTGAGGCGTTCGTGGCAGACGTTGCACTTTTCGACGCTGACGACGGCGCGCCGGACGGGCTGACCCGGGGCACGGGCGACCACTGTGTCGGCGCCAACGCGGACGTCCTGCCCGGATGCGTCTTTGAATGTGAACAACCCCTCCAGGGTGACCACGACGTTGCGGGCACCGGCTGGAATCGTACCCAGTGCGCCGTTCGGCGTCGTGAAGCTGCCATCGGCGTTCGCGACCAGGGTGGCGGCCAGTTTCGCATCGATGGCGAATGTTCCGGGCTGCCCAACTGTCTGGCCACTGCCTTGGTTGTCGTAGTCAGCCGCGGCGCCGATGGGCGACGAACTGGTCGTCCAGCCCACTACGAAGCGTGGGCCGTATGTCAGACCGGCCGGCAAGGTCTTCACGTCTAGGGGTTGGCCGTTCATCGCAATCCGAAAGGTCGCTGTGGGCTGCGCGCCCGCGCCCGTGCCAGCGACGCCGAGGATCTCGTACTTCAGCGCCGGCAGTCCCGCGACAGCGACCGGGTTCGCGGCCGTGACGGCCTGCAGCCGGTGCTTGCTGTCCACATCTTCTGGCGTGTGGCAGCCGGCGCAGTTGTCACCGGCCTTGGCGCCGCGCGGATGGGCCTTTTTGCCGGCAGGAATCGTCGCCGAGAAGGCCACGTCGTCGTGGCACGACCCGCAAGACGCGACGCCCGGTTGGCTGCGCCAGTTGCCGGCCTCGGGCGTGGCGGGATCGCGCTCGTCGTGGCAGCGTCGGCAGTTGCGCACATCCTGCGGGTAACCGACGGTGGAAAAGTCGTTCTTGCTGTTGGCGTTGCCCCAGATGACGAAGTGTCCGCCGGCCATCACGCTGGGCAGGGTCTTGCCGCTGTGGATCCGATGTACCAGCGACGACAGCTCGACGGATTCGCCGCTCTGCGCGTCTGCGGTGCCCGGATTGTGGCAGGTCACGCAGGCGCTGACGTTGGTGCGCGCCCCGCCGTGGGTGGCAAGGTTTGCGTGGCAGCCGTTGCAGGTGGCGGTGGCGACGACGGCGCGTGCGCCCGCGTCCAGTGCCCCGCCGTCGGGACGGAAGTCGAAGGTCGGGTTGCCTGTTGGCAAGGTGCGGGAAGCCCCGCGCAATTCCAGGGCCAGTCGGTGACGGCGCGTCGGCTCCCACGGGACAGCCACCGGCGCCATGATGGTCTGTGGGTTGGTGGCAAAGGTATAGACGTAGACACCGGCGGTAATCGGTTGCAACACGCCGTTGGCGTCGGCGGTCGCCTGCAGGGCATCGTCGACGCCCGGCCACGCGCCCTTGCCGGCCGTCTCGACGCGGTTGATGTAGCTTTGCCACTGGTCGCCGCCGCCCGCCTTGGGAACCAGTTTGGCCAGGGTGACCCGCACCTCGCGCGCGACCAGGTCCGCAATCGGGTGGGTGGCGTCGCGGGCCACGAAGGCCACGTGCATTCCGGCGCTGTCGGCGCAGGCGCCCAGAATCTGGGTCTGCGTGCCGGCGGGGGCCGTTCGCGGCAGCGTCGGGCTACACAACACGGGTGACGGTGGCGCATCCTGTTCCAGCTTCGCGCACGACATCACCCCGATGAGACAGCACAGAAGCTGGCGGTGGACTTTGGTGGACGCAGCGTGTTTCACGGCTGGGCTCCTTGGGAAATCCAATCGATGAGGGTTCGATACTCGGCAGCGTCGGTGCGCAGGATGGCGCCACCGCCGTGCCCTTGCCCGAGGGCTGCCACAAGCAGGGCGCTGGCGGCGGGATTTGCCGGTGAGACCAGGGGCAACAAAGCCATACGATCCGTCATCGTGTCCCCGGTAAGGACGAATCGGCTTTTGCTGGCGCTGCCGCCCGTGTGGTGGCAGCGATCGCAGTTGGCCAGCAACACGGGCGCCACGCGCGCGGCGAATGCCCCGGCGCCGCCATCGCCCACCGGGACGGGCGCAACGTCGGTGGAGGCGTCCGGCGCCGGGCCCCGGTGGAAATCGCCACAGTCGACCAAGATCAGCAGGACGGCCACCCAGCGGCCATGAAACAAGAATCTAGAAGTCATAGGACACCAGCAGTCTGAAGAAATCATCGGGTCGCTCGTTTGCCTTTTCGAAGTTCCAGTAGTAGCCGGCGCTGACCGAGGCGCCCCAGCGCTGCGCGACCAGGGCGACGTTGTGGTGACTGCTGTCGCGTTCGTCAAGGCGCGTGCGATCCAGGTAGGTGCCCCTTCGGTTGTCGAAGGTATAAAGGCCCGTGCGTGCCTGCACGTACAGCCATTCCCAGGCATACAGGCGCAACCACAGATAGTCGGCAAAATGAAAGTAGTCCTTGCCGGGGCCACCTGCGCCGTCGTCGCCGCCCGAAATGTCGCCCCGGATCGCGCCGAATCCCAGGGCCAGGCGATCCAGAACGGGCAGGGGCACCGGGTGCCACAGCGTCGCGTCCACGGCCTGCAAGATCAGACGACGTCCGAAGCCCAGGCTGTTCGCATAGAAGGAATACCAGACGGTGACGGGCCCGAAGGCCGCCGCCAGCCTGTCGCCCACGGCGATTCGCGCCTTGTCCGCCGGTGCCAGATCGCGCTGCAAGTCCAGCGTCGCCCCGGGCGCCGTCAGGGCGTGCCCCGACACCGCATAGATGTCGTTGGCCAGCGCCAGTCGGCCCCGCGTGTAGCGCGCCTGCACATTGGCGCCCAGCTGCGCCCAGACCACCGGCAGCATTTGTTGGTCAAAGCCGCTCAGGCCGCCATAACTTTTGTGATAAAGCGGCTCGGGCCCGAACGGCACCAGGATCTTTCCGGCGCGAATCTGGAAGCGGTAGGACCTGTCCACGGGGGCGATGCGCGCGGTAAGCTCGTAAAAGGCGCGGTCCAGCAGTTCGGCGTTGAAGCCGATCGGATCGCCCTGGCCCTGGCGCGATAGGAAAAGAAAGTGGTGGTAGTTGCGAAGGACGTTGTGACCTTCGGACAGACCGTCGCCCAGGCCCGCGCGTTCGTAGGCCGCGTCGAACTTGCCGCCGACGCGCAGGCCGCCTGGCAGGGTCGGCACCATCGGCGGCGCGCTATCTTCGGCCAGCGACGGTGATGACCATCCGGCGGCGGCCAGGAAGCAAACAAGGGGAAGGGAACGAAGGCAAGTGGTCATGGCGGCTCATTTGTGGTGGCAGGTGGCGCAGCGGACGCCCGGCGTGTCCACGCTGAAGGCAGTCTTGTTGTCGTGGCAGGTGGCGCAGAATCGCCCGGCGTCGAGATCGTCGTGCGTGAAGCCCTTGCGCGCCTGCGGGAAGACCGTCGGGTGGCAGGCCGAGCACTGATACTGGTTGTGGGCGAAGTGCGAGAAGACGGACGCCTCTGGTGGGTCGGTGGCCTTGTGCGCCTTGATGATGGGAATGCGAACCCAGGCCGGGAACGCCACGGCGACAACCGGCGCCGCGAGCGCCAAAAGGACCGCGCCGGTCAGGGCGCCGCGCAATCTCACAGCACCCCCTTTTGTACCAGGGACCGCCACAGGTGGACGGCAAACAGAACACAACCCGCCGCCATCAACGGAATTCCGGCGCCCACGAAAACAAGGAAGGTGACGGGCGTTGTCGCCACCACCGACGGCAATTCGACCAGAAGTCCGGCGGCCACCAGCAAGGCTGCGGCCCTGACAGAACGATCATCCGCGGCGGCGCTGATCATTGCACCACTGCCGCCGGGTGCTTCCAGAAGTCCGCGTCCTTCAGGTCGGCGATGGAATGCGTCACGCCGTGGCAGCCCTTCGTCAGGCACGACAGCTTGCCCGAGGTCATGTCAGTCAAATGCGCGTCGCTGGTCTCATGGTGCTTCGAGGTCTCGTAGCCGCGCGCACCGGCGTGGCAATGCAGACAGTTGGCGTTGCTGTAGGGCTGGTACAGCTTGATGGGCGTCGGCGCGCCGCGGGTGAAGTGCACCCAGACGTGGCGCAGGCCGTTCAACTTTGTGGTCAGGTCGCCGAACAGGGCGTAGTCGCGATGGCAGGTGTAGCAGGCGGCGTTTCGATCAACCAGGCGCTTCTGGTAGTGCACGGCGGGCAGCGGCTCGTTGTCGTCGATGAGCAGGCTTTTTCCATAGGGCTGCATCTCGTGGCACGACAGGCAGAAATGGGTCTCGGTCGAGCGCTTCAGGTTGTAGCCGGCCCCAAGTGCGGCCGCGGCGGTCGGTACGGCGACCAGGGCCAGAAAGATCAGCACACGGCCGGCGCGCTGACCGATCAGTTGCCGTTCGGCGACGAGGACGTAGAAAGTCAGCGCGAGTGCACCGCCGATGACGATCAGCATGAACAGGCGGGACACTGTTATTTGTCGCCCTTGAGCGACGACAGCCAGTCCACCAGCGCCTGCAGTTCCGCATCGGGCCCGAGAAACTTCCGTTTGTGCTTTTCGCCGTTGAGGACTTCTTTTTTCAGCAAGAAGGCTTTCATCCAGTCAGGCGTGTGCGCGCCGCCAATCTGCGACAGGTCGGCGGGCTTGCCCTCGGGTACGCCGCCGAGTGCAATCTTCGCGCGGGCCACTGTGTGGCATTGGTTGCACTTTTGTTCGAGAAACACTTTCTGGCCCGGCGGCTCGCCCGCGCTGGCGGTGGCGGCGAGCAACATGACTGACCAGGCGACAGACAGGACGGTGCCGGGGTACCTCATGGCTTCCTCACCGGGACGACCAGCACAGGGCAGGGCGCCCTTTGCACCACGCGCTCGGCCACACTGCCCAACAACGCGTGGCCCAGGGCGCCGCGGCCGTGCGTCCCAATGACGATCAGATCTGCGCCAACCCGGTCGGCGTGGGCAACGATCGTGGGCGCTGCGGCCCCTTCGAGGCTGGTGGTTACGCAGGTGAGCCCAGCGGCGACGACATGGTCGCGCATATTCGCAAGTGACTGGTCTATCCAGCTGACCAGTACCTGTTCTTGCCCCGGCGCCGGAACGTAGCCACCGGTCAGGGCGTAGGCGAACGGCTCGCGAACGTGGGTGAGATCGACGGACCCGTCGGCAAGCTTGGCCATCGCGATGGCTCGATCCACGACGGGATGACTGGCCTCGGAAAAGTCGACGGCAACGACAATGCGTTTCAGCGCTTTCGTTTTCATGGCGGTGTCGGGTACCGAAGCAAGGTGCATGCCGTGGCGCCTCAGCTGTTGGGATCGAAGCTGGCGCCGCCCGCAACGGCCTTGATGACGTCAAGCGCACCGACGATGCCAGCGACCTTGCCCTCGGCGTCCAGAACCAGCACCTGATGAATCTTGCGCTCGGTCATCACGATGGCCGCGGTGATGGCGGGATCGCTGTCGTACACGGCCACGACGTCCGGGTTCATCAGATCACCGACGGTGGCCGGGCCGCGAATCCACGTGTCAGGCTCGGGGTTGACGAGATCGCTCTTGGACAGAACGCCTATCAACTTGCCCTCGCGGTCGCGCACAGGGGCGCCGTTGAATTTGCGCCAGGTCAATCCCCAGGCGGCTTCGTCGGCGTCGGTGTCGGCGTCGAGTGTGAAAACCTGCGGCGTCATGATTTGCCGAATGGTCAGCATGGTCGACGGGCTGAACTGCAAGGCGAGGGCCAGCGCTGCGGACGCGGGACCGGCACCTTGACCGGCACAATCTGCGTGACGGGTATCGGCGCGTGCAGATATTTCCGACCTGCCACCTTGAGATCAGAAAATAGCCGTGGGTCCGCGCGGACAGCGCCGGCAAGCCGCTTGCAGTCGTTCGCTTGCAGTCGTTGTTGATGAGATGCCGATGCGAAGTTTTCAAGTCATACCGAGTCTGATCCGATCGGCGCCGTCTGTGCGGGCACTCGGCTTGTTTGCCGCGCTGGCGGCGTCCGTCACCGGATGCCCAGCGCAACGGGCGGCGGGCAAGACCGCGCCGTCAGAACGACTTTCCGGTAGCCGGTCAGAGCGCCTGGCAGACCTGCCTTCACCCGACAAGGAAAGCGCGCCCGACAATGTCGAGCGCCGTTTCGGGCTAGAGGCGGCCCACGAGAAGCGTCAGGCGGATGTGCGGCACCCCCACGCCGACGGCGGACAGCGGCCATGAGCGGAGGACAGCCATGAAGGGAAGGATGCTGGCGATGGGTCTGCTGGTGACCTGGGGTGCTTCGGCATGCAAAGGCAGTCCCGAAACGCGACCAGGTCCCATGCCCGCGACGGTTTCGCAGGAGCCCTGGCAGGCGCCCATGCGCCTGTCGCCGCCGGAACGTTTGCCGCCGCAGGCGCGCCAACTGGTGCGACAGAGGATGTGGCAGCACGGCTCGGATATGAGCGCCCTGGTGTGGGCGGTCTTTTCCGTGGACTACGAACGCGCCGGCGAATTGGCCGGCCGTATCGCCAGTGACGCCGCGCTCACGCGACCGTTGTCCCAGCAGGCCAGTGAGTTGGGCGGGCAGATCCCGGCTCGCTTTTTCGAGCTTCAGGACGAGCTGCATCGCAAGGCCGGCGCCCTGGCAGTCAGCAGCCTCACCAAGAACGCCGGGGCGCTGTCACAAGCCTACGGCTCGCTGTCCGAAACCTGCATCAACTGTCACGACGTCTATCGCGGCGACAGCACGCAAGGGCGATAGCGTGACGTCAGTGCAGCGTGGGCTGCTTGCCCGGCAAATCATCCGCCCGGCGGGCCCCGTACAGGACGTCAACCATCATCCCGAGGCGGTCGCTCAGACGGGCACATTCCAGTAGGCGCTGCTTGTCGGCCATGGGCATTCGCGGCAGGCACAGTAGGGCGGCGCCGGCGAGATCAGCGGGGCTGTGGGCTTGCGCCAACAGGTCGGCAGCGCGCCGGGCCGCCTCGCAGGGTGGTTTGCGTTCGCAACGGTCGTTGATGGCCTGTCGCACGGCTGTCGCCAGGCTGGTCAGCACGTCACTGCTTTCCGCCGGGTCGATCAGGCGCTCGACGCGTGCGATGCGGAAGGGATCGGTGCGCATCATCGTCACGGTCTTCACGCGTCCGGTGACGCGTAAGTCCGCGACCCAGTGACCGCAAGGGACACGACGTCGGAGATCGACGACGTCCGCCGCCACACCCACCTCGAAGAGGTCAGCATTCGGGCGTACGGCGAAGATCCCCAGCGCCTTCGAGCCAAGCGATCTAGTGGCCTCTCGCGCGGCGCCGTACGCGCGTAGGCTTCCGAGGACCATCGAACAGGTCATCCCCGGTAAGAGGATGTCGCCCACCACGATGAGCGCGGGCAGAAGTTCCGTGTCGGGCTGCGCGGTCGCTGGCGGCATGGCTGCGTCCGTCAATCGCCGCGGCCCCGCACGACGAACACCGGCTTGACCGAGCGTCGTAGCAGGGATTCCGCCACCGATCCCACGACGGCGCGGCTGACGCCAGACCGACCGTGCGAGGCGATGCTGACAGCGTCGACGCCCAGCCGTTCGGCCGCCTGCCCCAGCGCCTCGGCCGGTGTGCCCCCATCTATCACCACGACGTGGGTGGTGATGCCAAGCGCTTCGGCATCGGTGGGAATCAGGGCGCGCAATTGGCCTTCGAGCGCTGCGCGGGCATCCGGTGTCAGCGCATCGGTCTTGTCTTCGTACGCGTAGATCGGTGTCGGCAGGACGCGCTCGCGCACATGGCACAGCTCGACCACGCCGCCGGTTCCGCGCAGCAGCGAATACGCATGCGCCACCGCTGCGTCAGCCACGGGCGAAAAATCCGTCGCCGCCAAAACGGAATGGATCGTTGGGATGGCGTTTGCGGTGGTCTTCGTCACCGCCGGCGCTGCGGTCAGCGGGATGGCCAGGACCGGAATGTGGGTGCTGCGCAGGGTGGCGATGGCATTCGACCCCGAACGGACGCGGTCCCAGCCCTGGGCCTGATGCGTTCCCGTGACCAGCAGGTCGGCGCGTTCGGCCTGGGCCTCGATGGCCAGGGAATCGGCGGTTCTGCCCCAGCCTGCGCGCACATGAACCGTGACGGTTCCCATACCCGGCAGTCTGGAAAAGCGCGCCCGTAGATCCCGTTCGAGCACCGCAACGATCTCGGGGTCGGTCTCGAAGACGTCGCGCGGGCCATGCAGACCGAGGCGCGTATATTCGTGCGGCGGCCAGTAGTTGTGCACCAGCACGACATCACAGGGTGCGACCTTTCGCAGGTCGCCAATCCACGCAACCGCGGCGTCGCTGGAGGCACTGAGGTCAACGGCCAGCATCACGCGCAGGGGGCGTTCGCTTTTGGCCCAGCTCTCGAAGGGGGCGCTGCCCTCGTGCAGCACCAGGACCGGGCACGGGGCCGCCCGCACCATTCGTTCTGCGACGCTGCCCAGGAAGAAACGCGCCGCTGCCCGGCGTCCGTGCGTTCCCATGACGATCATTCTGGCATTCATTGTTCGCGCGCAATCGGCCAGGGCCTGCTCGGGCACGCCGCTTAGCACCCGCGTTTGTACGGGCGCGCCTTCCTTGGCCAGGGTCTTGGCGGCCTGCTCAAGCTGCGTGGCCGCGTTCCGGCGCAGCTCGGTCTCAAGCGCCTCCACGCCGACTGCCGCCAGTTCGGGA
>JANXXE010000051.1 GCA_025350815.1 Myxococcales bacterium | reverse complement strand
TCGGCCTTGGCCAGCGCCGCCCTCAGCAACAGTTCAATTTGCGCAGGTCTCTGCAAGCGGTGGCCACCCGGATCGTGTCGATCTCGTTGGGTGTCCGATGCTTTGACGCTGTCGCGGATGTCTGCGTCACCCACGCTGCGTTAGCGGTATCGGCTGCGTGATGGCGCCCCGCGGACCCACGGATCGAAACAATGTTGGAAGATGCGTCTCCTTTGCTGACGTCACTCGTACGTCTGGAACAGCTGTCCGCCGACGGGTCTACAGCGCGATGCGACGTTGACGAGTGGCGTTTGATGAGTCACTCGGCTTGTTGCCTCTAACAGGTTATCGTTACCCTTCTAAGGAGACTAAATGATACGGAAACCCTTTCTCTTCTCGGTGGTTGGCGCTTCGCTGGCGGTGGCGCTGGCGGTTCATGGCTGCGGGTCCGACGCGACCAAGAGCACGGGAGACGGCGGAGATATCAACGGCGACGGCGGCGTCGGCACCGCCGATAGCGCCGGCACGGCCGGCTCTTCCGGCACCGGGGGTTCCACAGGGACGGCAGGTGCCACGGGAACAGCGGGTTCCACGGGGACCGCAGGCGCCACCGGGACAGCAGGATCCGGTGGGACGGCTGGCTCCACCGGCGCCCAGATCGATGCCGCTGCCGATGCTCCCGCGACGATCATCGATGCCAGGCTGCCTGATGCCGCCGCCGAGATCTGCCGCGCCGGCCAGAAGTGCACAGCGAACTGCGCCACTCCCTGCGGCCGTGGCAACACGGGCATGAGCCATTGCATCTGTAGCGGGGGAACGCTGTTCTGCAGCAACATCTGCGAGATCCCCGATGGGGGCGCCCCTGCGGACGCGGCGGCGACAATCCCTGCCTGCCCCGCCATGCCCTCAGGCAAGGTCTGCGGCGGTGCCAACGTGCCGAACCAATGCGTTAGCAACATCGGTGACGGCGGAAGCGCGGTCAACTGCCTGTGTATCAACTCCATGTGGCGCTGCGATAACGACGGCACCTTGATGATGTGCCCGAACAACCCGAATGGGAAAGACTGCACCACCGAGAACGAAGTCTGCTCCGCCGGAAACCGAGAGGGCTGCGTCTGCACCAGGCGGAACGGTTCCAACCAGCTTCGCTGGGCCTGCGGATTCGTCAACTAGTCCACCGACCGGCGTTCATGAAGCCCTTCCTCCCCAGTGGCCGGCGGATGGGGGGCGAAGCACCCGTCAGGGCAACTGTGCCCACGGGGCGGGTGCGCCGTTCATATGACCGCGGCCACCTACGTCTTCTTCTCTTCGAGCTCGGCGTAGCTGTTTCCGGGGGCGGCCTTCGCGGCGACGGGCAGGCCTGATTCGGCCCAGCCGGCGCAGGCGACGCGGCCCAGGCCGTCGCGCTCGCCCGAGAAACCCCCGCGCATGTCGACGAGGTTGCTGTAGCCGAGCGATTCCATCAATGTGGCCGCCTGCAACGACCGGCCGCCCGACTTGCAACCCACGACCAGCTTATCGTCCTTCGCGAAGTTGACCTCGACCACCTTCTGGAAATCCGGGTTCGGCACCATGCGACCTTCGCGCGCATGCAGCAGGGGAATGTTGGCGGCGCCCTCGGGGTGGGCCTGTTCGAATTCCGGGATCGACCGAACGTCCAGATAGCGCCACCCCTGATTCAGTAGGGCGGCAGCTTCGGGGGGCGCGATGCGTTTGGGCATGGGCGCTATCTAGCACGGCCGATGCGATAAACCAGCCGCGCGGTCCCTGGGATTCGGACGCGGGTTTCGGTCGCGCTTCCCGTATCGTCGCGCTCCGATGTATAGTCCGGCGCTGCCCATGCCCAAGCAGATATGCGTCGTCGCCGCCATCATCGAAAGAGAGGGGCGCTATTTGATTACCCAGCGCCGTTCGATCGCGGTGCTACCCGGCCTGTGGGAGTTCCCGGGTGGCAAGGTTGAGCCGGGCGAGACCAACGAAGTGGCGCTGCGCCGAGAAATCCGCGAGCGGGTCGGTGTCGAGGTCGACGTCAAGGATCGCATGGCCCAGCGGGTCCACCAGTACGACGGCTATTCGGTCGAGCTGAATCTGTACCAAGCGCACCTTCTGCCCGGGCAAGAGCCGCGGTCACTGCGGGTGGCAAACCACCTGTGGGTCTCGTCGGAAGACTTCGAGCGCTATCCCTTTCCAGCCGCGGATCAGGCCACGACGGATCTGCTGCTGGGGGTCAAGCGCGGCTAGTCGTGCCGCCCGCTAAAGGACAAGCCACTGGCATCCGGCAGTCCCTCGATGGAGGACGCGCCCTGAAGGCCATCGATCCGGCGGCGGCGTGCTGGATCGGCGCGATGATTCGAATCTCGTCGGCCCACCCGGCGATGACCCGCGTCCTTGACACCATCGAACGGTTGCAGGGCCACCCCTACCGCACCAACTTCCTGCTACTGGGTGAACCCGGCACCGGAAAAGACGGTCTGGCGCGCGCTGTGGCGCAGTTGATCGCGCCGCAGGGGCCCCTGGTTCGCCTGGACATCGTCGGCTTCCCCGAGGAGGCGGCCCTTGAGGCGCTGTGCGGGGTCGGTCGACACCCCGGCGCCGCCGAGGCCGCGAATGGCGGTGTTTTGTTGATCGAAGAGGCGACGGCCCTGCCGGCCCGCGCGCAGGAGGCGTTGCTGCGTCTGTTGAAGGCGGGGCGCTGCCGGCGCGTCGGCGAGCGCAAGGACATCCAGCGGCGCTTGGTCGTGAACGCCATTGCCTTGTCCGATCGAGATCCGGCGGTCGCCGTGGCCGAGGGACGCTTGCGCCACGACCTTTATTACCGGCTGGCGCGGATCAGCCTGTGCCTGCCGCCCTTGCGCGAGCGCCCTGAAGACATCGGCGCCGCCGCGGTGTGGATGGGCAACAGGATCCTGGCGTCCGCCCACGTGCCACTGGACCTGCGTACGAGCGAGGATCTGAAACGCGCCCCCGCGGTGGAACGCAAGCGGGCCATCGAACTGGAAGCATCCGCCGTCGAGGCGCTGTGCGCCCATTCCTGGCCGGGCAACCTGCGCGAGTTGGAGGCCACCCTTGAACGCGCGTTGCTGCTGTACCGGCAGGGCCCGCGCCTTGACGCCGGGGCGATCAATGCCGCCCTTCATCTGCATGGCGATGACGGCGGCGGCTCGCTACCTGAAGAAGCTGGCGTATAGGACGTCGGACAGCAGGTTGCACAGCGCGTGGAACAGCGCACCGGCCAGCAGCGAGCCCGTGCGCGCGCGCATCCACCCGAACACCAGCGCCGGGAAGAAGACCACCAGGCGCAAGGGATCAAAGTCGACCAGCACGTGCCCGAGCGCGAACAGGACACTGGACGCAAGCAGCGCGCGGCCGACCGGCGCCCCCCACAGCCGCCGCCGGGAGGGCCAGCGGTCCTCGAACCGGCCAAGCAGGTAGCCACGGAAGAAGAATTCCTCGGGCAAGGCGATGGCGATGACCTGGGAAGCCGCCAGCAGCAGGAAGTTTTCAGGCAGGCGCAGGTGCGCGCCGGCAAGTCCCGTAAAGTGGGCGCAGGCGGGGGCGAAGACCTCCGACCATGAGCCGAGCAGATTCGCGCCGCCTGGCCCGCAACTGACGTTGTAGAACAGCAAAAAGCCACCGAAAAACAGCGGCCAGGTCGCCAGGATTGCCAGGCCCGCCACCGCCAGATTGGGCAGCAAGGGAAAGGCGCGCAGGCCGGCTTCGCGGTAGTCGAAGGGGCGGCCAAACAGGTGCGCAGCAGCGGCGGGCGCGTACAGGAAGACAATCGCGATGATGCCGTGCAGGTTCGCGCCGATCAGCGGAACGGTGGTGCCCAGCCAGTAACACAGGGACGCGACGGCGGTCGCCGCGAAGAAGGTAGCGACCGGTTCGGTCAGCCGAGGCGTGCCGGCGGGACTGGGGACGCTGTCCGGCACGACCGGTGTCAGCGCGGCGAGGGAAACAAGCGCCGCAGCTCCGATAGTGACGACAACGCCGTCTGCGCCTGTTGTGCCACGCCGGCCAGCCGGTCAGGCGCCCCGAGATCGATGGGAAGACCTGGATCGTGCAGCGCCGTCAGCAGCGCACCCAGCTGCCCTTCGATGTCAGACAGCGCCAGACGCGAAAGGCGCAGGGCCTCGACCGCGCGGGGCACCGTGAGGCGGGACTGGGCGGGGACACGTCGGGACGGCAGGGGTCGACGCTGCCGGGCAGTTCGTCGACGGGCGGAGAGCATGATTCGAGTTTCTGCCCGTCGACGGTACTGTCAACTTATTGTGCTCCGCCAAACGCACCGGTCAGGGTTTGCGTCCCCGTCCGAGAATCGATTTGGGCAAGTGCCCGGGCGCGAGATCATTCCTGCCGGGTGAATCGGTGTCGCCCTTGGCCTTCCCCTGGCCCTTGCTGATGTTCCTTCGGCGCTCGTCGTCGATTGTCCGTGCCAACCCTGACTGCAGCGAGTCGCTGGCGGCCACCCCGCGGGACAGGGCGTCCACCGCCTCGGCCGCCGAGAGGGCCTGGTCCCTACGAATGATCTCCAGAGCGGCCGGAACCCGTTCAAGGGCAGGCCTGTCTCGAAGCAGAACGTCGCGCACGAGCAACGACGCCCGCGCCGGCGGATAGCCCCGCAGGGACAGATCCGTCAGCGCGTCCACCGCGCGTGTGGCCTCGACTTCCGGGCGATCTTTGCGCAGCAAAACCTCGGTGCTGACCAGTTCCACACCGGCCAGCTTGGCTTCGGCCAGCGCGCGGACCAAGCCACCCGAGGGGGCGCCACCCCGGCGCGCCGTCGCGAATTCTTTCGCGGCGTGCAGGTTGTCGGCGAGACGGCCGACCGCCTGATCAATCCGGTAACCATCGATGCCCTTGGCCAGTCCCTCGCGGATCTTGCTGACCAGCAGGTCCGTCGGCAGGCCCTCGGTCGTTGCCTGGTCAAGTAGCTGGTTCAGATGCGACCGCACGGGCGCAAGACGAGCATCCTGGGGCAACGCCGGCGTCCCGACACCGACGACCAGCAGGACAAGAGCAGCAAGTGGTGAATCCATCAGCGCGATCCTTCGACCGTGTTGACAGTACGAGCGGCCTCTACATCGGATACAGAGCCCTGTACCTCGACGACGCCGTCCTGGCCCCCGAAGCCATCCGGCGCGTACCGCGACGCGTCTGGCGGCCGCACCGGCTGGTCGTCCACGACGAAGTGATATCTGTGCACCCCGGGCGGCAATTCCAAGGTCAACTCCCACAGGTTGGATTCGTCAGCCGATGGAACAAGACGACCCTGTCCCGCCCAGTCATCCCAGGATCCGATGATGCGCACTTGCGCGGCCCGGGCGAGCCGGAGACGAAAGTGCACGTGGCGGCCCTGCAAGCGCGGGCGAAGGTCTGCCGCCCGCCGGGCCGGCGACAATGCAGGCCGCGTCGTATCGTGGGCAAGCAGGCCCAGCAGGAGCAGGCGCCGCGAAAAATCGCGCGGGCCCGTCCCCGAAGGGGGCGTCCCCGAATCCCAGTCAAAGGTGGCCACGGCGTCCACGAGCGGCGACACCCGCACACGCATCTCGATGGCCGCCCCCGTCTGCCAGGCGTTCACCACATTTGACAGATCAACGCGCCCCACCCAGCCCGCCACTGACGCCGTGACACGAGACCAGATGACCGTCGCATCCAAGCCCGTTCGGGCGCGCACGAGCACGGCGCCAGCCCCGGCATCGCCCCTGCCGGCCAGATGCAGATACGAACCAAACGGGGCCAGTTCGAAGAACGGATGCGGTCGGAACGGTGCCCGCAGAGCGGCCATTTGAAGGAGATCTCGATCTCCCTCGGTGGCCGGGCGTCCCGGATAGAAGCGCATTTCGACACGATACGAGGCCAAGATTCGCAATGAATCGACCACCTGGAGGCGCAATTCGGATGCCCCCGCGGCAAACAAGAATCGGGCATTTGCGTCCCGTGTGGCATCGAACCTTCCGCCCGAGCCACTCAACTGGACGCGGGCGAAGCCGAACGGAGGCAAGACAACCCGTGCCTCGGCAGCCTCGAAGAACAGATGCCCCGCGGCGACCGACCCGCGATAATCCCCGCTAAGGGCCAGTTGTAAGCGCCAGCTGGAAAGCGCCGCGGCGCCAAGCAGATTGGGCGAAACTTGCGCAAAAAATCCCGATGCCGCCGGTGTCGGTGCGTCCGGGGACAGGGACAAGAACATGTTGCTGTCGTGCCCTGCGCCAGCCGAGACGTCGGCCGACAGGGACGGGGCGCCCTCGGCGTGGGCGGATCCCCCCCACGCGACCAAGAGCCCTGCCAGCGGTCCCCAGGACCGACGCCTTTCAAACACAACCTACAGAGTAATCGGTACCGCGGTCACAGACGCAAGATAGCGTTCGTGCGCCCATATCCATCGGGGCGGCGTTCGGCCGCGGCGGGATCCGTCACCCATTCCCCGTCCACGACGAACATGTACTCGTGCGCCCCGCGCGGAAGCCGGATCGTTGCCACAAACATCCCCTGCCCGTCGCTGTCGACCAAAATGGTGTCCGCCGGATTCCATGCGTTGAAGTCGCCTGCGATAGCCACGCGTTTCGCCCCCCGGGCGGCCAGCACGAACCGCACCGACACGACGCCGTCGCCCATCGTGTTCGACGGCGCATGGCTGATAAACGCTTGAGACTCGGTTGCCGGGCGGCGCACGACGCCAAACACGACCATGCCCAGGGCCGCCATCAGGGCGCCGGCAGCCAACGGAGACAAACGAATTTCGAAGGAATGCGGGCGGCGCAACCAGTGCCATAGGCCGGTGGGCTCGGGCTCGGTAATTCTGCGCATGACGGCGGGGACCAGCGAGGTCGGCGGCACGACCTGGGCCAGGTCGGACAGGCCCCGGATGCCATCGGATTCGTTGTCGTCTTCCGCGGTCATCGCGTGTCCCCCAAATATTCGCGCATCATCGCCCGCGCCCTGACGACACGGATCTTGAGCGTGGTGATCGGTAAGCGCAGGATGGCGCGGATGTCCTCGTAAGCAAGGTCCTCGACATCCTTGAGAACCAGTACCTCGCGGTACTTCAGCGGGATCTTCTGCAGGGCGACCTCCAAAGAACGTCGCCTCTGGGCGAGGACGAGCGTTTCTTCGGGAGACCGGGGCTGGTGGGCAAAGATCGCGTCCGACCCCGCTACATCACCGTCAAGGGGTGATTCGGTCCGTTTTTTCGATTTCAGGATGTCCTTCGAGCGATTGACGACGATGCGTACGAGCCACGTCGAAAACGCGTTCTTGCGGCCGTCGCCACGGAACCGGTCAAGGGCGCGGTAGGCGTCCGTGAACCCTTGCTGAGTGACGTCCTCGGCGTCGGCGCGCGACCCCAGCATGCGCAGCGCCACCGAGAAGGCTAGTCGCTGGTAGCGGTGGACCAGCGGCCGAAAGCTCTCTGCATCACCGGCCAGACAACGAGCCACGATCTGCTCTTCCTCCGTCGGCTCCACGCGCGTCTGTACCAGCGGCAATGGGTACGATCCGGTCACGGCGGATCTCTTACGACCGTCCCCATCGCCCGGATACACGAATTGATCATACTCGACCCGCTGAATGTCGGGGACATTGGCGTGGTACGCGGAGGTGCGACATCGATCCAACGATTACTCCCCAACGATTACTCGCGCCGCCGACTATTCGACGTATCCCCGCACCGCGCTGGTCGTACGATGTTCATGACGAGATTACGTCTGCTGGCCCTTGCCTGCCTGACCGCGCCGGCCCTGTATCTGGGCTGCAACAACAACGGCACCGGAATTTTCATGGGTGACGGGGGGGCGACGGATGATTCCGGGAGCGCTGTGGGCGGCGGAGGCTCGTCCGGGGCTGGGGGCACAGGCGGCAAAGCCGGCAAAGGCGGTACGGCCGGCACGGGCGGGGTGGGCGCCGGGGGCAACGCCGGCGCGGGGGGCATGGTCACAACCCCGGCGATTTGTCCCGTCAGTCCGGCCCAGTGCAGCGACGGGATCGACAACGACCATGACGGCAAGATCGATTCCGCCGACCCCGAGTGCGTGGGGCCCTGTGACAATGACGAAGGCAGCTTCGCCACCGGAATCCCGGGCGATAACGTGGATGCCTGCAAGCAGGATTGTTTCTTCGACGGCAATTCTGGCATGGGTGACGACGGCTGCGAATGGAATCTGAAGTGCGATGCAGCCAATCCGGGCGCGCACACGACCAAGCCCTGCCCTTACGACCCCGGGTTCAAGAACTGCCCGGCGACGCAGTCCGCCAGGTGTGTGATGAACTGCCAGAAGCTGACCCCCAACGGTTGTGACTGTTTTGGCTGCTGTGCGGTGCCGAGCAACGGGGCCACCCGCGCCGTTCTTCTGGTCGCCGGCTGCACCGCCAAGGACTTCGGCAACCCGCTGGCATGCCCCGTTTGTACGCAGCAAGCGTCATGCATAAACACCTGTGAAAAGTGCGAGATCTGCGTCGGCAAACCCAGCCCCGACCCCAGTTGCCCCAGCATTCCCGGCGGCCAGCCGCCCTTACCGCCACCGCCGCCTCCTCCCGGTGTCGATGCGGCGCCGCCGCCGGCTCCCGGTGTCGACGCAGGGCCCCCGGGCCCAACGCCCCCGGCCCCGCAATGTCCGCCCGGCATCATGTCCTGCGGCCCCGGTGGACAAGTGGCGACCAATGGCTGCGCGACGGCGGCGGGGTATTTTTGCCAGACGGGGTGCTGTCTGAAATTCGTGCAATAGGGCGCCGTCCCGACTACTTCTGCTGGCCTTCCCGAGCCGGGCTGCGACCCGCCTTCGCAGGCGCCGATAGCGCTGCCGCTTTCGCGGCGACGACCCGCCAGCACAGGCTGATGGTCTCGCCGAAACGACCGCCAGGGGCGCGCATATGCGGCTGCGCCGCGGGCGCCACATCGCCCCCCGCGCAGGCTCGCTGGGCCACCTCGAACAGCTGACGGCCCAGGCGATACCGGCCCGTTCTTGCGTCCTTCGTCACGTAGCCAAGCTGGCCCAGCGTGAAGAGGATCCTGAACGCGGATGTTTTCGTTATCTTCGCCGATGTCGTCACATCCTGAAGGCTCAGCTCAGCGCGGGCGTCGCCAAAGGCCTCCAGGACGCGAAACGCATTCCCCAGCATCGGCACCCAGTAGCGATGCGCAAGGCGCGGCGGCCGTTCGACAGCCCGATCCGGGGGCGGACCCAGGGCAACCACGGGATCTATGGCTCTGTGCAACAGGGGCATCGCCAGGCGCGCGTCCATGATCCCCAAGGCCGCACGACGGGCGATCTTGGTTACGCGCCGACCCGCTATCAGTATTTGTAGCTGGCGCCGAGGCGCACCCTGAACGGCGACATGCGGCCCGTAAGCTGGCCAAACTGCGGACCATCCTGTTCCTGCACACTTGTAATCGTCCGCAGCGCCAGCACGTTCAGTATGTCGGCAAAAAACTCCAACCGGTGGCCAATGAGGGGCCGCAAATTCACGCGCACCTGGACGGCCATATCCTGAACGTCCGGCAGCCTCAGTTCCCGATCGTCACTGGGATCGTTGATATTCGTCCCGGGATTGCTGCCCCTGCGCGCGCGGTAGTCTTCGAAATTGCCCGTCTCCGTATTGCGAAACAGCCGACTGTACGGGACGCCCGAGTAATAAGTATCCGTCGCGCCCAGGCTCAGCCATGAAGTGGCCTGATACGTCATGAGCGCCTTCACCTCGTGCCGGTGATCGTCCGACAACGGGCCGTTCAAATAGACGTCACGGGGCGTGATGTCTCCATAGGGGTTGCTGTTGCCGCCGTAAACGGTGCCCTGCAACTGGCTCCACGTGTACGCGATGCGGGCCTTGACCTTACCTTCACGCTTGCTGAGCGACGTCGTGACGCCGAGGTACGAACGCCGAGCGCCATCAGGTGTTCCCATATCCATGATGGTCTGGGCCCGACCGTTCCTGTAGCTGCCCGTTCGGTCCAGCTCGCTGCCCGACGCGTTCCAGATGCGGTTGGTCTCACGCGACTCGTACTGGTTGATGAAGCGCCGGTAGATGACGTCAGATCCCAGTGCGACGCCCTCGACCACCTCGCGCTCAGCGCCCGTGGTGTACTCCCAGGTCCGAGGAATTCTGAGGGCCTCGCGGCAATTCTTCCCCGTGATATCCACGCCCGTCGGTCCACACGGCAAGCCAAAGGTATTCGACGACAGACCGCCGGAGAACGTGCAACCTGTATCGAACAGACCATTGGCCGCGTTGTATCGGCAGTTTCTCGACGCCTGACTGCCCGAACTGAAGCGCGCCAGGTCCAGCAATTCGACGTCGACGTACGAGCTGAAGCTGCCGCGGATGACCGTGCGCCCGTCGTGCGTCGGATCCCACGCCGCCGTGATGCTGGGCGCCCAGGCAAGGGTGTTGACCGCGACATCGCCCCGCTGATTTTCGCCGCGTCCAAACACCAGGCTGATGGCGGGCGTGAACGTCAGGTGGCGCGTGGCCCGCCAGGTGTCGGCCAGCGTCGTGGTGTTTTTCTGGGTGATCCCCGCAACAATATTCCAGCCGTAGCGCGGGGTTTCGTAGCGCGGATCGTTTGAAAAGTATTCTGTCAATTGCAGCGGGATGTCGCCGTTGTACTGGAGAAACTGGTCCCCCGGCCTGGCCTGCCGCATCACCTGACGTTCTGCACGGAAGGTGTCCGAGACCTTGATGTCGTGCTCGCCGAACGACTTCGTGTCGAGAAAGTACTCCAGTCGGTTGATAAGTTCGATGCTGGACGTGTCATTTCTCTGGTGGTTATTGCTGTTGTTGTAATAGACGGTGCGCGGGTAGGTATTGGCGACAGGAACCACAAAGTCACAGTTCGGATTGGTTGCACACAGGCGCGGATAGATGTGCTCCGGCCACATGACCACGCCAAGCTGGCTGCGAAAAACCAGCTTATCGGTGAGCAAGGCTTCCCAAATTAGGCCGCCGAAGTAGCGACGACTCAAGCGATCCTCCTGCGCATCGGCCGTATAGCCAAGACCGCCGTTGCGATTGAACTCGAAGGACCAGTCCCAGTTGAATACCAGTGACACCTTGTGTCGTGGGCTCGCCTGCCAGGTCACTTTCCCCGTCCCCTTCATGACCGTCTTCAGAGAATTCGGTGGATCCGGAAGAATGCCCAGGGGATCCTTGTCGCGGCCGACGACGAATTCATTGAATTCGGCATTCACCGCGAACCACAGGCGATCCTTGATGATGGGACCGGATAAAGTCGGATTGAGCAGGAGGAACGATTCGCCCAGACGCGAGTCAGTCGAATCCCGGAAGAACTGAAGCTGCGGACTTTGCACGAAGGTCTCGAACTGCGCCTCAAAACGATTGGAACCCGACCGCGTCACCAGATTCACGACACCACCCGTCACCGTTGGGTTGTCGGCGCCGTACCCTGCACCCTGGATCTCGTAGGCCGCGGCTGACTTCAGCGTCGGAAACTGGCCGAGCATGGTGAACCCATCCATGGTGTAGGCGGTCTGGTTGTCATTACCGCCGCGCATCTTCTGCCCACGAATGGCCCCCGAGGCGGACAAGGCCATACTGGCCGGGCCGTTGTTGCGCGCGGCCAGGGGCAGAGAATCCATGAACTCGACGTCGTAGACCTCTTTCACGTTGGCCGTCGTGGTGCTGATGACGGGTGCCTTCTGGACCACGACGACCTGCTCCTCGGCGGTCTTCACCTCCATGATGGGTGAGATCTCGGCAGCCGCACTGATGCCGACCTTCACGCCTTTTTGGACGTAGGGCGCAAGACCAGGCGCCGTCGCATGAATCTCGAACTCACCGGGCTCTAGCTGGATGATGCGAAAAAAGCCTTCGTCGTTGGTATAGGCCGTCTTCTGCCCACCGATCTGGGTGTCGGATTTCACGACAATCTTCACGCCCTTGACCGGATTTCCCGCCTGGTCCATCACATTTCCGACGATGGCCCCCGAGTTGCTGCCCTGTGCGAAAACTGCGGAGGGCGCCAACAACAAGCCGACAATGATCAAGGCTTTCATTCTTTGGTTCATAGGTCAGCAACCAAGACGTTCCCAGCCCGGAAACGTCACGCATCGGCGTTTGACAGCCGACGGGCTAGACCAGGCCGGGCAACGAACCGCTGCCAAACTGAGGATCGCCGAAAGTATTCACAGTGACGAGACCCATCAGATTACACAGCGAAACCAGCAGGGCATTGTTGGGCTTGCCCGGTACCGACAGAAGCCGGCCAGTTTTGAGCTGCTTTTGCGCATGCCCAAGCAAAACCCACGGAACGTTGCTCAGCGAGTGGGTTGACCCCACGCCAATCTCGTTGAACCAAACCACCAAGGTGTTATCCATCATTGTCCCGTTGCCTTCGGGTGTCGCCTTCAGGCGATCGACCAGGGCCGCCACACGGGCGGCGTACCAGGTGTGCATCTGCACCAGCAGCGAACGCATGGTCGGGTTGAATTCGTCGTGCGCGGCGGCATGAATGCCTTGAACGCCGCCGGGCAGATCGAATTGCTTGCCGAGCCACGTAAACCGATGGTTGCAGCCGGCGCGCCCCCACGCAAGCGTCCCCACGCGGCTCAGGTCGCACGCCATCGCGGTGACCAGGAGGTCCGTCTGCAGATCCCCAATTTTGGGAATCGTATCATTTGAAATGGCGACGTTTGGGACACCGGGCTTTTTGCAGTCGACCGATGCGGCCGCGCCCGCTCCTGTCGCCAGCCCTTGTTCCACCTCGCGAATGATTTGCAGGTGGCGATCAATCTTTTGCTGATCGTCCACGCCCAGCTTGGGCTTGAGTGCCGCCAGATCGGATCGCACGTAGTCAATGACGCTTTGACGGGCCAGCTTGGCTCGATCATTTGTTGGACCGGGAACGCCGCCGCTTGGCAATTGCGTATTGGCGAAGACCTTGCCATACAGCTTCAAAGGGTCATTTTCTGGAAATACGTACTGCATGGGACCGGTGTAGGAAAATGCGCAGACTTCTGCATCGAATGTGTCCACGATAACGCCGGGATTTATGACCTTGAACTTTAGATTGTTGGAGACCGTATTGGCGATGTGCTGATCGACAGAAATACTGGGCGCGCGAATGACGGTGCCGACGAACTTCCCCACAGAGCCCGTGAGGCAAGAAGTGATCCCGCCCGCGTGCCCGCCCTGCGCCTTTTCTCCGCCCGAGTGCTTGATGCCATCTATGACGATCATGTCGCCCTTGTGCTTCTCAAGCGGCGCCAGAATCGCGGGTAGCTGCAGCTGGCCGTTGGCAACCGTCGGTAGCCAGGCTTCGCGCACCGTCCCGTTCGAGCTGTACATCATGATCAAGCGCAAAGGCGGCTTGTCGAGGGCAGCGCGCGCCGGCAACAGCGGTACAAAGGGGGCAAGGACGGCCCCGGCGGCAGTCGAACCGAGGAGCTGGCGGCGGGTCAGATTGGAAATTCGCATGTGTTCCCCCGTTAGTTGCTGATCCGTCGGTACCGAAAGGACGAACTGGTCGCGACAGCCACCAGCAATTCGCGCATGTCCTGGTTCGCTCCGACGAACTTCTTGGTCAGTTCGTCGACCGCACACGAATCGCCATCTTCGTCCGGCCGACCGAGCGAGAATTGCAGCCATTGCCGCGAGACGCAGCGCTGTACTTCTCCGCTGTCAGCCAGCTTGTGTCCGAGATCGATGGCCCCGTCGTAGGCGCCGTTGCTGCTGACTGTGCCCTTGATTTCACCCTTGGCATCGACGGGGAAATTTCCGTCCATGGTCTGCCAGCGCCCAATCGCGTCGTAGTTCATGAACGCGTAGCCAAGGGGGTCCATCAGCTCGTGGCACGTGGCGCACGTCGGGTCGGTGCGGTGGGCGTCGAAGCGCTGCTTGGTAGACTTGTTGGGATCGCGAGCGGGCGCCGTGACGTTGACACCGGGGGGCGGGGGCGGGGGCGTCTGACAGAAAAGACTTTCACGGACAAACTTGCCGCGCTGGATCGGCGACCCTTCGCCCGGGAACGCGCGCATGGTCAGCATGGCCGCCGTCGTGATGACGCCCGAGCGCTGGTTGGCGGGCATCGCTGTCTTGTCGAAGGTCTTGGTTTTGGGCGTGGGCAGCGCGTACAACTTGGCCAGCGCCGGATCGACGAACGAGAAGGGCGCAGTCAGCCAGGTCGTCAGCTTGCCCTCGCCCTGACGGAAGACGTAATCCGTCAGCGCGTCTACCTCGCCGCCCATCGACGCCCACAGGGCATCGTTGAAGTCCGGGAACAATTTGAGATCTTTGTCTGGGATCCCACGCACGCCCAGCCACTGGCGCGCAAAACTGGAGAAAGTGTCCGACGCCCTGGGGTCGGCCAGCATGCGGCGAACCTCGGATTCCAGCGTCGCTGTCTTGGCGATCGCGCCCGATTCAGCCAGCGCCAGCAGGGCGTCGTCAGGCATGCTGGACCAGATGAAGTAGGACAGGCGGCTCGCCAGTTCGAACCCGGACAGCGCCACCGTCGATGCGTCAATCTTGTCCGCCACAGATGCCTCGGGGCGATACATGAACCCGGGCGCCTGCAGGGCGGCGGTGATGACCAGGCGGATGCCGGCCTGAAAGTCGGCGCCCATCCGACCGGCGGTGAAGACGGTCATCAGCCTGCCGATGTCGCCCTCATCCAGCGTCCTGCGGTAGGCGCGCTTGCCGAAACTGGTGATGAAGGTGCGGGCGCAGGCCGCCTCGCCGCCTTGCGCCGGATCGCAGGTGACAAGCTTGCTGAGATCCACGTTGGCCGCCAGGCTTTCGGCCAGGGACATGTACGCCTCGGCACCCGAGCGCGTCATCGGGGCTATGCTGTTGGCGTAAAAACCACCGAACTTTTCGTCCTCGTCGAATACCGACGTGGCCGGCTTGCTATTCACGAACAGCAGATCCCGAACCGTGTTGTTGTATTCGGTGCGGGTCAGGCGACGCATCGGCGACGCGGGAAGCTTCGACCCGGCACCGCAGGCCGCCACCGGCCGCGTCGGATCGGCACCAGGCGGCTGCTGTGTTGCGCCCCCCGTGCCGCTGCCGGTCGCCCCCCCGGTGCCCCGTCCCGGCGAAGGATGCGATGCGGGCGCGCCGCCAACTGTCTGATCACCCGCGGGCGCCTCGGTGCCGGCTATCTCGCCAGTGCACCCGGCTACCATCAAGGACGCAAGAACACAGGATATTCGCTGCATGGTTCCTCCTGCCTAGCCGGGTCCTGAACCTGAGGGCCTCTCGCCCTCGTCAAGGTAAGGACGGCGCAGCTGCGAAACGTCACCAGTACAAGCCTCCCAAATTATTAGACGCAATATGACGTAAGCGAAATTACGTGACATTTGTCAGATAGCAATGGGTCGACAGTTTCAGTCGATGACTTGAGGCGCTCTGGCCACGCTGGCCCGGGCCGTGCGTCAGGCGCGCGTGAGCAGATAGCGGGCCGTCGGATCCACGACGACTTCCGGGCCCAGCGACGTTCGCCCGACCAGCATCGGGTATTGCATGTCGCCACGGTTCGTCAGCGTCAGGCGGATGCGCCTTCTCACCGGCCCCAGCTCCAGAATCGTTTCGATGACGGGCCGACGTTCCTTGCGGCCCGAGGGCTCGCGCACCTCGATGAAATCGCGGACCGGCACCCGGACTTTGAGGTATCCACGCCCCCCACCCCGCACCGGCAACGTCAGGTCCATGATGGGCCGCCCACCGGGGCCGCCGGCTTGGTCCACAACGCGCGCCGCCAGCACATGCAGGGCCGACGTGCGGGCGCCCGTATCAATCTTGGCCTTGAGGCCCACGACGCCGAGACCCGGCAGCGACACACGCTCGGCCCATCCGATGCGAACCTTGGGCGTCGATGCCGCGGGTACCGACCGGGACGACAATGGGCCCGACGTCCGTCGCCCGGCTTCGCGGGACAGCCGGCCAATCGTGAACAGAATCGCCCCCCGCCGGGCAAGCTCGCGATCCGGAGTTTCCAGCACGATTCCGTCGACAGCGGCCCCGAGTGCACGGGCCCGGATGGCCGTCGCCGGGGTCAGGCTGGCAAGGCGCGTACCCCTGGCAACGTGGCATCCCACAGGCACCACGTCGGCCAGGAACCCACGCGCGGGCGCGCGAACAGCGACAGGCTCACCGATGACGGAGGCGGGCGCGCAGGCCTTGGGCTCGGCCGTCGAGGGGGCCAACACGCCGGCGGCGCCAAGGACCTTGCGCACCGACAAGATTAGGGCATCGGCGTCCGCGCGCAGCCCCCCCGGAAGGCCGCCCACGCACAGCCGCAGACCCACCCGCCCCAGAGCAACAGCCGCCGCGACGGCCGACCCGACGGGTGGTGGTCCAAAGACGCTTACGGGCGCCCCACAGGCCAGGGCCAGGCGTCCTACCCGGGCATCGTCTGCGGGACCCATCACCGTCAGCAGCGCCTGGCGCCCCGGCGACGGCGTGGAAAGTTCGATGAGGATCTGTGCGGGGACCAAGGCCTCTGCGTGCAGCGCGAACGCCAGTCGCGCCAGTCGCCCCCCGACGACGTCACCGGGAAACGACAACGGACGATAGACGCGCCCCGGCCGACCGAATCGCCCACCCGCCCGACTGACAGGCACAACCAGAAGACTGCCGCGCAAGATCGACGCATCCAGCGTCGCCGCCAGACGGTGCGCCGCCGCGCTGGCCGCCGCCTCGAAGCCACGTAGCCCGGCGAGAATCGTCACCCGCGGCCCGGGAGCAGCCCCGACAAGAGCGACGGCGGGAATGTCGTACTTGGACGATGATGTGCCGCCGAAGCGCACTGTGACCACGGCCTTTGCCCCGGGCGGCACCATCACACCGCCGACCCGCTGCGGGCGCCACCTTCGCGTCGACGCAGCCAGCTTCAACTATTGCCGAGAGTCATGTCGTCGTCGTCGCTGAGATAGGCGAACGTACGAACCAGCCCCATGATCTGCTCGCGCTGCCCCGGGGTCAGGTCGATGAACTGCAGACCCATCCCGGGATTCAGGTTTTCCTTGCGACCCGGCCGGTAGGGATTGACCCAAATGACCCGTGCCTCGATGTCCAGCGGCGAGCCGCCGGGCGGCGTGAAGTGCATGTTCAGCCGCGTGCCGGGCGGGTGCGGCGTGCTGGTCTGGATGAAGATTCCCACCGCCGACAGATCGGTGATGTACGCGAACAAGAAGGTGTCATCGCACTTGTAGTCGACTTCGAAGTTCACCAGCACGCGCTGGTGGCCGCGACGATCAGAGGCCACACGGCGATCGTCATCGACGGGGCGCAGCTCCTGGCGTCTGTCCTTCCGGCGCATGTCTTTATCGGATCTCAATGGTCCCCACCCGAGCGCGATCGACGCCATCATTGCTGGTCCCTGCGGTGATAGCCAGGCGTTTTTGCTCGCCCCCGGGCCAAAATCCGACCAAAACGGTGTAGGTTCCAGCCGGCGTCGTCATCAGCGGCACGTCCACGTCGTACTGGTCGCGGATGTATTCGCCGGGCAACCAGTTGCCCGTGGCGAAGGTGCCGTCGACCGGCACATGGTCGCCCAGCAGGCGCGGCTCGCCCGGCGCATCGAAGTGCGCGAATACCTTGTAGGCGCCCGGCGGGCGCGTCAGCACGCGGAAATACAGCGTCAGCGGAATCTTTCCCGGGCGGCGTATCGACGAGGGCAAGTCGGCACCCAACAATTCGATGGAGTTGGCGAAGACGGCGTTCACCTTGATCGACGGCTCACCCCACGGCGGAATCTGGCCATGCCAGTTGTATTTGATCGCGTTGCCACCGCGCTCGGGAACGGTGCCCTCAGCCGCCTGCGTGGTGATTCTCTCGGGCGGCCGCGGCGCCATCCAGACGTTCTTCTTGATTGGATTGTGGTCCGCCTCGCCCGCGCCCAACTGATTCGACAACAGAAGGAAACGTGACGACGACGCATCCACCACGACGTAGTCGACCTGCACCAACTTCAGCGCCGCGTCCAGCGAGGCCAGATCGTCGGCGCCGACCAGCGCGAAAGCTCGCTTGGGGCGCTTCAAGAACTCGACCAGGCGATCCTGCGTCGGGATTTCCACCATGTCGCTCGCGCCGTAGAAACTGGTCCCGTGCCCCTCGACGTGGTACTTGCCGATTTCCTCGCCCTCCTTGGCAAAGCGGCTGTAGGACTCAAGCACCGGCTTGAAGGAAAAGTGCTGCGACAAATTGGGCACCAGAACGTGCGCCAGCAGCGCCGAGAAAACAATCGCCACGGCCACCGCCACGTGAATGCCCCAGCGCCCGGCCTCGACGGCCAGCGCTTCGAGACGCCTTTTCAAGGGCCCCGCGTCACCGAGATCGCGCGGCGCAATCCGCCCCAGCGCCCGCCCGCGTGTCGCCAGACCCGCGTAGATGCCGCCGCCGGCCAGCAGGCCCACCACCAGGACGCCGTAACCCACCGACAGCGTCGGCGGCCACTTGACCTTGGCCAAAAGGTGCATCGACACCAGTTCCTCGGGGCCCAGGAAAAAATCGCGCGCCACCACCATCGTGCCGGTGGCCACCAGCAAGCCCAGCACGGGCTCGGCGCGCTCGCCGTCGAGGGCCTCGTCGAGAAACACGCCCACGGCCAGCGCCAGCGGGGCCAGCGGGGCAAAGCGCGCATCCCCCGTCATCAGCACGAACAACGTCGTGAGACCGAACCCGAAGGCCGCGAAAACAAGCAGGTATAGCTGCAGGAAGCCCAGGCGCCCTCCGCGATCCTGATCGTCGCCTGCATGAATCAGCGCGCGCCCAAGCGCGAAGACCACCAGCGCGCTCCACGGGAACAGGCCGAAACCCAGCTGCTTGACGATGAACTCGAACATCTGCGACGGCGTCCCACCGCGCGGAACACCCCCCAGCAGAACCGAATACCGGCCCGCAATATTGGCGGTGGTCAGCGTCAGCAGCAGGACCGCAATCCCGACCACGGCGACCAGGAGCAACGCCCCGCGGCCCTTGACCCCCTTCGAGAACAGCCCCGCGCCGAACGTCTTGTCGGTCGGCACGTCCGGGCCCACGCCACCGGGTGACAGCGCGCTGCTGATATCCGATTCGTCGGCCTTGTCTTCGACCTTGCCGGGTCGCAGACCGAATCCGGTAACAAGGGCACCGGTCAGCGCCAGACAGGGCAAGGCCACACCCAGCAGCGCCCCGCCTGACAAGGCGCCCAGCGCCAGCCCGACGGCGGCCAGCAACAAATTGCGCAACTGGCGCTGGCCCGAAGCCGGCCATGCATAACGCCCAAGGCCGCCCAGCGACAGCGCCAGGCCCGCGACCAGCGGCATATCGGACGTCAGCTGACGCGCCTGCAAAACAAAAAGCGGCATGCTGCCCAGCACCAGCGCCGACAGCAGCGCGGCCCGCCGGCGGAACAACCCGAGGCCGGCCCAGTACACGCCCAGCAGCGCGCCTATACCCGCCAGGGCGTTGAACAAACGCGCCCCCAGCTCTCGCGCGCCGAAAATCTTCATGCCGGCCGCGCTCAGGAACAGGTCCAGCGGCGGTTCGGCGGCATACTTGCCAGCGACGGTGGTGTCCAGCAAATCACCCGCCCGCAGCAGGGCGCGCGCACGGTCAGCGATGCTCAGCTCCCAGGGATCCCAGAAGCCGAATGACCACAGACCGGGCAGCGTCATCAGGACGGCGAACAGCACAACCCAGCCCAGTGGCGGCACGCGGCGCAGTCGTTCAGCTAAGCTCATGCTCCTTGAATTCCCGGGAAAAGCGGCACTCTATCCAAGCGGGGGGGGCACGTCCACCCCGGTAATTCGGCAGGTCTCCCCGTGCGCCAGGGCCGCCAGTTGCGCGTCATGGCCACGTTCGGCGCACAGCCGTTCAAGCCACTGGCGCGGCTCGTCCATTGGCTCGTAGCCCAACTGAAAAGACCCATAGGCGATGGGAATCAGAACGCGCGCGCCCAGATCTTCAAAAGCTGTGACGGCGTCCAGCGGCGACATATGCGAATCGCGCAGGGCCGGCGGCTGGTACCCCGCGATGGGCAAGACGGCGACGTGCGGCCTGAAACGCCGGCCGATGTCGGCGAACCCCGAAAAGTAGCCCGTGTCTCCGGCAAAGTACGTGCACACCCCCGCGCCGCGCAGGACATAGCCATTGGCGCGGGCGTCCCCATGCCGTGCGGCGACGGCGGTGACGACCAAATCGCGGTGACTGATCTCCTCGCCGGGCTCCAGCGCGATCACGTCGGCAAATCCCAAATCGGCAACGCGGCCCTCGCAGCGCGCGGGAACGGCGATGGTGGCTGTCCTCGGCAGCCGGCGCAGGCTGGCGCGGTCCAGGTGATCGCGGTGGGCATGCGAAACGACGATCAGGTCCACATCCTCGGCGTCGGCTGGATCCAGGCAGGCGGACTCGCGTCGGCGCAACCCGTGCAGAAAATCACCCAAGAAGGGATCAGTCAGCACACGACTTTGCGGAGTCGTCAGCATCACCGTCGCATGACCCACGAAGGTGATGCCGACGCCGCCCGTGGACGGAAGCGGGACCGGCTTGGCCAGCGTGCGGCGTGGCGGGCGCAACAGACCCGCCACCGCCGAACGGAGAAAACGCAACGACAGGGCCAGGCCCATTCCGGTCTGCCCCTGCGCGCGGGCGCGGCTACGATGCGCGTGGTCGAGTTCGCGAATGCGCTCAAACACCTGCCGCTGTCGTTCGTCGTCCGTCACGCCGTCCCTGGGGCCACGCCACCACATGGTTCCAGCCCGGGCGAAAACGCAAGTTACTCGCAAGCAACAGCAGCACGGACCGCATTCCACACTCCCAGAGAGTTTTTGCCTTGTCCGCGTCGGTGGTGGCACCATCTTTCAGGCCCACCGTGAGCGCCAATCCTGTCATCAGCAAGATTGTCGGACTGTTGCGCAGCGACGCAACCGATCGGCAGACGGCGGCCGCCATCATTCTGGGCGAGCTGCGGGTCAAGGATGCCGGGGCCGTGCGGGCATTGCTGTCGTTGCTGGACCAGGAACTGCCGTCGCTACAACGACACGCGCTGGAAGCACTGACCGCCATTGGAACGCCCAGGATCGTGCCCCGCGCTTTCGAACTGCTGGCCACGCGCGACGAAGATCTGCGGCGCGCGGCGATCGCGGCCGTCGCGGGTCTCGGTGAACAGGCCCTGCCGGCGATCCGCGGACGATTGCCCGCGGCCACGCCGCAGGAAAAGCGCGCCCTGGAGGAAATCCTGGGTCGGCTCGGGGGCCAGGACGCCCTGGCGACGTTGCTGCCAAGCCTGGCACCCAACGACATCGAGGCGGCGCGGGCCGCGGCTTCCGCGCTGCGACCCGGCATCAAGGACGCCGACGCCCGCGAGCGCCGCCGCTACTTGCAGCAGGCAACCGGCTACCTCGCCAGCAAGAAGGCAGTGGTGTCTCCGGCAGCGCGCGTCGCCGCTCTGAAGGTGCTGGGCTTCCTCGACGACGACAGCGCGGTGCCGACGCTGCTGAAACACGCCACGTCTTCCCGGCAAGGCGATGCGGAAAAACAGGAGGCCGTTATTTCCCTGCGGGCCTACGTCGCCGGCAAGGCGGGCCGGAAGATCGTCGACAAGCTTGTGGGCATCGCCGAGACGTCCACTTTGGCCGTGGCGCGGGTGGCGCTGTACTCGCTCGCCGGGGCGAAGATCCCGGCCGCCGCCGCCCAACGCCTGGGCAACCTGGCCGCGCACGTGGAACCGGAACGCGGGCTTCTGGCCATCGACATTATCGGGCAGGTACCAGGCAGCGAAAGTTCAGACGCGCTCGCCCGCGTCCTGACGTCCACGCAAGATCGCGCGCGCGCCGAGGCGGCGGCGAACGCCCTCGGCCGGCGCCCCGAGGCAGCGAATGCCCTGCTGCGCGCGCTGCTGTCAACCCACGATCGGGACCGCGCCCAGATGCTGGCCAGTCTGTTGCGACCGCGGCTCGCGGCGGTAGGCGCGAATCTGCGGCGGCAAGCGCTGGACACCGCGCTGGCTCGTCTTGAAGCGCACGATCCGACGTGGGAGACGCTGCTTGGAATCGCGCGCGCCGCGGATCCCACCGGGACCACGCAGCGACTGCGGGCGCTGGGTGACAAGTTGAGACGGGCGAAAAAGCCCGAGCATGCGCTGGCCGTGCTGCGTGTCCTTGGCCGTAGCGCCGAAGCGGCCCCGCAGGATGGTTACGCCCTGGCATCGCTAGAGCTGACGCACGGGCTGCGCGACCAGGCCTTGGCCATCATCGGCCAGCTTCTGGATCGCGGGTTCGATGTCGCGGCGGCGATCGGGGCGGATCGCGCGCTTGGCCCCGCACAACGCTATCAGGTGGGCTTTCATTTCGCCGAACAGGGCCATCCGCTGGGTGAGGAAGTCCTGACCGCCGTCGTCAAAAGCGCCGGGCGGACCAAGGTCGGTCAGATGGCGCGCGCCAAGCTGAAATCGTCGGGTTTCTAGGGCACGGCCGCGGGCGGGGCGGTAGCGCTCGGAAAGACGGTGACCTTCACCGACGGAGAAAACAGTTCGTCCACGCGCCACATCGACAGAACCACGATGAAGGCCAGCGCGACGGCGTGGATCAGAATGGACACAAGTACCGTCGTACGGCGGCTGCGGCCCCTCTTGCGTCGGGCGTCGTCGCGATCCATGAAGGCGCTGAACGCCATCAGGCCCGCCGCCGGGGCCACGCGTTTGATGCCTGTCTTGCCTTGGGAATCCCGCTTCACGGAAAGCCACAGCATAGCCGCGGGACGCTCGGTTTTCGAGGGCCGGTTCGTCCCGGTGAGCGGGTTCTGCTATCCTGCGCGGCTGGCGATGCGCGTCGGAGAGCTCGACTTTGGTCCCGGCATTTACCTGGCCCCGATGGAGGCGGTCACCGATCTGCCCTTTCGCACCATTTGCGAGGAACTGGGCGCCAGCCTCACCTTCACGGAATTCCTGTCGGCGGATGCCCTGACCCGCGGCGCCGCCAAGGCGGTCAAGCGCATGTGGCCAAGCCGCGAGGGTCGACGTTTCGCCGTGCAGATCTTCGGGCGCGAAGCGACCGTGCTGGCGCGCGCGGCCGAGATGGCCGTCGAGGTCGGGGCCAGTGTCCTCGACATCAATATGGGTTGCCCGGCCAAGAAGGTGACCGCGGGTGTGTGCGGTTCGGCCCTGATGCGCGAGCCCGCCCTGGCGGCTCGGCTGGTCGCGGCCGTACGTGCCGCCATCCCGTCGAAGATTCCGGTGACCGTCAAGCACCGGGCCGGCTGGGACGATTCCTGCGTGAACGCCCCCGAATTCGCGCAGCGCCTGGTGGACGCCGGCGCCGCGCTGATCACCGTTCACGGCCGCACGCGCGCGCAGGGATTTTCGGGCAGCGTCCGCTTGCCACCGATCGCCGGCGTGCGCGCTGTCCTGCCCGCGACCATCCCGGTCATCGGCAATGGCGACGTCAAGACCGTCGAGGACTATCAGCGCATGAAGCGTGAGACCGGCTGCGACGGCGTGATGATCGGTCGCGGGGCGATGGGCAACCCCTGGCTGTTTCGTTCGCTGCAGGCCCTTGAGCGCGGCGAGGCCGACCCCGGGCCGCCGACGCTGGCAGAACGCCAGACTGTCTGGCGGCGCCACGCCGACCTCGTATTCGAGCACGCGGTCGAAAAGATGCGTCTGCACGAGCTGCGCAAAACCATGGCCTGGTACTCGCGCGGTCTGCGCGGCGGCGCCGAGTTGCGCCAGCGATCGTTCACGCAAAACGATCCCCAGACCCTGGTCGACCTCGGCGAAGCATTCTTCGATCGACTGCAGAATGTCGCGCAGGGCCCCGAGGGCGCCGCCCTCGCCCTTTCGGTGCCCGCAGATCCGGTGGCCAAATCCATCGCGCGGCAAGAGCGCCGCAGCGGCGGACACGTCGAGGCCGATGAGGGATGCGCGGCCTGACCGCCCTGGCCCTGTTGCTGTCGGTCAGCCTTGGCTGCGAGGATCGTTCGTACCGGGACATCGGGGCCGAGATCAACATTCTGACCAAGCGCAGCGACGCCCTGGTGGGCCCCGCACGGGATCGCCTGGCGGGCTTCCACCGACGGGCCATTCCCCAGATCGAAACCGCCCTGCACACCGCCTCGCCGACCGGCAAGCTGAACCTCATCGCCGCCCTGTCGGCCATCCACGACGAGGAAACAGTGCCGATCTTGCGCCACTTCGCGATTTACGACTCGAAGGCCGAGATCCGGAATGCCTGCGAGGGATTACTCAAGGGCTGGGCTGTCGCGCCGGGCCCACTGGGCGATGCCGCACGGGCTGCCATCGCACGCATGACGGACAAGCGCGCGCGCGGCGAAGGGCCATTGGGCGTTAACCCCGTCGTCGCGAAATAGTCGCGCGACTCAGAGACCGGCGACCTTGGCCACGGCCGCCCCCGCGCCGCCAGCCCAGTCCACCACCGCCCCCGGGAACAGACCCAGCACAACGACGGCAATCGCCGTGAGCACCAGCGCCGCCCGCATCGACGCCGAGGGATACGAGTCGAGCGGTCGCGTGGCATCGCGGAAGTACATCGCCACCACCACACGCAGGTAGTAGTAGACGCTGACGACGCTGTTGAGGACGCCCGCGATGACCAGCGGGTACAGCTCAGGGCTCTGCATCGCGGCCCGGAACAGATAGAATTTTCCGAAGAAGCCACCGGTCGGCGGCACGCCACCCAGCGATAGAAGAAAGATGGTCATCGCCAGGGCCAGCGCCGGGCGCGCGGTGCCAAGGCCCGCCCAGTCGTCGACGAACAGGCGTTCGTCACCGCGTTTGCCGACCCACGCGATGACGCCGAAGACGCCGAGGGTCGTGAAGGTGTAGGTCACCAGGTAAAACAAGACGGCCGACTGCGCGCCAGCGATCCCCACGCCGACCGCCACCACACCCACCAGCAGGTAACCTGCGTGGGCGATGGAGGAATAGGCGAGCATGCGTTTGATGTTTTCCTGGCGCAGCGCCGCCAGGTTGCCAAACGTCATTGTCAAAATGGCCACGGTCGCCAGGATGCGCACCCATCCGATGGGCTCGCCCGGCAAGCCGGGGCCGCCGAAAACCGTACCGAACAGGCGCAAAATGGCGCCGAACGCCGCGGCCTTGACTCCGGCTGCCATGAAGCCCGTTGCCGGGGTGGGCGCGCCCTCGTAGGTATCCGGGGCCCACATATGAAAGGGCACAGCGGCGACCTTGAAGATGAGTGCAATCAGGACGAAATAAACGCCAGCGACAAACAGCGAGCTGTTCGACGATACGGCGGCCTTGGCGGCGATGCCCGCGTAGGTCATCTCGCCACCGGTCGTGCCGTAGATAAGCGCCATCCCGTAAACCAGAAAGCCGGTCGCGAACGCACCCATCAGGAAATACTTCATCGCCCCTTCGGAGCTGCGCGCGTTGCGGCGCCAGCAGCCGGTCAGGACGTAGGCGGCCAGCGAAGTCGTCTCGATACCGATCAACAGCATCAGCAGGTGGTCGGCGTGCGACACCATCATCATGCCGCCGGTCGCAAACAGGACGATGCCGTAAAACTCGCCGAATTCGAAGCCGTGCTCGCGCATGAACGGCCCCGAAATCAGCACGGTGATAGCGGCTGTTGCGACAAAGGTCGCGTCAAGGAACAGGGCCATGCGATCCATGACCCACATGCCTTGCAGAACCGTCGTCTTGGTCGCGGCCGCGTCCCACTGCGCGGCGACTGCAACGAACGCGAACACGCAGCCGCCAAGGGCCAACGACGCGAGGCCCGTCCGCGCCCGGTTGCGGGCGAAGGTTTCGGCCAGCAAGATCAGGCAACCCATCCCCGTCACGATGATCAGAGGAACGATCGCCGACAGTTGTGACAGATCGAAGCTCACGGTGTCACCGGATTGGTGTTGAGGGCGGTCTTCTCGGCGGCCGGCAGAGCCGGAAAGAAACGCGCCGGCGCGTTGGGATTCTTGTCGGCATCCAGCAGGCGCTCGCGGAAAGCTGTCACGAAGGATTTCACCGACGCTTCCGTGCGATCCAGGATGGGCTTCGGCCACAGGCCCATCATCAGAGCGGCGACGATGATCGTCCCGAAGACCCAGCGCTCGCGGCCGTGGATGTCGCGAACGTGATCAGCCTTGTTCTCGGGCTTGTCGAGCGGACCAAACATCAGCTTCTGATACATGGTCAGCAGATACATGGCCGCCAAAATGACGGCCGTCGCCGAAATCGCCGCCAGCAACATCGGGCTCCAGAACATCGGCGGCAACCCGTCCGTCTGCCAGGTCTTGCCGGCGGTGAAGGTGCCCAACAGCACCATGAACTCGCCCACGAAGCCGCACAGCCCCGGCAGGCCCACCGACGCCAAGACAATGACCAGGAAGCAGGCCGCGAAGACCGGCATCTTGGCCCAGAGGCCGCCGAAATCATCCAGGCGCCGCGTGTGCCGACGGTCGTACAGGATGCCGACTCCGAAGAACAGTCCCCCCGTGGAAATGCCGTGCGCCAGCATCTGGTAAATGCCGCCCTGTATGCCGGGCGCCGTCAGCGTCAGCAGACCCAACACCACGAACCCGAGGTGCGACACCGACGAATAGGCGACCAGCTTCTTGACGTCATCCTGCACGTACGCCATCAGCGCGCCGAAGATAATCCCGATGACGGCCAGGATTGCGATAGCGGGCCCCGCCGACCAGGCGGCCAGCGGAAACATCGGCATCGCGAAGCGAAGAAAGCCGTAGGCGCCGAATTTCAACAGCACGGCCGCCAGAATGACCGAGCCACCCGTGGGCGCCTCGACGTGCGCGTCCGGCAGCCAGGTGTGCAGCGGGAACAGCGGCACCTTGATCATGAACGCCAGCGCGAACGCCCCGAAGCACAGCATCTGCGGCCCGCGCGGCAGCATCAGCGAGGCGTACGTTGCGTAGTCGAAGGTCCAGGTGCCGGTCAGCGTATGAACCTGGGCGTAAAGGTACAGGATCGCCGCCAGCATCAGCAGCGAGCCGACCAGGGTGTACAGCACGAACTTGATCGACGCATACAGGCGGCGCTCGCCTCCCCAGATGCCGATGATGAAATACATCGGCACCAGCATCACCTCCCAGAACACATAGAAGACAAACAGGTCCAGGGCCAGGAAGGCGCCCAGCATCCCGGTCTCCAGCACCAGCATGGCGATGATGAACTCGCGCACACGAATGTTGCGCAGCCCGATGGCCTGCGGCGAAAACAGCGTCAGCGGCACCATGAAGGTCGTCAGCAGCACCAACCACAGCGAAATACCGTCGACGCCCAGATGGAAGTTGATGCCCAGCGATGCCACCCACGGGCGGTTGACCACCAGCTGAAAGCCGGCTTGCGTCCGGTCGAAATCGCCAAGGATCAATAACGACGCCAGGAAGGTACCGATGGCCACGGTCAAGCCGATGCCGCGGTGAATGGATTCCTCTTCCTTGGGCACCAACATCACGAGAAGCGCCCCCAAAAGGGGGGTCAATGCGATCCAGCCGAGCAGGCCCATGACTACTGAATTCTCACCTTCTGCTCGAGCCTGGTGGATGTACCCCAGCGCGGATCCTTGATGGTGACCCGGATGACGTACGTTCCGGTGCCCTCATACACGAAATGGGCGGTGGGACTTGAGCCCTTGCGATCCACGGTGCCATCAGCCTCGAAGTCGAAATCGTAAAGCAGGGTGCGGCCCGCGGTTCCAGCGACGCCCCGGGCGTCCACGTCGACGGCGGTGCCCTGGATGGTCACCTTGAATGCGTCGGGGGCAGGCGGGCGTGTGGCCAGATAAAAGATCGCCGCCACGCCGATGGCGAATGTTGCCAGGTAGCGCTGGGCATCGCCGGCTTGAAACCAGCGCGCCGCGCGGCCGAAAACGCCGACAATCGCTGCCGGCACTTCCACCATCGCCTTGTCGATGACGATGCGATCGACGATGACGAACAATCCCCGGCTCACGAATCGCAGAGGGCGAACGATGAAGAAATTGTACAGTTCGTCGACGCGAAACTTGTCCCGCACCAGGGCCACAAAGCCCGGCATCGACCGCGCAAACTGATGGGCCGGCTCGCGGTAGCCGCCGCCGAAAAACGCGCGCGCCAAGAATATTCCGACGAACGCGACCGCGGTCGAGGCCGCCATTACGGTCACTTCCACTGCGTGCGGTATATGCAACTCGGGGCCCACGACGGGCTCAAGCCAGTGACCGAGCAGATTCCATTCCTCGTGGCCAAACAGCCCCCCGGGAAATCCGATGAGACCACCCAGGCCCGCACCGACGGCCAGAACCACCAGGGGTCCGACCATCTCGATCGGCGACTCGTGAATGTGGTGCTGTGTCTCGTGGTCGGCGCGGCATTCGCCGCTGAAAACCAGAAAGTACAGGCGCGACATGTAGAACGACGTGCACAGTGCGGCCAGCAGCAGCACCGTACCCACGACGGGACCGACCCAGGACAGCGATTCGCCGAAGACGTGCGTCGCAAACGCGCCCGCGACGATGGCGTCCTTGGAAAAGAACCCCGAGAAGATCGGCACGCCGCAGATGGCCAACCAGCAAACGAAGAACACCCGGTGCGTCCAGGGAATCTTGCGACCGAGACCACCCATCTTCGTGATGTCGCCTGAGCCGCTCATCGCGTGCATGACCGAGCCGGCACACAGAAACAACCCGGCCTTGAAGAAGGCGTGCGTATACAGGTGGAACACGCCGCTGCCGAACGCGCCGGTGCCGACGCCGGCAAACATGAAGCCCAACTGGCTGACGGTTGAATAGGCCAGCACCTTCTTGAAGTCGTTCTGCGCGAACCCGATGATGGCGGCGAAGATGGCCGTCGCGGCGCCAACCAGCGCCACAATCGCCATCGCGGCCGGCGACAACAAGTAAAGCGCCCCGAGGCGGGCGACCATGTACACACCCGCCGTCACCATCGTGGCAGCGTGGATCAAGGCCGAAACTGGGGTGGGACCCGCCATTGCGTCCGGCAGCCAGACGTAAAGGGGAATCTGCGCCGACTTGCCCGCCGCACCCACAAACAAGAACAGCGCGGCCCAAAAAGCGACCGGCTGCCCCATCCACGAAATCTCGGTCAGGCCCGCCGCCCCGGCCTTCGCCGCAGCATTGATGCCCGGCATATCCAGGGTGTTCGTGGCCGAAAACAGCAGAAACATCCCCAGCAGGAAGCCGAAGTCGCCGATGCGGTTGGTGATGAAGGCCTTCTTGCCGGCGTTGGCGTTCGCTGTCTGCCCGTACCAGAAGCCGATCAGCAGGTAGCTGCACAGACCCACGCCCTCCCAGCCGACGAACATCACCGGCAGGGAATCGCCGAGGACCAGGATCAACATCGCGCCGCAGAACAGGTTCAGATACGCGAAGAAGCGGGCGTAATCTTTCTCGTGGCTCATGTAGCCTGCCGAATAGATGTGAATCAGCGTCCCGATGAACGTGATGATGAGACACATCACGCCGGACAGGGCATCCATGCGAAACGCGAGGTCGACCTTGAGGTCGCCGCTTGCGAACCAGGCCCACACGATGTCGTGCAGACCACCCGATTCATGCGCCGCCGGCAACGCCGTGAAGAAGGCGTCAGCGGACACCAGGAAGGCCGTGCCGATCGCCAAGCAGGCAATCAGGTGGACCCATTGACGGCTGAAGGCCCGTCCGAACAGCAGCAACACGGTCGCGCCGGCGAAGGGCAGAAGGGGGATGAGACGGAGGCTGAAAGACATGTGTGGATCCCTAACGCTTCATCAACGCTTCATCGTGGCGACTTCGTCCAGATTGATCGTCTGGCGGGTTCGGTACATGCCGACCAGGATGGCCAGACCAACGGCCGCCTCGGCAGCGGCCAGCGCAATCACGAAGAACGCAAAGACGTGCCCCTTGAGATCGCCGAGCGAGCGCGAAAACGCGAGCAAGGCGAGGTTGCCCGCGTTCAACTGCAACTCGATCGCCATCAAAACGATAAGCGCGTTGCGGCGCAAAAGCACACCCGCCGTCCCAATGAAGAACAGCGCAAAGGACAGGTACAGATAGTAGAGGGTTGGCATTAGTGGTGGGCGGCCTCGTGGTTGGCCGTGGCATCGGTCGGTCCCCCGACCATTGACTCGGGACGAATCTCGGTCGCGACCTGGGCGCGGCGACGCGCGGTTTCTTCGGCGTCGTCTTCCTGTTTCTCAGAGCGCGAGACCACCAGACCGCCGACAACGGCCACCAGCAACAGCAACGAGACGGCCTCGAAGGGGAACATGAAGTCCGTGAACAGCGATGCGCCCACCGACGCCACCGTGCCGAAATCGGCTCCCGGCTCCGACAGGGGACCGCCCAGAAGCGGCGTCGCGCTGGAATTCGCGACCACCGACGCCAGTAGCCACACGACATACCCAGCGGCGACCACGCCCAGACCCCGCCGCACCATGCCCCGGGCCGCGACGCGCGTGATCTCGTCCCGGTTGAGAATCATCACGACGAAGATGAAAAGCACCATGATGGCGCCCGCGTAGACCAGGATCTGCAGGATGGCGAGAAAGTGGGCCGACAACGACGCGTAGACGCCGGCCAGCGCGAAAAACGTCCCAACCAGCGAGATCACGGCGACGACGGGATTCCGACGCGTGATGGTGAACAGCGCCCCGATAACAGTCAGCCCGGCGAGAATCGCGAAGGTGATTGTCGCCGGCAGTCCCACCGTCTGCGTATGCAATTGGTGCACGGCTAGTGCCTCACGTCAGAAGATCGGGCAGTGATCGGAAGCCAAGCCGGCGGTCCGGCAAGGCGCGACGAGAAGGCGTACCCGTAGGTACGGTAACGAGAAGCAACGCAGCCGGAGCGTCGGATCGGCTTGCCAGCACTGCCCGAACTTCTGACGTGAGGCACTAGGCCACCTTCCGCAGTCTCTGTTCGAAGTCGCCACGAAACTTGGTCAGGAAACCCAGCATCGGCCAGGCCGCCGCCTCGCCCAGCGCACAGATGGTGTTGCCGGCGATCCCCACCGCCACGTGGGCCAGCAGGTCCACATCGCCAGGACGCCCGTCCCCCGCCGCCAGGCGTGTGCAGACCCGCGCCAACCAGCCCGTGCCTTCGCGACAGGGCGTGCACTGCCCACAGGATTCGTGGGCATAAAACCGCATGATCCGCGCGCACAAAGCGACCACATCCGTGCTGTCGTCGAACACGACCACGCCGCCCGAACCGGCCATTGTCTTGAGGCGCCGGCCGCCACCAAGATCGAAGGGCACGCCGGGCTTGGCCTCGACATCCTTGATGCGTGGGTCGGTCATTAGGGCATCGAATTCGATCGGCACGTCGATCTCGCTGGCATCCAGTGGCGGCATAGAGCTGCCACCCGGAATCAGCCCCTTGAGGGGGCGGTCACCGACGATGCCGCCGCAAACGTCATAGATGAGATCGCGGAAGGGGATCCCCATCGGAAGCTCGTAAACCCCGGGCTTCTTCACGTGGCCCGACACGCAGACGATGCGCGTGCCACCAGACTTTGCGGTGCCAAGCTTGGCGAACCAGTCGCCGCCCTTGAGAACGATGTCGGGAACGTTCATCAAGGTCTCGACATTGTTGACGATGGTCGCTTCCTTGAACAGACCCTTGACCGCCGGGAACGGCGGCTTCAGCCTCGGCCACCCGCGCTGCCCTTCCAGCGAATTCAGCAAGGCCGTTTCTTCGCCGCAGATGTACGCGCCGGCCCCCCGATGCAGGGTGATATCCAGCTTGAAGGGCCCATTCGCCGTGGCGTGCTCACGTCCCAGCCAGCCGGCCTCGTAGGCCTCGTCGATCGCAGCCTGAACGATCTTCGCTTCGCGCATCATCTCGCCACGGATGTAGATGTACGCGTGCTTGCAGCCGACGGTGTACGACGCGATTGTCATACCCTCGATCAGCATGTGCGGGTCGTAGGCCAGAAGCTCCCGATCCTTGCAGGTGCCCGGCTCGGACTCGTCAGCGTTGCAGACCAGGTAAACGCGCTTGGCCTCCTTGGGAATGAAGGACCACTTCATCCCCGTCGAGAAACCGGCGCCCCCGCGTCCGCGCAGATTCGACTTCTTGACCTCGTCCAGCAGCGCGGGCGGGGCCGCCGTGATGGCCTTCTTGAAGCCCTCCCAGCCGCCGCCCGAGGTGTACACGGCCAGCTTGTGCGAATTCGCCACGCCGAAGTTTCGCGTGACTATCTTGGTGCCCTTTGCGTCCTGCCAGCCCATGTATTTCCTAGGTCTTGCGTCCGGCCGGTGCTGCCACGCGCTTGCGCTCGTCATACCGCTTCCGCAGCTCGTCGAGCGCCCGGTCGACTTTGTCGGGCGTCAGGTCGAGAAAATATTCGTTGCCGCAGATCATCATGGGCGCGTTCGCGCAGGCCGCGAGGCACTCTTCTTCGACCAGCGAGAAAGCGCCATCGGCGGTGGTCTCACCCGCCTTCACGCCCAGCGTCTTTTCGATGTGATGCAAAATGTCGTATCCGCCGCGCAGCATGCACGACACGTTCGTGCACACCATCAGCTCGTTCGCGCCGTGCGGCTCGCGGTGAAACATCGTGTAGAAGGTGACCACGCCGAAAACGTGCGCGGCAGGAAGCTCCAGCGTCTTCGCGACCAGATCCAGCGCCTCGTCGGGTAGTGAACCAAACTCGTCCTGCGCCAGATGCAGCACTGGCAACAGTGCGGCCTGGTTCGTGGGATAGCGGCTGCGAAGACGCTCGATTTGCAGCTTCGATTGGGCAGAGAACTCAAGAGGCATGGACGTCAAACCGCCGGAACCCTAGGAGAATCTAACCGGCCTGTCAAACTCGATCTCGGGCCGAATCTCGGGAGTTCACGCCGGTGGCGAACGCCCGCCCTGGACGGGCTACTATGCGCAGCGATGATCGCGCCCGAGCCCCTGACCCCACACGCGCTTGCGCGGCGCAGTCTGGTGAAAAAGGGGATGGTGGGGGGCGCGCTGCTGTTTGTGGGCGGCGCCCTTCCCATTGCCCTGCGCGCGACGCGACTGGGGCCCGAGCCCCGTGGGCCGCTGAAACTGCTGTCCAGGTCCGAGCACGCTGTGTTCAGCGCGATTGCGGCCCGCGTGGTGCCAGGGCCCGCGGCAGATCCCACGTGGCCGTCCGCCGAAGCGCTGGATTGTGCCGGCAAGGTCGACGCGCTGCTGGCGCGGGCACACCCGTCTATAGGTCGTGAGTTCAAACAACTGCTGACACTGTTCGAAAATGGCCTCGTCGGTCTGCTGATTCAGCTGGCGCCCACGCCGTTCACGCGCCTGTCGCCGACGGACCAAGACACCCGCCTCGAACACTGGCGCGACTCGCGGATCGTGATTTTTCGTACCGGCTACCAGGCCGTCGTGCGTCTGGCCCACGCCACCTACTTCTCGTCGCCCGAAGTCTACCCCCTGATGGGTTACCCCGGCCCGCCCGAGGTTCCGGCCTTTCCCCTCCGATGACACCCGGGACCATCAAGCGGGGTCAGGACATCAGCGGCAACCTGACGCTGGACTGCGACTTCTGCGTGGTGGGCAGCGGCGCCGGGGGCAGCGTGGCCGCCGCGACGCTGGCGGCGGCCGGCGCACGCGTTGTCATCCTGGAGGAAGGCGGGCACCACACGCGCCGCGAGTTCAACATGCAAGAGGCCTGGGCCTATCCCACGCTGTACCAGGACCACGGAAACCGCGCGACCGAAGATCTGGCGATCATGATCCTGCAGGGCCGCACCGTCGGTGGCGGTACCACGGTGAACTGGACGTCGTCGTTTCGAACGCCGGACCGGACGCTGCGGCTGTGGGCGGACAAGTTCGGTGTCACAGGCCTTGATCCCGCGACGCTGGCCCCACACTTCGAGGCCGTCGAGCACCGCCTGAACATCCACCCCGGCAGCCGCGACGACGTGAACCGCAACAACCAGAAACTGTGGGACGGCGCCGACAAGCTGGGCTGGCGGCCCGAATTGATCCATCGAAACGTCAAGGGCTGCGCGCGACTTGGCTACTGCGGCATGGGTTGCCCGCTGGACGCCAAGCAGTCCGCGCTGGTCACCTACGTCCCTGACGCCGTCGCTGCCGGCGCCGATCTCTACGCCAACTGTCGCGTCACCACCATCAAACGCAAGGGCCATCGCGTCGAGTCCGTCAGCGGCGAGTTTCTGGACGAAGATCTCGATCGCCCGAGTGGTCGCGGCATCACCGTCCACCCGTCCCGGGGCCTGGTGCTGGCCGCCGGCGCGATCAACACGCCGGCCCTGCTGCTGCGCGCGGGCGTGGGCGACGACAGTGGCCTTGTCGGCAAGCGAACGTTCTTGCACCCCGCGGTCCCGATGGTGGGACTGTTCGCAGAACCCGTCGAAGGCTTCTACGGCGCGCCCCAGTCGGTGTCCTGCCATCACTTCGCTGACAGGGGGACAAACGTTGGATACTTCCTTGAGGCGTCACCCACGCACCCGATGCTGGCCTCGATCGCTTTTCCGGGTTTCGGGGACAGCCACCGCCACCTCGCCGAACGCTTGTCTTTCGCACAGGCAACCATCGCCTTGATGGTCGATGGCCAGCACGATGATCCGGGTGGGCGGGTTCGCTGCGGCGCTGACGGGCGCATCCGTCTTGCCTATCCGTTAGGCGACGGACTGCGCGAGGCCGCGCGGGACGCGATCAAGAACATGGCGCGTCTGCTGCTGGCGGCGGGCGCCACCGAGGTGATCTCGCTGCACGCAAAGCCGATCCACATTCGCACAGACGCCGAGATTGGCGATCTTGATCGGGCGCAGTTCGGACCGAACCTGCACACATTGTTTTCCGCCCACCAAATGGGCGGCTGCCCGATGGGCGACGATCCCAAACGATCGGTCGTGACCTCCCGAGGCCGCCACCACCAGATAGAGAACCTGTGGATCGTCGACGGCTCGATCTTTCCGACGGCGGTGGGGGTGAATCCACAGCTGTCGATCTACGCGCACGCACGGCTGTTCGCACAGGCCATCGCGCGCGGCGGCTGAACCCGCCCTCCTCAAGCTTTGTGCCGGACGCGTCGATCCCCGTGGGGCGATGGCAGTCCTCGACCGCTACCTGGAAGCAATGGTCAAGCACAAGGCGGAGGCGCTGGTCTTCCGTGCCGGCGCGGCCGTCGAATTGATTGCCAGCGGATCAGTCCGACCCATTTCGTCCCGACCCGCGTCCGAAGAACAAATCGCAGGTCTTCTGGTCGAGGTTCTTGGGGCCACCTACACGCCGGGGCTGACCGGCACGCGCACGTATTCCTACGCCGCGCCCATCGGCAGCGTATCCATCGACGTCGAGGACACCATCGTGGGCCTGTCGGTGCGGATCAAACTGGCCGGCGCGGCACCCGCGGCACCAAAGCCCAGCGTCGCCATTTCGATGCCCGACAGGCGCCCCCCGGTCAACGCGGGACCCGTGCAGCACATCGACGAATTGTTCCACCAGATGCTCGACCTGAAGGCGTCTGACCTGCACCTCAAGTCCCACAACGTGCCGATGGTGCGCATCGACGGCAGCATGACCGTGATGCCCGACCGCGCTGTCCTGACGCCCGATCAGCTGGGTCCCATCATCGAGGCCATCATGCCCGCCAGGAACCGGGCCGAGTTCGCGGAAACCAATGACAGCGACTTCGCGTACGAGCTCGGCGAACGCGCGCGCATGCGCTGCAATGTCTTCCGCGACATCGGTGGCATCGGGGCCGTCTTCCGGCAAATCCCGTCGAAGATTCTGACCGCCGAGGAACTGCGCCTGCCCAAGGCCTGTCTCGATTTCTGCCAGTACGACAAGGGCCTGGTGGTGGTGACGGGACCGACGGGCAGCGGCAAATCGACAACGCTGGCGGCGATGGTCGACTGGATCAACGCCAACCGCGACGATCACATCATCACCATCGAGGACCCGGTCGAATTCGTCCACAAGGACAAAAAGTGCCTCATCAACCAGCGCGAGGTCGGCACGCAGACCAAAAGCTTCAAGGCCGCGCTGCGGGCGGCTTTGCGTGAGGATCCCGACATCGTCCTGGTCGGCGAGATGCGCGATCTTGAAACAGTGGCCATCGCCATCGAAACCGCCGAGACCGGTCACCTGGTGTTCGGCACGTTGCATACGAACACGGCGCCGTCGACCGTGGACCGCCTGATTGATCAATTCCCGACCGATCGCCAGTCGCAGATCCGGGTGATGTTGTCCGAATCCCTCAAGGGCGTCGTCGCGCAGACGCTGCTGAAAAAGAAGGGCGGAGGTCGCGTCGCCGCGCTCGAAATTCTCATTGTCACGACCGGCGTCGCCAATCTGATCCGCGACGGCAAGACGTTCCAGATTCCGTCGATGATGCAAACGGGCCGGGGCCTGGGCATGCAAACGCTGAACGATTCGATGATGGATCTCGTCAAGAACGACATCGTCGCACCGGAAGAGGCTTACGACCGCGCGCCCGCCAAGAAGGAATTCGGCTCGCTTTTGACGCGCGCCGGTTTCAAGGGGCCCTGGAGCACCGACGACAAGTCGGCGTGAGCGAATGCCTGATTCGCGTACACGCGCAACGCATCAGCCGGTCACGGACGCGGAAGCGCACTTCAAGGGGGTGGCCGATCCAGCCGATGGGATCCCCCGATTGTTGATTAGCAAGCGCATCCTTCTGGTGGATGACGATCCCACTATCCGGGCGATTCTTCATCGCCTGGTGACGTCCGTCGGGCACGAAGCGCTCGAGGCGACGGATGGCGCGCACGCTATTGCCCTGCTCCAGTCCGAACAGGTGGATCTGTGCATCACGGACTTGCGCATGCCCGGGGCCAGTGGCTTCGACGTACTAGAGGCGGCGCGGAAGCGAACACCGCCAGTGTCCGTCGTGGTCCTGACCGGAGAAGGCACGGTGCAAGACGCCGTCGCCGCCCTGCGCGCGGGCGCGGTCGACTTTCTGGCCAAGCCCTTTCACGCGATGTTCTTTCAGGAAACGCTGCAAAAGTTACTGGCCGAGCCGGCACGCGCCAACCACGTGCGGCAGACCAGGGGCGCAGCCGTCATAGGCGAGCACCCGGCGATGCGCCTTGTCCTGGAACGAATCGATCAGGTGGCCGACACCGAGGCGAATGTTCTCATCCGCGGCGAGACCGGTACCGGCAAGGAAATTCTCGCCCGGCTGATTCACGCCGCCAGCGCCCGCCGAGCCGGGCCTTTCGTCGCCGTGAACATGGCGGCGATCCCTGAGTCACTGGCCGAGTCCGAACTGCTCGGACACACCAAGGGCGCCTTCACGGGCGCGGACAAGGCACGTCTTGGCAAGGTGCTGGCCGCGCAGAACGGCACGCTATTTCTCGACGAGATTGGCGACATGCCGAAGAGCCTGCAGGGCAAGCTACTGCGCGTGCTGCAGGAGCGCGAGGTGATGCAGGTGGGGGGCAGCCATCCGGTTCCCGTGGAGGTCCGCGTCATCGCGGCCACGCACCGCAACCTCGAACAGATGGTGCAGGACGGAAGCTTTCGCGAGGACCTGTTCTACCGCCTGGATGTCATCCCCATCGACGTGCCGGCCTTGCGCGACCGGCGCGAGGACATCGCCCTTTTGGCCGAGCATTTTCGCCAGGAGATCAACGCAGTCGACCGGCGTTCGGTGCCTGGCTTCACGCCCGAAGTGATGGAAGTCCTGTGTTCCCACGACTGGCCTGGCAACGTCCGCCAGCTTGAAAACACCATCGAGCGCCTGGTTCTGGTCGCCGGCAACCGGATGGTCACAGTTGACGACCTGCCCCCCAACCTCCGCACAGACGTCGTGGACCTGAACGCGGGCATGGTCGACCTGCCACCGTCGGGTGTCGACCTGCGCATGCTGCTGCACCAACTGGAAGAACGCCTGATCGGACAGGCGCTGGAACGAACGGGCGGCAACCGGAACCGCGCGGCCGAGCTGCTGGGTATGAACCGCACCACCCTCGTCGAGAAGCTCCGTCGGAGAAACGTCGCGTGAGCCTGACACCGTCAAGGACCTGCCGGGGCGTCACCCGATTGACAGCGTCAAGCGCCCCTGAACGTCATTCGGCTGACGGTGACCTGTCCGTCGGACAGGTGAAGCCCAGCGTCGGCGCGGTTTCGAATCTTGGCACATTCGGTGCTCTTGTCATGGCGTATGCCCATCGCGAAACGGAAGAAAGCCAAGGCGGCACGCAAACCTTCCCGTAAGTCAGTGGCCGAAAAAAGGCGCGAGTACGCCGCAAAGTTTTTCCCTTACATCGAAAAGGTTGCGCGAAGGCTTGCGCGGCGTTTGCCGGCCCACGTCGAGATCGATGACCTGATCTCGTCGGGCGTGATCGGGCTGATGGAGGCGGCCGACCGCTTCGACCCCAAACGGGTCGACCGGTTCGAGGCCTTCGCCGAGTTCCGTATCCGGGGTGCGATGTTGGACGACCTGCGCTCGCGCGACACCCTGTCCCGCGACATGCGCCGGCTGTCAAACGAGCTGCGCGAAGCCACGCGCCGCCTTGAAGCGCAACTGGGCCGCACACCTGACCAGCAGGAAATTGCCGAGGCCCTTGGGGTCGAGGTCGAGGAGCTGTACGCCCGCCAGCAGAAGCTGTCTGGCTCGTCGGTGGTGGGCATCGATGACGCCGGTCCCGATTTCCTTGAGCGCACCGGCGACGACAACGCGCCTGACCCGTTTGAGATCACCTCACACCGGGAAACCGTGGCCCGACTCGTCGCTGGCATCGACGATTTGCCCGAAAAGATGCAGCAGGTTCTGTCGCTGTACTACTGCGAGAATCTGAATTTGAAAGAGATTGGCAACGTCCTGGGCGTCACGGAATCGCGGGTGTGCCAGATCCACGGCGAGGCGACGAAGAAGCTGCGCGAGACCTTGGGCGAGCTGGAAGAAACCGTCGCAGCCTGATCGGCGCACTCCAACTGGGCATGTAAGCATTTGTAACTACTGTGGATTTTTTTATGACAAGAAATTACTTCAAGCTTTTTGGTTTTTGGCCGAATTAGGTATGCATGTCGGTCACCAGTAGGCCCTCCCCCCGGAAGTCATCCTCCCCGTCCAAACGCGATGCTTTCTTGGCGTCGCAGTCGGGACCACAGATTGCCCGCCAGGCCCGCGTCGGCGAGCTTCGGCGTCTTGTCGCTTCAGGCCAGTACAAGGTCGACGGCGAGAAGCTGGCCGGCAAGATCTTGTCCCGCGCGTTGCGCGACGACAAGTAGCCGCCCACTTGCTCCGGCCGCGTCAGTACGCGAGCAAAATCGCGCGCTCGGCGGGTAGGAGCATGCCCAGCATGATCAGGGCCGCCCGCTCGACGCTGGCGGATCCTGTGACGAATCCAGTCGTGTGTCCGGCGCTATCCGACAGCACGATGCGGCCCCCGGCGCTGCGCGCGCTGGCGACGATTAGCCCCCCGGCGTCGTAAGCCACCGCCCCGTTATCGCCCTCGGCGCGTATGCGGGCCACCGGGATCCCGGCCCCGTCACCCAGGCGCAAAGCACCGCCGACACGCGCAAGAAGCAGCCGGTGCCCGCCCGGACGCCTGATGGCGAGGGCGTCCACGGCTTCCTTGTCGGCCGTCAACGCTTCACCCTCCTGGCCGCCCCTGGTGGTGACGATGCGTCCGTCCTTGGCGAAGAGATCACCCTGGGTGTGCCCGGCCAGATCGAGCCACCGGAGACCGCCGTCAATCCGACGCACCGACAGCGTCGGCTGACCGTCGGCGTCCCGGATCTCCACAACCGGGGCCCCGGACGTACCGGCCTCGCCACCCCGGCGGGTGCAGCCCGCGGACACGGCGGCGACCAGGAGCATCGCCCACCACACCCTGACGTGCGCCCTACTCTTCGCCTTCGGCGACTTCGACGCGGTTGCGACCATTGGCCTTGGCCCGATACATAGCCGAATCGGCCAGGCGCAGAAAGACGTTCTCACGCCGGCGCTGGTTGCCACCGGGTGCCAGGTGATCCCGGTAGGACGCAACGCCCAGCGAGGCACGCACGCCGGGCAGCATTTGTGCGGGTTGGCCGGGCTCCGATTCGACGTCGAATAGGGTCGCGTCGGCAATCACCCGCCGCAGCAATTCGGCCGTCTGCACCGCGCGCTGTAGGCCCGTCCCTGGCAGGATCGCCACGAATTCGTCGCCCCCGTAGCGCGCCAGCACAGTCGCTGGTGGCGCATTTTCGGCCAACAGGCGGGCCACCTCGCGCAGGGTCCAGCTACCGGCCATATGGCCGAAGCGATCGTTGACCAGCTTGAAGTTGTCGAGGTCGAGAAACAGCATCGAAAGTTCGGTGCCATCCCGATCGGCGCGCACGATTTCGTCTTGCAACCGGATGTGGAAATAACGACTGTTGAAAAGCCCCGTCAGGTGATCGAGCCTCGCCAGCGCCCGCGCCCGGATGGCGTCGAGCGCGTTCTGGATCGACGAGGACATGTAGGCGGCAAAGATCCGGAGCAACTCGTTGTCACGGACAGTGTAGGGCCCACCCGAACGACGGTTCGCCAGTTGCAACACGCCGCAGATCGACTCGCCCACGATGACTGGCACGCCGATGATGGACCCGATGGGCGGCCCCGAAGGGCGCGGGGGCACCGTGACGATCAGGGGATCGTCGGGCGTCAAATTGTCGGTCCGGTAGGGGCTGCCCGAACGGTAAATCTGTCCGACAAATCCACGATCGCTCGGGATACGCATGCCGAGCAGCTGTGCCGAGCCTGGCCCGTACACCGCGATGAACGTCAGCCGCGGGGTGCGCACGCCCGCCAGCTTGGCGCGCGGATCGTCCAGCAAGATGCCACCCGATTCCGACGGAACGAACTCGTTTGCGCGCTCAAGAATCTCGCGCAGGGCCCCATCCAGACGCACGTCCCAGCGTTCGGTTTCCTGGTCGCGGCGGACGCGCACGAAGAAGCGCGAGATCTCCTCGGGCGATACCGTCAGGACGGGACCCGGTTCCGCCGGCGGCTGGGCGGGCGCAGGCTGGCTCGCGAGATCCATGACGTCGGCCTCTCGATCCCGATCTCGGTCGCGGTCACGATCGGCGGAAGAAGCGCTCACCTGTTCCTTCAGGCTACCCGGAGTCAGGGGCATTTTCTAGCCGCCCCTTGTCACTACGTTCGCCTACACCACGTCTGCGGCTTCGGGATCGAAGGTCGTCCGGTACGCAGCCCGCAGGCGAACCCGCCGCTCGACGTCGCGCATGATCACCGCGGCAGCGTCGATCTTGTAGACCTCCTTCAGTGAATGCAACCCACCGGGGGTGAACACATTCACCTCGAGAATGCGGTCGCCGGCGATGTCGACGCTGACGAAATAGAGACCATCGGCCAGAAGTTTCGGCCGAAGCAATTCGCACAGGCGGGCCTCGGTCGGGCCAAAGTCCGCCCTGGTGTTGCCGGCCTTGGGTCCGGTACCCGGCGCATCGGCCGCGCCGCCACCAGCGGGGCGCAGGGCGGGAACCCGGCGGTAAATAGCGACCTGCTTGCCCACCCGCAGGGGCTGGCCCCCCAGCAGCAACAAGCGCTTTTCGCCCTGCTGCGCCTCGGGCAGGTATTCCTGCGCGACCGCGTGCCCGGTCTTGGTGATGGCCGTGATGATCTGATTGAGATTCGCAACCTGGCGGCGCCGCACGTAGAAAACCTTCTCGGCGCCCATTCGCGACAGTGACTTGAGGACCGCCGGCCCGTCGAGGGCCCGCAGAAATTCCTTCAGGCGCCGGGCCGAGCGGGACACCAGCGTTCTGGCGCGAATCTCGGGCGGCAGGTCGCCCAGGTACATGCGCCCCCCCGCGCGGCGCAAGCCCTCCGGATCGTTGATGACCAGCGTCCCGCCGAGCCGCAAGCGCCAGCACACGTCGATGACGGGCGAGCCGGGCAGGCCCGGCCCCTCGCGCAGCGGGTTGTAGCGCAGAAAGACGACATCGAATCCCGAAAGGGCGTCCTCTTCCTTGACCACGTCGTCCGAGGTCAGCGCCCGCCAGAAGTCAGCAGGCCGCGTGTAGTCGCCCGCGCGCACGCGCGTTGTCGTGGCCAGGATGTTGTTGTCGTCGAGAAAGGACAGATCATCCACCGAAACGAAGCGCACGTCGTGGCCACGGCGATGGGCCGCCCAGGCCAGGTACACGCCGCCGTACGTGGGCTGCTGCGCCTTGATGTCACCGACCAGAAAGCAAACCCGCATCGCCGACAGGTCCCCGTCAGCCGGCGTGGGCCTTGCGATGCCGGTCGAGGATCGTGGCCAGGCGATCGAGGGGAAGGGCGGGGGCGAAGTGGTCCGACTGGCCGCGCATATCCTCGGCCATGCACAGGGCGTTCGTGATGGCCTCCTCGGTGCACTCCACCACGGCCTCGTACAAGCCGTCGCAGGCGGGATCGAGCAGGACCTCAAGACGCGTGGTCATGCCGTGCGTTTCGCGCGGCACCTTGTTGGCTGTGGAAAAGCCAACGATGATCTCGCCCGAGCCGTGCGCCGCGAATGAGCCCACGCGGCCGATGCCCAGCGCCGCGCGCTTGCACAAACGGGTGATCTGCGACGACAGCAGGGGCGCGTCCGTCGCCACGACGCAGATGATCGAGCCGGCATTGTGGACTCGCTTTTCGGCCGAGGAAAACTCGGGCGCGAGGATTTCTCCGACGGGAGCGCCGTTCACCACCAGGCTGCGCATGACACCGAAATTGGATTGGACCAAAACGCCCAGCGTGTAATGGCCGACCTCGGCGGGCACCCGACGCGAACTGGTCCCGATGCCGGCCTTGAAGTCGCAGGTCACAAGCCCCGTGCCCGCCCCGACCGCGCCTTCGGCCACGGGACCGCCGCTGGCCTGTTCGATGGCGCGGTAGACGTGTTCGGACCGGACATGCCGCCCGACGGAATCATTCAGCCAGGAATCGTCGCATTCGCCCACGAGGGGAATGATGACGTCGTAGTCGGTGCCGATGCCCGGAAACTGCCGGGTCATCCATTTGACGGTGGCGTCCGAAACCTTGCCCACGGACATCGTGCTGGTCAGCAGAACCGGCGTCTCCAGCAGGCCCCATTCCACCACCTGGGTAAGGCCCGACACTTCTCCGGCGCCGTTGAGGACAAACGCACCCGCCACGACCCGGTCGGTGAAGATGGGCGCCGGGGGCACGATGGCGGTGACCCCGGTCCGCACGGGGCCCTTTCCAATCTCCAGCTTGCCCTCGCCCGAGATAAGGGTGGTGTGCCCGACCCGAACACCCGCGACATCGGTGATGGCGTTTTGTGTCCCCGTCGGGAATCGCCCGATCGAGAAGCCCAGCTGACGCAGACGCTGCCGCTCGCTCATGCAGGCCCGACCTACGGCGGCGTCAGGGTGGCGGACGGAACGGCGGCAACCTCGGCGGTTGCGCTTGCGGCGGCGGCCGGGGCCGGGTGGGCCGCCACGGGGGCGTGGGAAAAGGCGGTGGGGGTGGGTGCGGCCGGGGGCCTGGCCTCGGCCCGACGCTTCTCACGCAGACGCTTGAGCCCCCCGGCCATGATCTCGCCTATTAGCGAGCGGTAGTCGATGTTGGCGGCGTTGGCTATCAGACACAGATCGGAATAGCCCGGCGTCAGACCCGGCAGGGGATTGACCTCGAGGACCCACAGCTCGCCCGCGGCGTCCATGCGCAGATCGACGCGCGCCACGTCCCGACAAGCGAGCGCCAAGAAGGTCTCGCGCGCCACCCGCTCGATGGCCTTGAGCTCGGCGGGCGAAAGTTTGGCGGGACACTGGTAGTAGACGTGCTTCTCCCATTCCTGCTTGATCTGGTAGTCGTAAACGGGTCGCAGATTGCTGGTGTCCTTGAACAGGATCTCCATCGGCGGCAAAACGCGCGGGCGCTTGTCGCCCAGCAGGCCGACGGTGAATTCCCGGCCGGCGATATAGTCCTCGACCAGCGCCGGCTGCCGGTAACGCTCAAGCAGCTCCCGCACCACGGCCCGCAGGCCTTCCTCGTCGTCGACCACGGAGGCGCTGGCGCTGACCCCCTTGGAGGACCCTTCCTGATTGGGCTTCACGATAAGGGGGAACTTCAGCTTGGACGACAGTCGTTCGCGGCCGGATTCCATCACCTGGAACTCGGGCGTCAGAATGCCGTGCTGCCGCAGGACGCGTTTCGACAGCGCCTTGTCGAGGGCAATGGACAACGTGGCCGCGTCCGAGCCGGTGTAAGGGATGCCCATCAGCTCGCACAGGGCGGGCACGGCGGCCTCACGGTTGCGGCCCGAAACGCCCTCGGCGATGTTGAAGACCAGATCAACAGGCTGCTCCGTGAACTGTCGGGGTAGCTCGGCCGTGGCCTCCAGCGGCAGGACGATGTGCCCGTGGCTCTCGATCGCCTCGCGAATCGAATCGATGGTCTCGGGCGCGTCGTATTCGGCCTCGGCGTCGTTGCCCGCCTTCGAGTCAACCCGCTTGACGTTGTAGGTGAATCCAATGCGCAGAGGTTCGGGCGGACGCCGGCGCCGCACGCCCGCGGGAACCAGCAAACCCTGGCGGCGCGCGGCACTGGAAACGATGCTGCCAAGCGCCGCTTCGTAGTCGAGACCCTCGCGCGCGGCGGCAGCAAACGTGCTGGCCCCACGTTCCAGGGACGGCAGCGCGTTCACCTCCAGCAAAAAGATGCGGCCGTCTTCGCCGACGCGAAAATCTATGCGACCCAGATCCCGGACACCCAAAGTCCGGATGGCCAGTTTGGACAGCGCGCGCAGGCGGGCCACCACATCGCGCGGCAGATCAGGCGGGCAGCGCACGGAAACGCGGTTCGATTCAGCAGACTTCAGGCGGTAGTCGTAGATGTTGAAGCGGCTGCGCGCGCCCGGCTCGTAGACGTAGTCGACGGGCAACAGCACGCCCTCGTCGCCGAGGCCTTCGACGAAGGGCACCGTCACGTCCGTGCCGGGGATGAATTCTTCCAGCAGCACACCCGCCGGATACTTGCGCAGCGCCCGCGGCAGCATCTCGGCCAGCGCACGGGGATCGCGCGCGACGGCGTCATCGCCGATGCCCTTCGACGAGCCCTCGTAATTAGGTTTGACGATGACCGGATAGCCGAGACCCACGGCCCCGAGATCACGCAGACGCCGATCGTCCGGAACCACCAAGCGGGCCCGCGGCGTGTCGACGCCCTGGGCGGACAAGATCAGCTTGGTCAGCCACTTGTCCAGCGTCACCGTCAGGACGTAGGCGTCAGAACCCGTGTAGGGGAAGCCCAGTTCCTCGAACAGCGCGGGGTAAAAAGCCTCGCGCGTGCGTCCGCGGCGCCCTTCGGCCGTGTTGAAGATCAGATCCGGCGCGAAGGATTCGATGCGCGCGGCCAGGTGCGACGCCGGCCCGGTGACCTCAATCTTCTCGACCTCGTGACCACCCGCGCGCAACCCATCGGCCACGGCATCGACGGTTTCGACTGTGTCAAACTCGGCTTCGTCCTCGCTGTCTGTCAGCTGGAGGTTGTGCGTGAATGCAATTTTCAAGTTTGGAAGGACCCGAGTGTACAAGAAAACGGGCGCGGTAACAGATCAGCCGAGCAGAATACCGCCGCGGCTGCGCAAGGCGCCTGCGACCTTCTCGGCCAGGTTCTTCAGGTCCTCGCTGGGACGAACCAAGAACGCGTCGACGCCCAGTTCGAACGCCTCCTTGACGGTCTCATACGAGGGATAGACCGTGTACAGCACCGACGCACAATGCGGCAACAGGCGCTGCGCCTGTTCGATGACGCGCAAACCGGACATCCCGGGCAAGTTTCTGTCGGCCAGCACGACGTCGTAGCGTTCCAGCTGGAGCAACCGCAGGGCTTCATCGCCATCGGCGGCGGCGGTCACGTCGTAGGTGCGACCCAAAAACTCGGCGATCAACTGCCGGCGGCTGCTTTCGAGCTCGACCACCAGAACACGCCCGTTGGCGCCGCCCACCGGGGGCGATGCCTTATTACGCGCCAGTTGCTGGTCGCGGCGGGACAGGGCCCGACGGATGCGAAAGCGCAGATTCTCGACGTCGCGGATCGGTTTTTCGATGTAGTCGTGCGCGCCAATGTCCATGGCCTCGACGGCCGAGTCGTACGACGAATAGCCCGTGATGAGCACAACCGCAGGGGGCGGGTCGAGCAGACGGGAGGCCCGCAAGACCTCGAGCCCCGAGGCGCCGGGAAGGTTCTTGTCCGTCAGTACGAGATCAAACGGCCGCTTCCTCATCAGATCGATGGCTTCCTCGGCCGAGGCCGCCGTCGTGACGCGATAGCCACCCCGGCGCAAGGCCTCGCGCAGGACGGTTAAGACCACCACTTCGTCGTCAACCACCAGAACCTCGTGCCCGGAGGGAACGAACGGCCCGCCGCTGGCGGTGGCGTCGGCTATCAGCCGGGCATCCAGATCCTTCGGCGGCGCGGGCGTCGTGCCCTCGTTTTCATCGAGCACACCAAAACGTGCCAGCGTTTCGACCTGACGCCGACCGCTGACTTCGGCCCGGCGGCGCATGGCACCGAACGCCACAACGCGCCCAAGATCCTCAAGCCTCCCGCGGTCGAGATAGGCACGCGCCCCTCCGTAAATCGCCGCGCGCAGGCGCTCGGGCGTCGCGGCACCGTCAACCACCACCAGGGCCGCGCCGGCGGCTCGGGCCCGCGCCTCTTGCAGCCGCGCTTCCAGATTGTCGACCTGCCCCAGACCCACCACGACAACGTCGGGCGCCGCGTGGGTGGGGCGGCCCCCGACGACGCGCAGAAGTTCAGCGTCGCCCATCACCATGACCGTCGGCTCGAACGCCGCCTCGGCCAGGATCTCTGACAAGGCACTTTCCAGTGCGGGCTCTACGGCGCGAAGGTCCTCGCGGTGGCGGGCCAGGGCACTGCCCAGCAACAACCCGCGCGTGCGCGATCGGCGACAGGCCGCCAGCCACCGCAGATGGGCGCGCAACAGGGCGTCGTTCGGAGGCAAGGGCCGTGGCAGGACGGCCGCAACCTCGCCGGCAAACGCTTGACTGCAACGCATCGGATCGCTGTCCAAAATCGCCACCAGGTCGGCAAACGGCCGCAGTTCGCGACTGGCCGGCAGGGGATCGCGCGCGCCGCGCACCTCATCGACGTCCAGGACCAGCAACTCGAAGGATTCCTCTGCCAGGCGATCCAGCGCCTCATGCGTCGAGGTGAGCTCGACAACCAACCCCTCGAGACCCAGCGCCGCGGTGATGCGCTTTCGATCGCGCTCGTCCGAGACGCCGACGAGAAACCGGTCGTGGGTCACGCGCGCGGCGGCTCGCAAGGAGGTAAAAATGCCTTCGGTGCGAGGATCGGCCATGGATGTGATCAGTTTAGTGTAGGTCCGCCCTGACGCTAAGAACACATCAGGGCGACGTGCCGTTGGCACCGAACTTGATGGGCGGAATAAGGGATCTGATGGACGACCTCAGGAAAGCGGGATGTTTAGCAGGGAATCGATGATCACGCGGCTGTTATTCGGGGCTGTCGCCGTGCTGGTGTTTCACACTGAGGCCCAGGCACAACAGAACGACCCGGAGGCCCCTTCTGAACCGGCCGCCCCGACTGACCCCCGGCCGATTCCCCCGCCCCCACCCGCCGCCCCGCCCGGCCCGGCCGGACCCTATAGCCCCGAATATGGCGGCGCCCCGGGCTACCCCCCCAGCTATGACCCGGCGGCGGCCTACGGCGCCCCACCCGGCTATGCCTATCACCCTTCCCCCTACTACGTACGGCAGGCGGCCCCGGCGCGCGAGATCTTCCGCCCCTTCACGATCGGCCTTGGCGTGGGGATGGGTGCGCTGTCCTGGCATACGGTGAACGACAGCGAGGGACGCGCCGGACTTTCCTACACCGCCCGCTTGGGGGTGGGCTTTGCGCGAAACTGGGTCTGTTTTCTGGGCGTCGAGGGCACCAGCACAGGCCAGACGGCCTCGAATCAGGAACAGACCGCCTATCTGGTCGGCGCGCAAGGCTTCTTCTTCAGGCGGCTGTTCCTGCGCGGGGCGCTGGGTCTGGCCCACGTCACGGACGAATCCGACCGCCGCGGGTGGGCGGACAGCCGCGGGCACGCGTTCATGGGGGGCGCCGGCGTCGAGATCGTGCAGGGCCACAACACCTCGCTGGCCGTCGAGCTGGCGGCGACGGTGGCGCGCTACCCCGGTATCAGCTGGTACAACAGCGGCCTCAACATGGTGATCAACTTCTTCTGAGCCATCGGGCGCGTACTTGCGAGTTTCGAGGATTGCCCTACCCTAACGGCAAGACACATGGTCCCGCCGCACGGCGGCCGAAACATCTTCCTCTGGCTTGGTCCGCTGCTGCTGTCCGCCTGTGTGCTGCCCCGTCAGCCCATCGCGGGCTGCCTGTCGGACCGCGACTGCAAGTTGGAGCGCATCTGCGAATCCGGCCGCTGCGTCTGGCCCGCGCACGACGCAAGACGAACGGCCCCACCGCGCACATCCACCGCGCTGCCGGCGCCAGAGGCCCCGAAACCTTCCGCCGAGTCGCGACCGGCCTCGACGGCGCAGGCCATGTTCCGCCTGGGCCCCGAGCACCGCGGCCGCTCGCCGTATCGCCTGCCGCTGCACCAGCCACAAGTCGCATGGACCTACGAGACACGTGCCCCCATAACGGCCTCGGCGGCTGTGACAAGCGATGGGTTGGTGGCGGTCGGCAGTCACGACGGACGGCTGCACATCGTCGACAAGGACGGCACCCCGCGCGCGTTGCAGGCCTCGTCGGACCTCATCTTCAGCTCGGCCGCGATCAGTGCCAGCGGCATCCTGTACTTCGGCTCGGACGACGATCACCTGTACGCCTTTGACCTCAAACAAATGAAGATGCAGTGGCGTTTTCAAGTTGGGTCCTGTCCCCAGGCGGTCGGCGTCAGCCCCGCTGCCAGTCGCTGCGACGTGGACGCCGGACCAACCATCGGCCCCGACGGCACGCTGTACACGGGCGGTGACGGCATCTACGCCATCAATCCTGACGGCACCCTGCGCTGGCGATTCGCCACGGGCGCGCACGTGTCGTCGACACCTGCGTTGATGGCCGATGGCACCGTGGTGGCCGGCTGCCAGGACAACCTCGTGTACGCGGTGGGACCGGACGGCGGCAAGCGCTGGGACTTCCGCGCCGGCGACGACATAGAATCCAGCCCCATGGTGGCCGAAGACGGAACCATCTACGTCGGCTCCGACGACGGCAAGCTGTACGCCCTGAACCCCGACGGCAGTTTGCGCTGGGCGTTCACTGCGCGCGACGATATCCGCGCGTCCCCGGCACTGGGTGAAAACGGGCTGATTTTGGTCGGATCGTTCGACGGACTGTTCTACGCGATCAAGCCCGACGGAACTTTGGCATGGACTTTTCGTACCGGAGATCGCATCCTTTCGTCTGCACTCGTCGACGCGGCCGGCGCGATCCTGTTTGGATCGCAGGACGATCGGCTCTACGCGCTGGAGTCGGACGGTCGCCCGCGGTGGTCCGTTGCACTCGGAGGAGACGTCGATAGCTCCCCGGTGCTTGGACCTGACGGAACAATCTACGTGGGCGCGGACGACAGAAAGCTGTACGCGCTCGCCCCAACTGAGCACTGATGACCAGAATGAATCAAAACGAAGACCAACCTTATCGCAATCAACCGAAACGAATTTTGACCGGACGAATCAAGGTCAACCCACGGGGCTATGGCTTCGTGGTGCCCGACGACAAATCCGAAGACATTCACATTTCCGCGCAGGCGCGCGGGGCGGCCATGGACGCCGACCGCGTCGAGGTCGAATGGTGGGTGGGACCGCGCGGGCTCGAAGGGCGCGTCGCCCGCATTGTCGAGCGTGGCCGCGGCAAGATCACCGGCCAGATCGTCGGCACGGGCAAGGGCCTGCACCTCGAACCGGATGACTCGCGCATCGCGGGTGCCGTCATCCTGCGCGGCGGCCCCGGCAGCGCAAAAACGGGCCAGGCGGTGGTGGCCGAAATCGTCCGCTACCCGGACAGCGCCGAGTCGCCGATGGAGGTCACCATCCTCAAGGTGCTGGGCGACCCGGACGATCCCCGCACCGAGATCGAGAAGATTCTCGCCATCGCCGACATCACCGAGGAATTCCCCGAACCCGTGGCGCGCATCGCCGCACACGTCCCCCAAGAAGTGCAGGACGCGGATCGGCAGGACCGGGCGGATCTTCGTCATGTTCCTTTCACCACCATCGACCCCGAAACGGCGCGTGACTTCGACGACGCCGTCGCGCTGGAAGAGCTGCCGGGTGGCATCAACCGCCTGTGGGTGGCTGTCGCGGACGTCTCTCATTATGTGCGTGAAGGCTCGCCCATCGACGACGAGGCGCAGAAGCGCGGCTGCAGCGTGTACCTACCCAACCGCGCCATCCCCATGCTGCCGGAGGCGCTGTCCGGTCATATGTGCTCGCTGGTGCCCGAGCAGGACCGCCTGGCCATGGTGGTGCGCATTGATCTCGATCGAAACCTGAATGTCGTCGACACGGATTTTTGTGCGGCGGTGATTCATTCGCGCGCGCGGCTGGACTACCCGGGCGTGGCAGCGGCCCTTGCGGGTGACACCCGCGGCAAGCGCAAGAAGTACGAGCCGCACCTGCCCGCCCTGCGCGCGATGACGTCCCTGTCCGCGCGCCTGCGCGTGCGCCGGCAGCAGCGCGGTGCCCTGGATCTGGATCTGCCCGAACCGGTGGTCGAACTGGACGACGACAACCCGCAATTGGTGCGTGACATTCGACGGTCGCGACGTGATCCGGGCGAACGCCAGGCGTATTCGATGATCGAGGAATTCATGCTGGCGGCGAACGAGGCCGTGGGTGACAGCTTCAAGCAACGGGGCGAAGACACCCTGTGGCGCATTCACGACGTGCCCGACGAGGCCAAGCTGGAAATGTTCGCCAATCTGGCCGAGTCCTACGGCATCCGGGTGGACATCGAGGAAGCGCGGTCACCCAAGGGCCTGGCGCGCGTGCTCGAACAACTGGCCGAGCATGCCGCGGTCAAGGCGCTGTCGTTTCAGCTGCTGCGATCGCTCAAGCAGGCGACGTATGACGTCGTCAACCTGGGTCACTTCGGACTGGCGGCGACGGCGTATCTGCATTTCACGTCGCCCATCCGACGCTACCCGGATCTCATCGTGCACCGTTTGCTCAAGCGACGCCTGGCCGAGCAGGGCAAGCCGGCCGGGGGGTTCCCGCGGATGAGCGCCACGCCGGCGATGCCGGATCAGGGGGCCCTGCAGAAGATGGCCGCCGACGCGTCGTTCGCCGAACGAAAAGCGATGGAAGTGGAACGCGAGGTGATGGATCTGTACCGCGCCTTCTTCATGCGCGATCGCATCGGCGACGTCTTCCCCGGGACGATCTCCAGCATCGCCAGCTTCGGCATGTTCGTGTCGGTCCCCGAACCGTTCATCGAAGGTCTGGTCAGGGTCGAGGATCTGGGCCGCGACTACTTTCAGTTCGACGAGACCACGTGCCGCCTGGTTGGCGGACGCTCGGGCAAGACCTTTTCGCTGGGCGATGAGGTCACCGTCGAGGTCCTGTCGGTCAGCGTGACCAGACGCAAGATCGACTTCAAGTTGCAAACGCACAAGGCGCAGGTGGCACCCCAGCGGCCTCAGCGGGAGGATCAGCGCAAGACCCACGGCCGTCGCGGCGCCATGCCCGATAGCCCAAGCCGTCCGTCCGCGCACCACCGGGGACGCGCCGACAAGAAGCCCAAGGGCGGCGGCGGTCCGGGCCGGAACCCCCGCCCGGGCCGCAAGACGCGGAAACGCTAGGCAGGCAAGGACGCAGGAACGACGTGGACAGGCCGCCGCCAGGCCTCGCGGCCGGGGACTTCTTCCTGACGTGGCTGCCCGGGGTTTATGCCGCCGCCGGCACCCTCGCGCCCGATGGCGCGCCACTGGTGCGGACGTCGCTGTCGGGAACCGGCGGCGGACATTGGGACGTGTGCCCGGTGGATGACCGTCTGGACGTCGAAGCCCTGTCCCTGGCAGCGATACGAAGCGCGCCCCGCCCGGACGTGTGGCTGCGACAATCGGTCGCCGATTTTCAGGCCGCCTTTGACCGCGATCCCGATCTGCCTGACCTGATGCCGCCGGGGTGGTCCGCCCTGGATCTGCTGTTCCTGGATCCGCGCGATCTCGCGATGCTGCGGCAGGTGGATGGGCGCTTCGCGGTCGAGGTGGAAGGGAAGCGCCGCCGTCGCTGGGGCCTGGACGTCGCGTTCGGTCGCACTGGCGCCACCGCGGGTCGGCCGCGTGCGATCGTCCGCGTCGACGGCACCACCTACGAGGGGGTTACGACCGGCCGCATGCCCCCCTTGCAAGCGCTGTTGCAAGGCCGAATCCGGATCGAGGGCGACCGGACCCTGGCCATGCAAGTCATGATGTTGCTCGGCCAGCGTCTCATGCGCTAACCCTCACGGCTTCTTGGTCGTCGCGGTCTTGGCTGATGGTTTCGAAGCGGCCGAGCGATCGCGGCAGGAGAATGTATCGGTCAGCAGCAGCAACAGCAGCAGACCGACGACGGCCAGGCCGCCCCCCACCTGGACCACGGCGCCGGAGATGGGCGAGGTCTGTTTTCTTGCAGACCCAGCGCCGTAGCGCGCGAGCATGCCGCCCCCGGGTATCCGGGCCGGGATCGAACTCGACGAGGTTTGGGCAGCCGACGGCCGCAAGGCAGACGCCGGCAGCGTGGGGATTTCGGGGTCGGTCGTGGCCGTCTCGTCGACGGGGACACCGAACACCACTTCAGGCGCCGTCCTCGGTGCCAGCAGGGCGGGCAACGCGGCCGGAGGCTCGGCGGACAAATCGGCGATGGCGCGAAAGGCCGCGTCGCGGGTCACCCGGCGCTGGCTGCGCTCTTCAGCGCCGACCACGAGATCGGAGCCGGCGGGGTCCGCCCCAGTCGCTGGCCGGACCCCCGGCACCGCCAGGCCGACCAGCGCGGTCTCGACGTCGGCCATCGAACGTGGACGACGGGTCCGGTCGCGGTCGAGCATCGCCAGCGTGAGACGTTCAAGGGGCTCGGAAATGTCGGGGCGAAACATGCGCGGCGACTGCGGCGCCTCCTGGCTGCGCCGCCCGACCAGATCGCCGGAGCCCGCGTGTGGCGGCGCGCCCGTCAGCATTTCGTACAAGATCACACCGACGCCGAAGACATCCGACAGCACATCAGGGGCCTGGCCGGCCAGCTGTTCGGGCGCGAGGTACTCGACGACATTGGCCGGCAATGACTCCGGCGTCAGTCGCCGGGGCACCAGATCCTTGGTCAGCGCAGCCGCGAGCCCGAAATCGATCAGCTTGACCGCGTCGACGGATTTGCCCCGCGGCGCGAGGAAGATACTTTCGGGCCGCAGGGCCCCGTGGGCCACCCCGGCGGCGTGCGCCGCCCCCAGCACCTGGCACAGCGGCGTCACGATCTTGAGGGCCAGCACGGGATCGAGACGCTGCTCGCGCGCGACATAGGTCGCCAGGTCCATGCCCGACAAAGGATCCATCGCGACGTACGAGGCGCCGTCTTCGGTGATCCCAAGGTCGTGCACCAGGACCGAGTGCGGATGTCCGAGTGACGAAACCGCGCGCACCTCACGGCGCCAGCGATCCGCCAGCGGCCCGTCGAATGAACGGCTGCGGGCCATCACACGCAAGGACAGATCCTGGCCGCCGTCGGACTGCTTGACGGCGTACACGATCCCGAGACTCCCCTCGCCCAGCGTGCCGACCACCCGATAGCGGCCCGCGATGATGCGCGCCTCGGCAGGGGGCGATTCCTCGACGACGGGCGCCGGGACGACCGGCGATCGTTCAGCGTCCAGCGACGTACGTGCCGCGACGACGGGCGCCCCCGCCCGGGGCGTCAGACGAACATTGGTTGCGGCCGCGACCGGCCGCGCGGGCGTGCCGCCAAACGACAATCGAGGGGAGGGGCCTGCGGGCACCGACGTTGCCGGGGGCGCCGATGCGGCGGAAGGGTCAGCGTGGGAGATCCCGTCGCGCGGCTGGACGATCGACGGCGGCAAGCCGGGCAAGCGAGGCGAGGTCCAGGAACGTCCGACTCGGGGGCGGGGCGCCGACGCTGGACTGGCGACTGGGAGTGCCGGGGGGGATCCGACCGGACCACTGATGGTGATCGGCTGTCCGGCCGCACCGGGCGCCGAGGGGGCCGAATCCTCGTCGGAGATTGCCGCCAGCGCAGCCTCCGCACCAACCAATGATGTGCGTTCCGGGGCCACCAGAGCGGCGCGAAACTTGGGGATCTCGTCCTTCAGATAATGGTCGCGCTCGGCGCGTTCTTCCTCGATGGTTTCGCTATAAATCCCGCGCAAGAATTCCGCCACGCGCGCCGAATCCCCGCGCGGCGCTATGTCCGACATCACGTCGGCCAATCCCTGCCGCATTTCCTCGGCGGACGAGTAGCGGGCGTCGCGATCGGGCGTCAGTGCGCGCATCACCACCTGATCCAGCGCGGGGGAAATCCACGGCGCGCGCGAGGACGGCGGGGCAATCTTCGGGTGCCGCACAATGGCCAGGGCCGCCGCCGGATCCAGTCCCGATAGCTGCAAGAACTGCTGTCCGGTCAGCAGCTCCCACAGCACGATGCCGAGGGTGTAAACGTCCGTGCGCGCGTCAGCCACCTCGCCGCGGGCCTGTTCGGGCGCAAGATACGCCGCCCGGCCGAACACGACGCCAGGGGCGGTATGTTCCTGCTTGAGAACGCTGCGGGCCAAACCAAAATCGGTCAGCTTTACGTCGCCGACATAGGCCAGCAAGATGTTCGGCGGCGCCACATCCCGGTGCACCAGTTTCAGATCGCCGTAGGCGTGTACGTAGGCCAGCGCCCGCGCCACCTCGCGCACCACATGCAATGCCACATCCAGGGGGATACGCTGCCGGGTCCGCACGCAGCGGTTCCACACCTCGCGCAGATCCTTGCCCTCGACCAGCTCCATGGCGATGTAGAACTCGCCGTCGACCTCGCCGGCGTCGAAGGTGGTCACCAGCGCCGAGTGGGACAGCCGCAGCACCACCTTGGCTTCATCGAGGAAACGGTTGGCCTTGGTCTTGTCGGCCTTCTCGGTGAGGACCTTCTTGATCACGCACAGCTTTTCGAAGCCGCCGATCTCGCCCCCTGCCGCCAGGTAGATCTCACCCATTCCCCCCTTCGCCAACGGCTTGAGGAGGACGTACTTGCCGAAACGTCGAGGGTAGCGTCCGGTCATGGCGCCGCGAACAACGCAGTTTACAACGGGACGGCCCGGCGTGCCTGCCCCGCGAGCGCCGGCTTCAGTCGAGGCCGCGCCTGGCCGCCTGCAAACCCTTCTGGGCCCCCGCGTTGCCCGGGGCGCGCCTCAGGGCCTCGTCGTACACCTTCACGGCGTCCTTGTAGTTCCTCAACTTGTAGTGGGCGTCGCCCAACAAGACCAGCGCCGGAACGCCTTCGCCCGCCCCCACCGCTTCCTTCGCCCGGCGGGCCATCTCGGTGTAACGCTTTTGTTGAAACGCCACCTGCGCCAGGCCCAGAGCCGCCCGGCCGTGGTCCCGCTTGCTGCCCAGAAGCCCCGTGAACGTCGCGCCGGCCTCGTCGTAGTGCCGAAGCGCCAGTTGCTGGTTGCCAGTGGCGATCAATCGATTGGCGGCATCCGGCGACAGCCCCCGCGCCGCTGACGCCTTGCCCCGCCCCGCCTTCAAATCGACCCGCCTCGCTGGCGCAGGTTCCACCGCGGCCGGCTCTTCGCTAGGCTGGGCGGGCACCACGGTCACAGCCATTGGTGCGGCCGGGCGGGCGGCCGCCCTGGGACCTGCCGTCGCCGCCCGCTTGACAGGGACATTCGACGCCCCCGCAACCCGCGGCGCCGGTCGGGAAGCGGTGGCACCACGAATAATCACCACGACGCCCAGGCTCATCAACAGCGCACCCGCGATGGCCACGGTTCGGCGCGACAGCCCGAGCGCCCTTAGACCGGAACTGGGCGGTACGCGCGCAGCAACGATCTCGGTCTGTCGGCGGGGTGGCGCTGGCGGCACCAGACCAAGGCCATCGTCAAGCGTCGTCATCATGGCCTGAATGTCGCGCGCCAGATCCGCCATCGACTGCGGGCGATCCGCAGGCGAGCGGGCCATCGCGCGGATCACCAACTCCTCAACACCTTCCGGGACGTCGGGGCGCAACTCGCGCAGGGGCCTCGGAGCTTCGTTCGCCTTCTTGTGCAAGACCTCCATGACGTTGTCCCCGTCGTAGGGGGGAACGCTGGTCAGCATCTCGTACAGGATCGAACCGACCGCGTAGATATCCGATCGCGGGTCGGCCGGTTTGCCCGCCGCTTGCTCGGGCGCCATGTATTCCGGCGTGCCCATCGCGACCCCCGGACGGGTCAGACGACGCCCGGACTTCGCCGTCTCCTCGACGTCGGCGCTCTTGGCGATGCCGAAATCCAGCACCTTGACGAAGTCCTTCTCACTTTCGCCGGCGACCAGCAGCACGTTCTCGGGCTTCAAGTCGCGGTGGATGACGCCCGCCTCGTGCGCCGCCTTCAGCGCCAAACACATCTGCTGCGTGATGTGCAACGCGCGCATGACGGGCAGAGGCCCCTCCCTGTGGATGACCAGGCCGACCTCGACGCCCTCGATGTATTCCATCACGAAGAAGAACGATCCGTCGTCGGTCGTGCCCGAGTCGGTCACGTTGACGATGTTGGGATGCCCAATCTTCGAGGCGGCCCGCGCCTCGCGCCTGAAGCGTTCGACGACCTCGGGCATGCGGCAGTAGGCGGGATGCAGAACCTTGACGGCAACGCGCTTGCCGATCTCGATGTGTTCGGCCTCATAGACACGGCCCATGCCCCCCTCGCCGGACAGCCGCTTGATCTTGTATCGACCGGCCAGAACGTTACCCACGATCTCCGATGGCTCGTCGCGCACCACCTCGGCCTTGGTCTTGTCGCGAGAATCGCCGGGGCCCAACATTTCCGAGGACGACGAAGACGACGCACTGGTCCCGGGCATCGGCGGCGGCACGTTTGCGGGACGTTCCGCCGGCCGCGGCAACGACGAGCCGAGCAGAGGTGCGGACGCCACCACTAGGGCTGTTCTTTCGGCGCGTTCTTTGTCGATGACGTCGCCGAATAGCCCGCGCAGAAAGCGCGCGACATGGTCACCATCCGTGGAGGGCGCCGTCTTGGCCTGGAAGGCAGCGAGGTCAGAACGAAATTCTTCGCCGGTCTGGTAGCGATCACCCGGCGCGGTCGCCAGGGCCCGCAGGACTATGCGATCGAGCTCGGCCGGCACCCGGGCGGCGCGCTGGGATGGCGCCACCACCTGTGGCTCGCGCACCCGGTCCAGCAAATCGTCGTCGACTGGCGGTCCTTCGGGCCTGGCCGGGCCGCCCCGCGAGGCCGCCGACGGGAACAACTGCCGCCCGGTCAGCAATTCCCACAGGATGATTCCGGCGCCGTACAGATCGGCACGCGCGTCCAGGGCATCGCCGCGCGCCTGCTCGGGCGCCATGTAGCTGACCTTGCCGTAGATGACCCCCGGCGCGGTCTTTTCCAGCTTCAGGGTCGATGACGCCAGGCCGAAATCGGTCAGCTTGGTTTCACCCGTGTAGGACAGAAGCACATTGGGCGGCGACACATCCCGGTGCACCAGCGAAAGCCCCTCGAAGGAATGCGCATAGGCCAGCCCGCGCGCCAATTCTTTTGCGATGTGCACGGCGACGTCGACGGGAAAGGCAATGCCCTTTTGCGCACATCGGTTCCACACCGCGCGCAGATCCTTGCCCTCAACAAAATCCATGGCCAGAAAGATCTCGCCGTCCACTTGACCCGCGTCGAAGACGGCGACCAGGTTGCCGTGCGACAGGCGAACGACGATCTTGGCCTCATCGCGGAAGCGCTGCAGGTAGCTGCTGCCGTGCAGGTGCGGCAGCGCCGTCTTGACGACGCACAACTTCTCCATCCCGCGCGAGCCATGCACGGCCAGACACAGGGCGCCCATGCCCCCGTGCGCCAGGGGCTTCATCAGGACATACGGCCCGAATCGGCGGGGGAAATCTTCCATTCCCTGCACTCAGCCTACCGAAGGTGGCGGGACATGCCATTTTCTCATCGCGAGCACACCGCCAATACCTGTTTGAGGTCGGTCTTCCCCGCCATCGCCTTCTCGATGCCATCTTGCAACAGCGTGGTCATGCCGCCTTTCATCGCCAACTGCCGGATCTGTTCGACCGGCGCCCGGTGCGTGATGGCGTGCTTGATCTCGTCGTTGTTCAGCAGCAATTCGTGCAGGGCGACGCGGCCCTTGTAGCCGGACTTGCCGCAGGTCTCGCAGCCCGCACCGCGGAACAGCTTCACCTCACCCAGACGGTAACCCCGCGCCTCGGCCTGTTCGGGACCGAAGGCCTCGATGATGGCCGTGACCTCGTCCTTGTCGGCGACGTATTCCTGCCGGCACTTCTTGCAGATCCCGCGCGCCAGCCGCTGCGCCAGCACGCCCAGCAACGCATCGGCAAAACTGAAGGGATCAAGATCCATGTCGATAAGCCGCGTGATGGTCTCGGGCGCGCTGTTGGTGTGCAGGGTGGACAGCACCAGATGGCCGGTCAACGACGCCTCGATACCGGTGCTGGCGGTTTCCTTGTCTCGCATTTCGCCGACCATGATGACGTCGGGATCGGCGCGCAGAAACGCGCGCATCGCCGTCGCAAAATCGAAGCCGATCTTCGCCTGCACCTGCACCTGCCGCAGGCCAGGCTGCGTAATCTCGACGGGATCTTCGGCCGTCCAGATCTTCATGTCGACGGTGTTGATGTGCCCCAGTGCCGAATGCAGCGTCGTCGTCTTGCCTGAGCCCGTGGGCCCCACACACAGCACCAGGCCATAGGGCTTGGCGACGATCTCCTTGAGGCCACGCAGATTGCGTTCGCTCATGCCCATTTCGGCCAGCGGCAACGGCTTCGATGCCGCCAGGATGCGCATCACCACGTCCTCGTTGCCGTTCACCGTCGGCAAGGTGGCAACGCGCAGTTCGATCTGGCGGTCCTGCATGCGAAAGCGAATCTTCCCGTCCTGAGGTTTGCGCCGCTCGGAGATATCCAGCTTCGACATGATCTTGAAACGGGCGACCAGGGGATTGCGGTAGGCCGGGGGAATGTCCTGGTAGGCCACGCACTCGCCGTCGATGCGGAATCTGATGGTGGTGTTTTCTTCCTTGCCGTTCGGCTCGATGTGAATGTCGGACGCGCCCCGTCGGTAGGCGTCGATGATGACCTGATTGGCCAGCTTGATGACTGCGCTGTCCGATTCGCCGCCCCGCCCTTCGTCATCGACGACGGTTTCCTCGATGGCGCCCGTGCCTTCGTCGGTGGACAGTTCCTTCAAAATCAGGCCGACGTCGCCGCGCAGACCGTAGGAATGTTCGATGCAGGCCAGGATCTCGTCGCGAAAGCCCACCTGAATCAGCAACGACCGATCGCTGTCCAGCAAGCGCAGGGCATCCGTCCGATCAATGTCGGCGGGATCGTCGATAACCACCACCAACTGCGCACCCCGGCGTTCGATGGGCGCGGCACAAATCTTCTTCAGAAAGTCGACGCGCAGTCGACTGCGCAGTTCCTCGGGAATTGTTTCCTTGCCAGTGAAGCGGAAGAACTCGCAGCCGTGAAACTGCGACAGGGCCTTTTCCACGTCGACGCGGTTAATGCCCATCTTTTCGACGAGATAGCGCGCGGGATCGAGGGCGCTGGCGGCGGCCGTGGCCAGCCCCCTGGCCAGGGCGTCGGGCGGGATTACCCCGGATTCGACCAACAGATCCCATTTGCCCGCGCGGGCAGGCGTTTTCGCCGCCACGGGTGTTGACGCCGGGGGCACCGCCACCACCGGAACGGCGGGGAAGGACGCGGCCTTCGGTCCGGCCGCCCTCGCATTCAGCGTCGCTATCGCGCCCCCCAGCATGCGCGCCACTTCTTCGGCATTGGCCACGTCGCGCGGCATGAACGGCAACCCGTCCCGACGGTTGATGACCTGGATGACGCCCAGAAGGGTCTTGTCGCGCAGGATGGGCACCGTCATCATCGAACGCGTCTTGAAGCCCGAGACCTTGTCCCAGCGATCGTCGAAGCGCAGCTTGGGACTGACGCGCGTCAGCTCGGCTGCGTCATAGACGTTGCGAAGATTGACCGGCGCTTTCGAAACACCCACGAAGCCGGTGATGCTGGTGGTGTCGCGCGGGACGCGGATTTCCTTGATGTCGGCCCCGGTCTTGGCAATCGAATAGAACTGGTCTGTGGCGGGATCGATCGCGTACATCGTCGAACGTTCGGCCCCGAAGAACTCCGTGATGCGGGCCTGCGCCGTCGGCAGAAGATCTTCCAGGCTGTGCGCCAGGTTCATGAACGCAGAAAGCTCGGCCAGGCGCGCGCGCTTTTCGGCCTGCGCGTTCGAGTCTTCGACGCTGCGGATCCAGGCTGCCCCATCCATGCCGGGACATATCGGGAGTTTTCAGAAAAAACTCAAAGTTACGAGGGGCTAGCCTCGGTGACCCCACGCGGCGGGTCATGAAGGTTCAACGCCGTGGCTTGTTGGCCAGCGCCGCAAAGGGGTTGTTGAACGGGCTTTGCGCGCGCGGCGCCGCGGGCCGGGGGCCATCCACGCGGGGCGTGTTTCGCAGCTGCGGCGCAGGCGGCCGCGGCGCATCGCCCCGTTCAGCCTTCAGGGTCAGGGCTATCTGTTTGCGGTCAAGCTTCACGTCCAGTACCCGTACCGTCACGCGATCGCCCGCGCTGACCACCTCGGCCGGATCTTTGACGAACTTGTCCGACAGTTGCGAGATGTGCACCAGGCCGTCCTGGTGGACGCCAATGTCGACGAACGCGCCGAAGTTCGTCACGTTGGTGACGATCCCGGGACACATCATTCCCGGCTGCAGATCCTCCAGCTTGTGGACGTCGGCGCGGAACGAAAACGGAACGAAACCGCTGCGCGGATCGCGGCCTGGCTTCTCCAGTTCCTTGACGATGTCATCGAAAGTGAACGCGCCCAGCTCGTCCTTCAGGGTGTCCTGGTGCCCGGCCGAATCCTTCACCCTTTTCACGCCCGCCCCCAGCAATCCCGCCACCGGCACACCCAGACGCGCCGCCAGACGTTCCAACGCGGGGTAGCGTTCGGGATGCACGCCGGTGTTGTCCAGCGGGTGGGTGCCCTCGGGAATGCGCAGGAAGCCTGCCGCTTGCTCGAAGGCCTTCTTGGAAAACCGCGGCACATCCAGAAGTTCCGTGCGTGACTTGAACAGCCCCATCTTCGACCTGTGTTCGACGATGCCGCGGGCCAGGCTGGGGCCGATGCCCGACACATGCGCCAGCAGGTGATACGAAGCGGTGTTCAGATTCACACCCACCTGGTTCACACACGAATCGACGACGTCATCCAGACTTCTTTGCAGGGCCACCGGCGACACATCGTGCTGGTATTGCCCGACGCCGATGCTCTTGGGATCGATCTTGACCAGCTCGGCCAGGGGGTCCTGCAGACGGCGCGCGATCGAGATGGCGCCCCGGATGGTCACGTCCAGATCTGGGAATTCGTCGCGGGCGGTGTCGCTGGCGCTGTAGACGCTGGCCCCCGCTTCGCTGACCATGACGACAGGCACATCCAGGTTGGCGATGCGCAGGGATTCGCGCACGAAGGTCTCGGTCTCGCGCCCGGCCGTGCCGTTGCCGACAGCCACGGCGCGGATGCCGCCCTTTTGCACAAGATCCGCCAGCACCGGCGCGGCCGATGCCTTGCCGGCGGGCGTCTCGAGATGCATCAACCCCGAGCCCAGATATTTTCCCGACGACTCGATCACCGCCAGCTTGCAGCCCGTGCGCAACCCGGGATCCACACCCAGCACGGCCTTCGGCCCGAAGGGCGCGGACAGCAGCAACTTGCGGACATTTTCGGCGAACACGGCGATGGCGGCGGCATCGGCAACTTCGCGCAATGCCTTGTGGACCTCACTTTCAATCGACGGCGCCACGTGCGCGCGCAGGGCCAGGCGCGCCGCGCGTTTCAAAAAGGGCGCACCCGCAAACGACGGAACCGTGCACGCGGCGGCGTCAAACACAGCGCCCAGATCCTCCAGCAAAGGATCATCCTTCGCGCCATCGGCGTCCTCGGGCAGCCGTCCACCCAGCGTCAGCGTCAGCTCTTCTTCCATCCAGCCACGACGCATGGCCAGGTAGCGGTGCGAACTTTGCGGCTTTAGCAACTCGCGCACCGTTTCCTGGTGGTCGAAATAATTCTCGAACCGGCTGGGCGTCTTGGCCTTGCCCGCCTTGCGCGTGCGCGCGCAGCCTTTTTCGAAGAACGACTCCCGCACGCGCTGGCGCAGGGCCGCCGACTCGGACAAACGCTCGATCGCGATGTCGCCCGCGCCCGCCAGCGCCGCCGCCACGTCGGCGACGCCCTTATCCACATCGACGAAGCCAGCCGCCCGCGCCTCGGGCGTCTCCCCGGCCGCATCGACCTCGCCATGCGCGCACGCCCACAGCCATTCGCACAGCGGTTCCAGGCCCGCCTCGCGCGCGACCTGCGCCTTGGTCTTTCGCTTTTGCTTGTAAGGCAAATACAGATCTTCCAGCGCCGCCTCGTCGTAGGTTGTGCGAATGCGCGCCTCCAGCTCGGGCGTCAACTTTCCCTGCCGCGTGATTTCCTCGACGATGAAAGCTTGCCGCTTGCCAATCGCATCCCAGCGCTCCTTGGCTTCCAGCACATTGCGAATCACGACCTCGTCCAGGTTGCCGGTCTGTTCCTTTCGGTAGCGCGCAATGAAGGGCACGGTGGCGCCCCCCTCGGCCAGGGCAATGATGGCCTGGGCACCAGGCAGGGGGATCTGCGGGTGCTGCCCGTGCAGCCAAACTGAAAACGACAGAGGGGACGACATTGGGGCGATACCCTACTTCGTCGATGGCGGCTGCGCGACAGCAACGCCGGGGCGCAGGTCACCGGGACGGCAATGGCGGCGTGTTATGATTGAGGGGAAATGGTGAGGCAGCTACGGACGTTTTCGAGTTTCGAAGAGGCGGACAACGCAGACGCGCGTTACTATGCGGGGCTAGGCGCGCAGGAGCGCCTCGATATCGTTCTCGAACTGGCGACTCGCTTTTGGAGCAATGGTGAAAATTCCGGCCGACTGGCGCGAGTTTATCGAGTTGATGAACTCGCACGGGGTTGAGTATGTGGTGGTGGGTGGGCACGCGGTGGGTTTTCACGGGCACCCCCGGCTCACAGGCGATATCGATTTCTTTGTCGAGCCGACAGCGGCCAATGCCGATGCCTTGCTGAGGGTTCTTTCGGCGTTCGGATTCGCGGACCTTGGGGATCTCCGAAAGCAGTTTTCAAGCCCAGGGCACGTTGTCCAACTCGGTCATCCGCCATTTCGAATTGATCTTCTGACGTCGATTTCTGGCGTGGATTTTGCGACCGCCGTTCTTTCGAGCGAGGCCGCAAATCTGGATGGCGTTCCGGTACGGATCATTGGGCGCAAGGCGCTGTTGATTAACAAACACGCTTCTGGCCGCCCAAAGGATCTTGTTGATTTGGCCGAACTGAAAAAGGTCGAGAAGGCGACAGCACCCAAGGGCGACTAGCGCGGCTCGGCGACGCGAACACGGCCAGCGCAGCAAGACGGATGGACATGGGCACCTCGCTGCACAGTCAGACACCGGCCGTGCGGTGCGGTTCCCGACAGGCGTCGTGTCTCGAAGCGCCGCCGATCCCCCGTTGATCCATGCGAATGTGTCGCCATGACGCCGCACGAGCTTGTCGGACGGGTGGTCACGCTGCCCATCCTCCGCTTCGGACCGCCGGGTGCGTTTCTGGCCGTCGATCCCGAAAACGTCGGGGACGGCGCACCGGTCGTGCTGTTGTTGGGCAGCGAGATCCCAGTCGACGCGCAGACGGGCGACCAGCTGACGGTCTATATCTATAACGACTCGGAAGGCCGGCCGCTGGCGACACGCAAGCTGGCGGCACTGGAACTGGGCCAGGTGACGCACCTGACGGCGACAGACAGCAACCGGATCGGCGCATTTTTCGACTGGGGGTTGCCGAAAGAATTGCTGGTGCCCTTCGCCGAACAAACGGCGGACGTGGCGGTGGGCTCGCGCTACCCGGTGGGTTTGATTCGCGACCGGCAGGGACGGCTGGTCGGCA
>JANXXE010000007.1 GCA_025350815.1 Myxococcales bacterium | reverse complement strand
GTCGAGCTGCGTCGCGTGCGCGCCGAAAACGGCGTCCGCATCCTGGCCAAGCTCGAATCGCGCAACCCCTGTGGCAGCGTCAAGGATCGCGTCGGCGTCGCGCTTATCGAGGACGCGGAGAAACGGGGCCTGCTGCACCCGGGCGCGACGCTGGTCGAACCCACCAGCGGCAACACCGGGGTCGCCCTGGCATTCGCAGCGGCGGCCAAGGGCTACAAGCTGATTCTGACGCTGCCCGAACGCATTTCGAAAGAACGGGTGGCCCTGTTCAATTTTTTTGGCGCCAAGGTCGTCTTCACCCCGGGCTCACTGATGCGCGATGCCGTCACCAGGGCCGAACAGATCGTGAAGGAGACCGAGGGCGCGCTGATGCTGCAACAGTTCACCAACCCCGCGAACCCCGACATTCACCGCCGCACGACCGCGATCGAGATCTGGGATGACTGCGGGGGCCAGGTCGACGTATTGGTCGCGGGCGTGGGAACGGGCGGCACGATCACCGGCGTGGGCGAGGTCCTGAAGGCGCGCAGACCCGGCGTCCGGATCGTTGCGGTCGAACCGGCGGGCGCAGCCGTGCTGTCCGGGCGCAAGGCGGGGCATCACTATCTGGCGGGCATCGGCGCCGGGTTCATACCGGAGGTGTTGAACCGCAGCATCATCGACGACGTGGTGGCCGTGACCGAGGAGGACGCCGTGCGCCTTCAGCTGCGCCTGGCACGCGAGGAAGGCTTGAGCGCCGGAATGTCCAGCGGCGCGGCGCTGGCCGGGGCGCTGCAGATTGCGGCGCGGCCCGAGTCGGCCAACAAGACCTTCGTGGTGGTGTTTCCCGACGGTGGCGAGCGCATCGCCAACAACCCGGTGTTCGTCGATCTCATGAACGCCATCGACGGCGCGTGATTCTGGTACCTGATTGGCCATGGCCAAGCCCCGGCGGCCCCGCACCGAACGCCGCGAGCGCGAGCGCATGGATCGAAAACATGTGCGCGAGCGCGAGACAGTGACCGCCGCGTTGCCGGGCGGCTCACCTGAACGCCCCCTGGCCGTCAACTCGGCCTCGGTCATCGACGGCCACGCGCGATCCCTGCCGTGCGTGCAATGCGCAGGCGACATGGACTTGCGCGATCACGTCGCCGAGACACACGGCGGCCGCCTGTTGCGGCGGGCGCGCCTTTTGTGCCGACGCTGCCACGCCCCCCGATCGCTATGGTTCACGATCAAGCCGGCTGTGGCCAACTAGAGTGCCCGGCGGCGCATCCCTTCGTCGCGACTGACGCCTAGCTTTTCCGCCAGCACGGCCGCCCGAAACGGCGACTCAAGGGCGGCTTCGACCAGACCGCAGCGCAGCGCCAGATTCAAGCGGAATGAGTGGATCTCCTTGCCGATCACGATGCGCCTGACATGCGGCCACGAATCGCGCACGAACTGGATGAAGTTCCAGCCGCCGACCTCCATGAGCTGCTGATCGACCAGCATGGCCACGGCCCCCGGGTGCAACCAGGCCGCCGCCTCGAAGGGCGACACCACGTGGCGGGGGGTGTGGCCCAACGTGAACAGTTGCCGCGTCAGCGTCCCGACCGACGACGATGGATCGGCGACGATGAAGACATCCGGTGCCAGCAAGGCGCTGCCCGGGTCGCGCCCCACCTCGACAGCATCGGCGATAACGGCGCTGTGCTCGGCGCTCAGGGACTTGAACGAAACGGCACATCGGCCGCGGCGACCGGTCACCTGGCGCCGCAAGACCTTCGCGGTCAGCGCCATCGGCGCCCGGCCCGCCAGGTACAGCGTCAGCGGAATCTTCTGACCTGAAAGCAGGACAGCGTCGCCCAGCATCGAAGCCCCGCCGGCCGACAAATCCCGCACCAGGAAAACACCTGGTGAACCATCAGGCTGCGTCGCAACGGCCACGGCGGCCACCTTGTTGCGCTTGTACTTGCGGCGATTGCTGGCCGTCAGCGTGGACAGGCTCACAATTCCCCCGGCGTCAATTTACGGGCAACAACTGTAATTTCACGCACGCTTTATGTGTTCGTCTGCACGTGCCGGATTCTTGAGTCCCAGCGGCACGATTTTCGGGCTGCCAACGTCCCGCCACCGCACCGCGGCGGCCGGATGCCGTGCTAGGTTTCCGCCCCTCATGGTGTCCGGCAACAACGAGGAGATCCCTCGCTTCTTAAGACCCGGGTTACAGCGACCCAAACTGTTCTTCTTTGTCGCGGTCGCCGTGGGGATCGCGGCGGCTGCCCTGGCCTCGCGCCTGCAACTGCGAACGGCGTTTTCTGAACTGCTGCCCAGCAACGATCCGGGCGTGGTCGTGCTGGCCAAGACCCAGAAACGCATGGGCGACCTGACCATGATCCTGGTCGGCGTTCATTCGCCGGATCGCGCCGCCAACGTGCGCTACGCCGAGGCCCTGACGGCCAAGCTGCAGGCCCTGCCCCCGACCGTGTGCGCCCTGGCCGCCTACAACGTGCGCGAGATTCGCGACTTCTTCGAGAAGAACAAGTGGCTGTACCTGTCCGAGACCGACCTCGAATCCATTCGGGATCGACTGCGTTCGGAGATCGGCCGGCGCAAGAACCCGCTTCTGGTGGATCTGGCCGGCGACGACGAAACGCCCGAGCAGATGAAGAACCGCCTGACTGGCCAGGACATCCTGGGCGGTCGTTTTCCCGGCGGCGTGTTCACCAGCGAGGGCGGCGACTACGTGTGGATCGCCGCCCTTCCACCGGGCGGCCTGTTCGGCGAGCGCGGGGGCCAGGACCTGTGGGACGCCACGCGCCGGCTGGTCGCCCTTCAACCAACCGCGCAGTACCATCCGCAGATGCGGGTCAAGGTGGCAGGCCCCGTGGCCACGGCCATCGCCAGCCGTCAGGCCGTCGAGCGGGACATCCTTTGGGTCACCGTCACTTGTTTGGTGGTCGTCGCCCTGTCAATCGGTCTGTACTTCCGTCATCCGCGGGCAATCTTCCTGATTGGCTTTCCTGCGGTCATCGGCACGATCATGGCCTTCGCGGTGGCCGAACTGGACTTCGGCTACCTGAACTCGTCGACGGCCTTCTTGGGGTCGATCATCCTGGGTAACGGGATCAACTGCGCCATCATCTTGATGTCGCGCTACGAGGAATGGCGGGCCGCGGGCGCAACCGCCGCCATCGCGATCGGCAACGCCATCGCCGGCACGTGGCGCGGCACGGGCGTCGCGGCGCTGTGCGCGTCGGCCGCGTACGCATCGTTGATGGTGACCAGTTTCCGCGGGTTCTATCAGTTCGGCGTGATGGGGGCGGTGGGCGCCCTGTTCTGCTGGCTGGCCACCTATTTCGTGTTGCCGGCGTTGCTGATCCTCCTTGACCGCAACAGCCAGGTGCAGCGCGGGCGGCCACCCCTGCGACTGACGACCCTGGGCACGATGTTGCAAAAAGGACCGCGCGCGATCCTGGCGCTGTCCGTCGTCGTGACCGTGCTGGGCCTGGTCGGCCTCAAGCACTTCTTGAAGGATCCCTTCGAATACGATTTTCGGAAGCTCAACGCCGAGATCAACGCAACCGAGGAGTCGCGCGAATTCGACCGGAATCTGGACCGACTGTTCGGGCGCTGGCCGTCACCGACCATCGTGCTTGCCGACCGCCAGGATCAGGTTGAACCCCTTCGGGACGCCATCCGCGCCGCCGATGCTGCGTCGACAGCCGCCCACGCCGGCAAGCGCGCCATCGGCCAAATGGCCACCGTCTACGAGATTCTGCCCGGGCGCCCCGAGGTGCAGGAACGCAAGCTGGCGCTGCTGGCGCAGATCCGGAAACTGGCGAACGATCCGGTGCTGGAGGCGGCATCGGACAAGGATCGCAAGCAGCTGGCGCAGCTTTCGCCGCCGGCGGATCTGCGGGTGCTCGGCCCCATGGACCTGCCGCCGCTGGCGCGCCGACCGTTCACGGAAGCCGACGGCACCGTCGGCCGTGTCGTGCTGGTCTATCCACCGGAGGTCGGGCTGTCGACCTGGAATGGCAAGGACCTGTTGCTGATGGCCGGGGTGCTGCAACACATCGCCCTTCCCGGCGGCGAAGTCATCGACACCTCCGGCACGGCCGTGGTGTTCGGCGCCATGATTCGTTCGATTCTGAACGACGGTCCCATCGCAACCGTGGCTTCGTTGCTGGCGGTCTTCCTGATCGTCGCCCCGATCATCCGGCCGCTGTCGACGGCCCTTTTGGTGCTGGGCCTGCTGGTCGCCGGCGTGGTCTGGATGGTCGGCGCCGCTGGCTGGGCCAGCGTCCACGTTACCTTTCTGAACTTCGTCGCGCTGCCCATCACATTTGGCATCGGCATCGAATACGCCCTGAACATGGTGGCGCGGTACCGGCAGGACGGCGACATCATCGGCGCGGTCAAGTCCACTGGCGGCGCGGTCGCGCTGTGCTCGTGGACGACGATCGTGGGCTATGGCTCGCTGTTGACGGCCAAGAATCACGCTCTCAACGGCTTTGGCACAATGGCGATTCTGGGTGAACTTTCTTGCCTGGCCGCGGCCCTGATCGCACTGCCCGCGCTGGTGCTGTCGCGCAAAAGGACGGCCCCCACGGCATCGGCGACCGCCCCAGTCGTGGGCGAACAGGCGTCCTGAACGTGTGCGGCATCTGCGGCTTTCTCAGCGCCGATCCAGCCCGCCCGGCTGACGAGGCGGGTGTCCGCCGGATGGCCGCGGCGCTGGTTCATCGGGGCCCTGATTCGGGCGGGTTCCACGTCGAGGGGCCTGTGGCGCTGGGGCACCGGCGCCTGTCGATCATCGATCTGTCCGCCGCCGGAAATCAGCCGATGGCCAACGAGGACCACACAGTCTTCGCGGTCGTCAACGGCGAGATCTATAACTTTGAAGAACTGCGGCGCGATCTCGCGGCACGCGGCCACGCCTTTCGCTCGCGCTCGGATTCCGAGATCGTGGTCCACCTGTACGAAGAACGCGGCGAGGACTTCGTCACCGCCCTGCGCGGCATGTTCGCGCTGGCGGTCTGGGACAGCCGCGCCCGCAAGTTGCTGCTGGCGCGCGATCGCGTGGGGAAGAAGCCCCTTTACTATGCGGCGGGGCGCGACGGCTTCCGATTCGCGTCCGAGCTGGTGGCCCTGCGCGAGGCCCTGCCCGAAGCACCGCGTGCGAATCTGGATGCCTTACAGCGCTACCTGACCTTGCAGTACGTGCCGTCGCCGATGACCGCCTTCGAGGGCGTGGAGAAGCTGCCGGCCGCGCATCTGTTGACCATCGAGCCGGGCCGGCCGCCGACGGTGCGGCGGTACTGGACCCTGTCCTTCGCACCGGGCGCCCCGGTTCGCGAGGGGGACGCCGTGAAAGAGGTCCGCGCGCTGCTGGAGGAATCGGTGCGTCTGCGGCAGATTGCGGACGTACCCCTGGGTGCCTTCTTGAGCGGCGGCGTCGATTCCAGCGCGGTCGTCGGGCTGATGGCGCGCGCGTCCAGCCAGCGCATCAAGACCTTCACCATCGATTTTCCGGGCGGCGCCGGGGAAGCTGGATACGCGCGCATGGTCGCCAAGCGCTGGAACACCGAACACCACGAGATGATGGTCAATCCCGACATGACGTCGGTGCTGCCCGATCTGGTCCGCCGCTACGGCGAGCCCTTCGCGGATACATCGGCGGTCCCTGTATATTTTTTGTCGCAGATGACCCGGCAACACGTGATCGTCGCGCTGTCGGGCGACGGCGGCGACGAGGTATTCGCCGGCTACAAGCGCTACGGCCGCGATCGCATCGCCCGCGGGATCAACCGCATGCCGGCGCCCGTGGCCGCACTGGCGAAGGCTCTGCTCAGAAACCTGCCCGGCGCCGGGATGCGCGGCGTGCGCGAGTATGGCGAACATCTGTCGCTGCCCGCCGCTGAACGGTATCTGTTCCTGATAGCCCACTTCACCCGCCGCGATCAGCAGGACCTGTTGGGGCCGGCGTTGCGCCCCTACGCCGACGCCGATCCGGTCACGCGCGCCTTCACCGAGATCCTGGCGCGCAGCGATGCCGGCGACGACGTCAACCGCTTGCTGGATCTCGACACCCAGACCTACCTGCCGGACGACATCCTGACCAAAGTGGACATCGCGTCCATGGCACACGCGCTGGAGGTGCGCGCGCCGTTCGTGGATCACGTGTTGATGGAACGAATGGCGGCGCTTGCGGGGTCGCTGAAGTTTCGCGGATTCCGCGGCAAGCGGCTGTTGCGTCGGGCGACGGCCGATCTGGTCCCGCGCGCGATTCTCACCCGCCGCAAAAAGGGCTTCAGCCTGCCCGTCGACGCGTGGCTGCGCGCCGAGCTGCGGCCGATGGCGCACGATCTGTTGACCGGGCCGTCCGTGCGCAAGCGGGGCCTGCTGGAGCCGCGCGGCGTGGCGCGGTTGCTCGACGAGCACGAACGGGGCGTGGACCACGGCGAGCGCCTGTGGAACCTGCTGTGCCTCGAACTGTGGCACCGAACCTTCATTGATCAGGCGCGCTGAACCGCGATGCGGGTGGTGTTCTTCGTCCAAGGTGAAAAGGTCCCGGCGGCGCGGGCGCGCGGTTTCTCCGTGGCACGCGAGCTGGAACGGCACAACATCCGTTGCGAGCTGCGTGTGCCCTACCCCAGCGTATACGGCGATACCCGCTTGCCCTCGCCCTGGAAGCGGCTGCGACCGCTGTACGTCCCGGGATCGGTCGTGTCCCGCCTCGGTCAACTGGGCGACTTGCACGACGACGACATCCTTGTGTTCCAGCGCCCGATGCTGGAACTGCCGACCGTTTTCCTGGAACGCCGACTGGCCCGCGGCCACAAGACCGTGTTCGACTTCGACGACGCCATCTTCGAGGGGCGTTTCGGCGGGGGCAAACTGCGCGCCCTGGTCAGTCTGGTCGATCATGTGATCGCGGGAAACGCCTACCTGGCCCGGGCGACCGGCGCCCCCGACAAGACCACGGTCATCCCGACCGCCGTCGATACCACCCGCTACCAGTGCCTTGCCCCGCGACCCGTCCGGGGACGCGACGTCGTCGTCGGCTGGACAGGCATCTGCACCAACTACCCGCACCTGGTCACCGCGCTGCCGGGCATCGCGCGGGCGCTCGAGCGCACGGGGGCCCGCCTGCTGTTGATCTCGGACGCACCGCCGCCGCGCGAACTGATGGCCCTTTCACCGGAATACCGCCCCTGGCGCGCCGAGACCGAGACCGAAGACCTGGGCGCAATCGACATCGGTTTGATGCCCTTGCCGGACGAGCCCTACGAGCGCGGCAAATGTGCCTGGAAGTTGATCCAGTACATGGCACTCGGCCGGCCAGGGGTGGCCTCGCCCGTGGGGGCCAGCGCGGAGGTCGTGACGGATGGCGTCGACGGATTCCTTCCCACGGACGCGCGCTCCTGGGAAGATGCGCTGGTGAATCTCATCGACGACCCTGACCTTCGGGGCAGCATGGGCCTGCGGGCCCACGCCCGTGTCGATGGTGCCTATTCGCTAAAGGCAGTGGTTCCGAGGTATCTCAAGGTCTTCCAACAGGTGGCCCACCCTTGAAACCCTACCTAACCGCCCGCGATCCTGCGGGTCAAATAGTCATGCGAGGATCTTACGGGCATGCCAGCCGGTGAATCGGCTGCGGCGCGGCCCATCGCGCACACCGCCCCGGCCAAGCGCCACAAGGTGCTGCTGCTGGTGCCCAACCTGCAGCAGGGCGGTTCCGAGCGCCAGATTCTTGAGCTGATGAGCCACCTGCCGCCGCGCTTCGAGGCGTCGCTGTGCGTTTACGAAGACGTCGTCCACTACCGCGAATACCTGCCGGTGGGCGAGCCACGAAACATCCTGGGCGTACACCGGATGGGCCTGCGCGGGCTGCACCGCCTAAATGATGTTCTGCGGGCCGAACAGCCCGACATTTTGCACGTGTACCGTGACAAGGCGAACTTCTGGGCGCGCCTGGCAACGATGTCCGTCCCGGTGCCGGTGGTGATCACGTCGGTCAGAAACCGATGGATGGCGCCGCTGCA
>JANXXE010000209.1 GCA_025350815.1 Myxococcales bacterium | reverse complement strand
CGTACGGGATACTTCGGAATGTCGGTGCACGTAGCTGGGCAGGGAATGCTGGTGGATATGTCGGAGCCACAGCTTTGCTTCGAACGTGGTGGGTGCAACATCGCGCTGGCGTGCATAGGGGGCCAGTGCGGACCTTGCCTGCGGGACGAAGATTGCGATATCGGCGAGGCCTGCGTGCTCGACCACTGTCTGGTACGCGCCAGCGTTGAATGCCACGGGCGCAAGGACTGCGACGCCGGACACGTCTGCATGTTGTCGTCCAGCAGTTCGGACCGGCGGGGCAACAAGCAGATGCGGGCCTTCTGCCAGAGCGAGAGCGGCGGAATCCCCCGACGTGAGCAGCGCAAGTACACCGGTACCGCCGTCCCGGGTCCGGCATCATCGACGGGATTGGCCCGGCTGAATCTCTTGGAGGGCCTTTGACGCCGGCCGTGCTGGGGTTTTCGGTGCTAGCCCTCCTGGCGTCGTGTGGGGACGGCACCCCAGCCCCCCTTCCGCCGGAGGGGATCATCTGCAATGGCGCCCCGGGTCTGCGGCTTCTGGCCCGGACGTCGTTCGGGGCGCAGACTTTCCCCGAGCAGACGCTTCAGGTGGCCATCAGTGGGAATTGCACTTTTTGGGCGCGGCAGGTCGGCAGCGCTTCTCGTGTTCACACGGGAGTCTTGACGGCTCAAGAGGCAGACGACATATCCCGCCGCCTGGACTACGGGGCCTGGTCCAAGGTGGCGGGCGGGTGGCCCGGCGGCGGGGTTTTTGATGCCCCGGCCTACATCCTTTGGAACGGCACCGACTGGATCCGTTGTGACCCGTTTTGTGAGAAGCGGCCGTCCACCGCAGCGACAGTTCGGAAGGCGGTTTCCGGGCTGCGCGAGTTGACAGTCACGCTGTGGGAGAAGGGGCAACCACCCGACGGGCCAGTGTGGATCCACCTGAGGGATTATCGAAACACCTACAATCGCGTCACTTCGGCTGAGGTGCCCATCGTGGACTGGCCCCTGGCGCGCGATCCCCTGACAATCGCGGAGCCCCACGAGGCGCAAGAGGGTGGAATACCGCCGGTTCCTGCAGTCCTCATCGACGATCCGGTCGAGTTAAAGCAATTACATAAGTGGATGGACGAGCCGCTTTGGAAGCGCGTTGGCGTCGTCTTCATCAAGCGGCCCGGCATCGAGTTGCCTCCCCTGACGTATGAATTCGAGTTGCAGATGAGGGACGCCCTTCCGTTCGAGGACGCAACCGGCCACCTGCCGTGGCCCAAAAACACACCCATGCGGTGACAGTGGCCCGATGGGTCTGTCCCGGCTAGAACGTCTTGGTGGGGCCTATGAGGCGCGGCACGATGGGATTATGGATGTTGGCCTTGGTGGCGTCGTGCAGTGCCGAACCGCGGCATGAGGGAGGGGCCAGAGCATGAGGTAGGAATGAGGTAATTTTAGGCGTCCTGAAACGTCTTGAGACGTCCTCAAACGTCGTGAAATGCAGGGTACCTGATCACAAGGGGGAAAGCGCCATCTCGCGAAAATGGACCCGCGCGGCATGTAAGATTGCCTTGCACATGTAGGGTGTGCCCGACTACGTTGCGCACTGTCTGCACGATTTGTCTCGGAGGGGTCCGGAAGTCGCACGGACAGTGGAGGTTTGAAAAATGGTGCGGTCGAACGCTGTCCCCTGGGTTTCTGGATTTCTTTGTGCGCTCGCCGCTTGCCAGGGCAAGCCGCAGCCACCAACCGGTGCGCTGACGCCACCGACGGCCGAGGTGGCGCGAATCGCCCAGGCGGTGATAGTGACCCCAACGCCGCAGTTGCTGTTGGTCGTCGGCACGATGACACCGCTGTCCCCCGGGGACACGGCCTTGCAGGGCCGTTTGGCCAACACCCTCGGGTACACCGTCGTCCCGGTCCTGGCCTCGGCGACTGTTACCGCTGACGCCACCGGCAAGTCACTGGTCGTCATCTCCGAATCGGCGAACGAGGCCCAGGTGGCGGGCAAGTTCAAGGCCGTCCCGGTGCCCGTCATGGTGCTGAGACCTCAGCTTTATCCCGCCATGAACATGACTGGCGCCGTGTCGGGAACCGATTTCGGTACCAAGACCGCCCAGACCCAGGTCAGCATCACCACCGTCGGCGATCCACTTGCCGCGGGCCTGACGGGTGCCGTCACGGTGACCACGTCATCGACAATCGGCTGGGGCAAGCCGGCAGCCGCAGCGACCAAGGTCGCCAGCGTCGTCGGCACGGCCGGCCAGACCACAATCCTTTCGTACGTAACCGGCGCCACGATGGCGGCGTCCTTCGTTGCGCCGGCGCGGCGAGTGGGCTGGTTCGGGTCGGCCGCGGCGCTGGCGGGGCTCAGCGCCAACGGCTGGGCACTCTTCGACGCAGCCACAAAATGGGCAGCCCAGCCCGAGGCACTGCTGGTCGTGGCCGGCGGCAGTCTGAGCGCAGCCGAGACTGCCGTGAAGACTCGCCTGCAAGGGGCAACCCTGAACCTCGGCGTGCGCACGATGACCACCTCTGCCCTGGCGGCTTTGAGCACCGCCGCCCTGAACGACGTCGTCGCCAACACCAAGGTGTTTGTGATTTCCGACGGCATAGCCGCGGCCACCTTGGGGTCCAAGCTGACCGATGTCGCGGCACCGGTAGTGTGTATGCAGCCCACCGCCTTCACCAATCTTCTTCTGACCGCGTCGGCCTCGGGCAGTCCAGGTACGGTCACGAAGCAGTCACAGATTGATATCGCGACGCCCACCCATCCATTGGCCGGTGGGCTGACGGGCCGGCGGACGGTCACGCCGGCGGGGCAGACCCAGACCTTCAGCTGGGGCGGCAACCTGGGTACCGCGCCCGTGACGGTGGCAACGATTGTCGGCACACCGGCGGGTCGCGCTGCAATTTTCGCTTACCCGAAGGGGGTCATGCGCAAGGCCACCACGGCCGTGCCGACGCCGACGGTGGCGCCCGCGCGCCGCGTGGCCTGGGGGTTACCGTCGGTGATGTTCACAGGCACCGTGCCCGCCGACGTGTGGACCTTGTTTGATGCCACGCTCTCGTGGGCCAAAAGTCCCGCCATCGATGCAACCTGCGAGGCCGCGGCGGACGCGACACCGTGCCAGGACGGCCTCAAATGCACGCAAAACGATGCATGTAAGGCTGGCGTCTGCCTGTCCGGGCCGACTGTTGTTTGCGGGGCGCCCGGCCAGTGCGAAACCCTGGGCATCTGCGATCCCGCAACAGGCGCCTGCACCAACGTCCCCAAGCAAGGCAACCCGTCTTGCGACGACAACAACCCCTGCACCATCGGCGATGTCTGCGTCGGGCGCCTGTGTACGCCCGGACCGCAGATGACGTGTCCCTTGCCCGACCAGTGTCACACCCAGGGAAGCTGCGACCAGACGTCAGGCAAGTGCACCAATCCCGAGAAGTCCGGCAATCCGGCATGCGACGACAACAACGCCTGTACCGTGGGCGACCAATGCGTCGCAGGCTCGTGTATCCCCGGTCCGCAGATGACTTGTCCCCTGCCCGACCAGTGTCACACCCAGGGAAGCTGCGACCAGACGTCGGGCAAGTGCACCAATCCCGAAAGGTCCGGCAATCCGGCATGCGACGACAACAACGCCTGTACTGTGGGTGATCAGTGCGTCGCCGGCTTGTGCATCCCCGGTCCGCAGATGATCTGCCCCAATCCCGTTGCGTGTCACGGCCTGGGGCTCTGCGATCAGCTGACCGGCAGATGCTCGGACCCACTGTTGGCGAACGGCACCCTGTGCGAGGACGCCAACCCCTGCAACGGCAGCGAAAAGTGTCAGGCGGGCAGTTGCGCGGCCGGCACGCCGCTGGTTTGCGACGACGGCAATGCGTGTACGAAGGACAGCTGCGTTCCCACCGTCGGTGGCGGGTGCGTTGCCGGGCCGCCCATTTGCGATGACGACGATCCGCAGACCAACGACGTGTGTCGGGCCGGAAATATCTGCACGCATACGCGCTCTCGCTTCACCATCCAGGACATCGGCCTGTTTTCCGGCGGTGACTACTCCTCGGCGACCGACATCAGCAGCGGCGGCATCGTGGTTGGACGCGCAAACACGTCCGCCGCCGGTACTTGTCGCGACCCGTTCCGTTATCGCCCCGGCGTGGGCATGGAACGCATCCCGGGAGTGGCCCCAGGTACGTGCGGCAACAGTGTCGTGACCGTCAACGACAACGGGACCATTGCATTCGGCGCGGGCGCCAGTCCCCCCATCACCAACTGGCGCTATTCGGACGCAGGCGGTCTGCAAAACATCGGCGGCCCCGCAGGCTTCACCGGGGCGGCGCCCGCACAGATCAACAACGCCGGGCAGATTGTCCTGTTTCACTTCGTCGGCGCCGTCCTGAGGGGCTTCCGCTACTCGGATGCCACCGGCTATCAGGTCATGTCGACGCCCGCCGGTGACAACACCCAGGCCAGTTACGTCACCGACGACGGCACCGTCCTGGGAACGTTCTTTCCAGGCAACAACCCGCGCGCGGCCCTGTGGACATCGGCGCCGGGCGGCGGCCTGGTGATGGAAGATCTAAACGGCCGCGTCGCCGGCTCGACATGGCTGCTTCAACGGGCCAAGGCTGGCAAGGGGCGCACCATCGTTGGGCAGGGTCAGCTTGGCACCGCTGCCCGCGGGTACATCCTGAATCTGGATACGAACGCCATCACGGCATTCGGGAATACCGTCGCTGCACCGACGGGATTCTTCCCCACTGACCTCAACAAAGGCGGCGCGGCCGTGGGCTTCTATCACGACACCGTCGACCACGGATTCATCTACACGCAGACAGACGGCTTGCAGCAGCTTGACGATGCCGTCCCGTCTGGCAGCGGCTGGGCGTTGACTTACCCCGCCGCCATCAACGAGCGCGGTCAAATCGTCGGCCGCGGCATCTACGGGGGTCTCAGCCGGGCGTTCTTGCTCAATCCCGGCAACCCCTGCTGGGATCGCGCCGAGGGCGATGCGTGCTCGACGGGGAATGCCTGCCAGGTCGGCGAGACCTGCCACGCCGGGGTGTGTGGTGGTGGAACGATCCAGACCTGCGAGGACAACAACCCGTGCACGACGGACAGTTGCACGGCCGCCGGCGGGTGCAGCAACCTACCGGTGTTGCCGGGCACATCGTGCACCAACGGGAATGCGTGCGATGGCGATGAGGTTTGCGATGGCGCCGGACGCTGCGGACTGGGTGTCGCTCTGAATTGCGATGATGGGAAGGAATGCACCGTTGACGGTTGTGATCCTGTGGCCGGTGCCTGCTACCACGACCCGACGGTGCCCGCGACGACGCATCAAAGTTGCACGCCAGCCGGGAATGGCCCCTGCTTAATCGGCACCTGCGGCTGGGGTGTCGCAGCGGCCGGTGAATGCGAGGTCAGCCCCCTCCCTGATGGCACGTCCTGCACCGATGGCGACGCGTGCAACGGGGCCGAAACCTGCCTTGACGGAAACTGTATGACCGGGGCTGCGCTTTCATGCGGGGACGGAAAGCCGTGCACGACGGACTCTTGCGACCGCACCCGCGGCTGCGTTAACGCACCCATGCCGCTCGGCACCTCCTGTTCCGACGGCGACATGTGCGATGGGGCCGAAATCTGCAATGCGGCCGGTGACTGCACCCCGCAGGCGGCCGCCTCCTGCGTGGATACCGATGGCTGCACCGTGGACTCGTGCCAACCCGCTACCGGTTGCCACCACGAACCCTCGACGGCGGGCGTGACGTGTCCGACGCTTATTGTTGGGGCGGCGATCGCCAACGCCGATTCCAGTGTCACGGTGGCGTGGACCGACATCCCGCAGCCATCCCCTGACGACGTGCTGGGCCTTTTCGCGGTTTCCGCGGAGGACAGCCCGATCCGTATGCTGGGTCGTGGCACCACCGGTGGACTGGCCAGCGGATCCCTGAGCCTCTACCTCTACGGTGACACAATCCCGGGTGACTACGAGATCCGCCTTCTATCCCACGGGACCACCTGGCTGATGAAGAGCGCCCCCTTCAAGATAATCGCGCCGGTCTGCGATCCGCTGTTGCACCCCAATTGCGACATCATCATTACGGTCACGGCGCCATCGGCCGCTTTCTCGGCCGCTGACGTCCCAGGCGGATCGTTGCAGTCGAGCGCGGGGGCTGTAGTTGTTGCCCCGGGCGACAGCGTTCAGGTGGACCTGTCACAAACGGTGGCCGTTGTGGAGGGCCAGCCGCTTGCCTTGACGCTTCAGTATGCCGGAGGGGCGACGGTGTTCCAGTATCGACCCATCGACCAGGCAACAGCACAGGTCTTTGACATCAAGATTCCCCGCTTCTTGCCATGCGGCGAGGCCACCATCAGACTGCTCCAGGGGGACGCCACGGTTGGGGCCAGCGCACCCTTCGCTGTCGAGGGGGCCATCTGTCAACTCATTGGCCCGGCGTGTGATGACCATGACCCATGCACCGACCACGATCATCTTCAGGACGGTCTTTGCGTCGGTACACCTGTGTCGGTCGACACGCAGTCCTGCAACGACGGTGATGCTTGTAGCCGGAACGATCTCTGCCAGGCAAACACTGGCGCGTGCAAAGGCACCCGCATCGACTGTGGCTCCGGCGCCTATTGCTCCCCCAAAGACAACGGAGTCTGCGTGACACCGCCGGATCCTCCACACGTACCACACGCAGATTGCTACGTCGCGTTTGTGCACGGCTCGGGGTCCGAGTTGGCGGGCGCCAGCGAAGCAGCTGTCGAGGAGTCGGAATGGAGCCGCGGCCCAGACCACGCCGCGACCTCGCTAGTAAAGGGTGTGATCGGGACATCGATGTGCCAGTCGATTGTGATTGGGTACCACGGAGACTCGACCTTCAAGGACGCTGCAGATGGGTTGGCGTACGACCTTGCCACTGCTATTCAACACTATCGAATTCCAGACGGAAAGCTCATTATCGTAACCCACTCCATGGGGGGGCTCGTGGTTCGCTTTATTCTGAACAACGCCGAGGAAGGCTCGCCCTAC
>JANXXE010000206.1 GCA_025350815.1 Myxococcales bacterium | reverse complement strand
GGGACGAAGTAGGTACGCGAAAGTGTTGTAGGGTACAAAAATCCGGTCCCATTTGAACAGCATCCACGAAAGCTGATGATTAGTGCCGAAATCGGTCCATGAGCCGAATCGAAGGCGGTTGTAGTACCCCAACGCCGCCATCGCCAGGACAAGTGGAATAGCCATTTTGATCCATCTCGGAATGCGTCCACGCCAGAAACGTTCAGGGGCTGGTACCGCTGCTGCTACCACCAGTGTGAGTAGACCAATAGTGGGCAGAAGGGTGATCCGCGAACCTAGTCCTAGCGCCCAGACCGTGCCGGCGGCCCACAACCATCGTGACTGAAGGGCTGACCGGGGGGCCTGCATCGCGTACAAACCGCAGAGAACCCCAAGCACAAGAAAGAATTGTCCCGCCGCAATGCCCGTTTCGTAGATGGCCGCCCGTGCGAGAAGAAAGGGGATCGGAGTGGCGACGGCCGTTACCGCAGCAGCCACAAACAAGGGCCACCTGTTTTTGGTTTGGCCGAAGGCTGGACCAATCCGAAAGATAAGCAACGCCGTAGTGGCCCACCAGAGAACCAGAAAGGAAAAGGCCGGAACTTGGTCGCCGACTTCCTTGTTGAATCGCAGACCAGCTTTTGCTGCCGCCAACAGCAAGGAGGGCACGGGGCCCCAGTACATGTAGTACTGGCCGTTATACAAACTGGCGTCCCATAGCCACAGGGGGCCATGTATGGGATCGCGGGGGTTAGTCTGTGCCAGCAGTGCGGGCAGCGGCGCCTGTGACAGGTGAAGATGCCCCGCACGAAATCCCTCAGCTTGAAGGTCGGAAAAATTGGTGTAGGTCGGCCATCTGGTGAACGTGCCTGCCGAAACCACAAAGACGTAGTAGAGCGTCACACCCAGTGCGAGGCATGCGGGGGCAACAACAGATCGAATCTTCACAGTCGTCCTAAGATCATTCGACCCCTTTCGCAGTGGGCGGATCCGGTGACTCCGGTAGCCGTGACGTTGCGAAATGGTAACCTCGGGCAGCTTACATCACCGCGGGACGGGCGCCATTTGCGCCGCGGGTGCGCGACCTGGACTAGCGCTTGAAGAACTTGTCGAGAAGCCCGCCGCCGGTGCGGGCGGTCTCGGGGGTTCGCGGGGCGCCGAATTTCGACGATCGTTCCCGACGCATGGCAATCAGGCGCAATTCCCTTTCGGCATCGATGAAGTTGCTGTCGAGTTCGATGGTGTCGCGGAACGATTTTTCAGCCTTGGGGATCTCGCCGAGGAATTTCCAGATCTGGCCGCTCCAGTAGCGCGCAAGAACAAATTTTTCCTTGGTTCTGAGGACGTCGTCAAAGATCGAGAGGGTCTCGCGCGCAAGGGTTCCCTTGGCGGCCCCCGGCGTTTCGAAGCGGGCCCACGCCCAGTAGGCGCGGTACTCGGGCTCGTCGGGATTCTTGTCGCGGGCTTCGGCAAAGGCCTCGGCGGCGCGCGCGAAGTCGCCCCTCTTCAGAAAAGCCTCGCCCTTTTTGAAGGTCTGCTCCGCCTCGACGATAAGCCATGCCGGATCGGGTGCGGCGGCCTTGCCGGAACGACTGTCGGTGTATTCCGCGCGCTTGCGGGCATCGCCCAGGATGGCGGACGCCTCGCTCATACGCGCCAGGATCCGTTCGGTCTGCTTGGCCAAGCCCACCAGGCCGGCGCCCAGCAACTTGTCCGGGTGCAACTGACGAACGGCCTTTAGGTACGCCGCCGTGACCTCCGCCGGGGTGGCCGTGTCGGGCACATCGAGCACCTCGAAGTGTGAAAGCTGATTCAGCCGGGAAGCCAGATCCTCGATGCGCGCGCGCAACGCCGGATCGGTTGCGGGCGCTGCGACGGGCGGCTGTGCGACCACGGCGGCCGGGGGCGGTACGAAGGGCGCCGAGACCTCGATGTCCGCGGGTTCGGGCGGGGATGCCTCCTCGGAGTCCAGAAGATCCGCGTACAGCAAGGCCAGAATCCCCGCCCGCGCCTCTGCGACCTTTGTGGCCAGGGTGCCCAGTTCTTCAAGCCTGACCGGTCGGCTCTGCAACGCCGCTATCACCGGATCCTTGGCGGAAAGGCCCATGGCCTCGGTCAGGCCGTGACCGGCGGGAACCAGGCGGAAAGTGCGGCCCGCCAGGGGCTTGAGTTCCTCTTGCAAGCGCGCGCCGTCGTAGGCCGCGCGGATGCCCTGATAAAGAACCACACGGGGATCCACCCGCATCGCCGCGAATTCGGGGCCCTCCCCGTAGGCGTGCGGTTCAGTGAAGATGGCGAAGGTGCCCTCACGCGCGAAAAACAACCGGGTCAGTTTGCGCCGCAGCTGCAGCCTGAGGGCGGTGGCCAGCGATTCGGCTGATAGATGGCCCGCTTCGAGCAAGATGTCGCCCAGCCGCTTGTCCGTTCGGCTTTTCACATCGAGGGCCTGCGCGACGTGCACGGCGGCGACCGTTCCGCTTTCCACAAGAACACGATCCAGGCGGTCGAGATCGTTCGGGCGCACCACGTGCACCGGGGCGCCATCGCGCAAGTAGACACAACTTTCGTCGTTCGAATCGTCCTGGATCTGCAGGCAACCGGTGACGCGTTTGCGAAACAGCTGCTGGATCAGGCGCGGCAGGGGTCGTTGCGACAGGGTGCCTCGGGCGACCGCCCGATCGGCCTCGACGGTCCCCTCCCCTTGCACAGGCGGCAAACGTGACTCCTCGGTCTGAGCATCGGCCGGATGGGCGCGAAACCTGAATCTTTCCCGTGTAAGGTGAACGGGCTTGTCGATAGCCGTCTTCGTCAACCCCCACTCGCGCGCCAATCGCCGCGACCCGGGCCTTGGTGGGCGATTCGCCGCCATACTGGGCGACGAGGGTCAGGTCATTACCCCGACCACCCTGGACGGACTGGGCACGGCGGCCAGGGATCTGGCGGCGCGGCCACCCGCCACCATCGCCGTGCACGGCGGCGACGGAACCCTGCACAAGACATTGACGGCCTTGCTGGGCGCATTTGCGGGGTCGCCCCTGCCCCCGCTGGCCATCTTGCCGGGCGGAACGATGAATGTGGTGGCGGCGTCCCTGGGCTTATCGGCGCCACCCGAGGCGCTGCTGGCCCAGCTGGTCGAGGATCAGCAGGCGGGGCGGGCCCCATCGACGGTGTCCCGGCACTGCTTGCGGGTGGGCGGCGCCTTCGGTTTCGTGTTCGGCAACGGGATGATGGCCAACTTCCTGGAGGTGTATTACGCCAAGCCCGGCTATGGGCCCGGGCGGGCCCTGTGGATCCTGCTGCGAACGGTGCTATCGGCGCTGATCGGCGGCTGTTACGCCCGGGCCATCTTCCGCCGTTTCGCCGGACGCGTTCTGGTCGATGGCCAGGCCCTGCCGTGGCGGACCTTCACCGGACTTGGCGCCGCGACGGTGCGGGAGGTGGGTCTGGGCTTCAAGCTGAACCACCGCGCGGACGATGATCCGCAGCGCATGGGCGTGCTGGCCATTCACGCAGGACCCCTGGCCCTGGCCCCCGAGTTGCTGGCCGTGTATCAGGGCCGCGGCATCTCGCCCGCGCGGGCCTGGAGTGCCGTCGCGTCACGCTTGCTCATCGAGCCCGACGAGGCTCAAACGACCTACACCATCGACGGTGATCTGTACCCCGCGCGCGGTGCCATCGAGATCGCCATGGGACCCGAGCTGACCTTCGTTCGGCCACGCTAAACGCGACAACAAACGCGACAACAATTGATTGCGGGCACTGCGGGCGATACCATGAGCGACGGGCCATGAGCACGTCTTTCCCGCTCGACGGCATGCGCGTGCGTTTCTCTGGCGAGACCAACGTCGGCATGAAGCGCGACCACAACGAGGACGCGTACTACCTGCCCGAGACCGAGCGGCTGGCCATCGTCGCCGACGGAATGGGCGGCCACGCCTCGGGTGAGGTCGCCAGTCGCATGGCCGTCGAGACCATCGCCGGATTCTTCAAGGAGACGCAGGACGAACAGGAAATCACCTGGCCGTTCAAGATCGACCGGGGACATCAGCACAACCTCAATCGGATGGTGACCGCCATCAAGCTGGCGAACCTGAAGATTCATGAGGAGGCGGAAAAGAACCCCGCCTGCCGCGGGATGGGGACGACGGTGGTGTCGACGCTGTTCGCCGACGACGCGATCATCATCGGGCACGTGGGTGACAGCCGCCTGTACCGCCTGCGCGAGGGGACCTTCGATCAACTGACCGAGGATCATTCGCTGCTGAACGACTACATCAAGATGAAGCATCTGAGCCCCGAAGAGATTGCGGCCTTTCCGCACAAGAACGTGATCGTGCGGGCGCTGGGCATGAAAAGCACGATCCAGGTCGATGTGATTGCGGAACAGGGTCGATTGGGTGACGTCTACCTGCTGTGCTCGGACGGTCTGTCGGGCATGCTGGCGGACACGGACATCGCCACCCTGGTCGCCAACCAGCCCGATCTGGATGCCCTGTGCGAACAGCTGGTCAGCACCGCCAATCAGAACGGTGGACTGGACAACATCACCGTCGTGGCCGTCCGGGTCGAGCGCGAATAGCGCAGCGGTACGTTAGGCGGGCCCGCCGCTGGGTCGCAATTCCGGCGGGGGCCGGAAAAATAGCGCCAGCAAGACAGCGGCGCCGACGGCCATGCCCATCGGCACCAGGAAGAGACTGCGGTACGCGACCTCGCCGTGGGTGGTGAGGCGGCCCTGCAACGGAATGAAGATCCACTTGGCCGCCAGATCACCCAGGCCCAATATCAAGAGATTGAAGAGTCCCTGGGCGCTCGAACGCACGTCCGTGGGGAAGGCCGCGTCGATGAAGATGTACAGCGTGGCAAAGAAGAATGCGTAGCAGATCCCGTGCAGCAACTGCACCGCAATGATGACCGTCGCGGAATCCGGAAAGAACGCGAACACGCTGAAGCGCGCGGCGTGGCCGAGGATGCCCAGGACCAACGTCGCCCGCCAGCCGAGGCGCTGAAGGAACCAACCGAGCGCCATCATCGTCAGGATCTCGGCAATCTGGCCGATGCTCATGACCGGCATGATGTTTTCGGGTTTGATCCCGATCTTGCCCAGGAAATCCCCGGCCATCAGGAAGTAGCCGTTGTGGATGGTGGCGTCGATGAAGGTCACGACGAACAACACCAGGAGGTACGGGGACTTCAGGAATTTCGCCGCGCGCAGCCAGGCCAGGCGATCCCCGCCGGCGGTGGCTGGCCGCGGGGGCGTATGGGGCAGGGTCAGCGAAAATCCCGCGAGAAGCAAAGACGCTGCGCCCGAGACGACAAAGATGTAGCCGCGCGCCGTCTGCAACGCCTCGCCGGATGCGCCCTTGAGCACGAAGTAAAGCGGCCACGAGGCCAGTATCCAACCAATCGTCCCGCCCATGCGCACGATGCCGAATTCGCGATGGGCATTCTTGAGGTTGGCAAAAGCAAGCGCATTTGAGACCGAGATCGTCGGCACGTAGAACAGCGAATGCACCAGCATGCACGCAAAGAACGAAGGAAACGATCGGGTGAAAAATGCTCCAACGACGGCAAGTCCCCCGATGAGGTGGCTGACCGCCATGAACCTTTCGGCCGAAAAAGTCCGGTCGGCGAACTGGTTGCTGAAGAAGATGGCCAGCACGGACGCAATCGCAAAGGCGCTGCCGACCAGGGCAATTTCGGTGGGCGAAAAACCAAGCCCCGCCATGTAGCCCCAGATCAGGGGCAGCCAGGCGCCCCAGATGAAGAATTCGAGCACCATCATCACGAACAGCTTGTTGCGAACGCGGTTCATGGGGACATCGATACCACGGCGGCGCGGAGCTACGGCAACTGTGCCCCCTGGGTGTCCACGTACAGCGCGTAGATGGACGTGCTGCCTGTCATGAACAGCCGGTTGCGCTTGGCACCGCCGAAACACAGGTTGGCGCAGATCTCGGGCAGGTGGATCATCCCGATCTTGTCGCCGTGGGGCGCATGGATGCGCACGCCGTTGGTCGCCGGGCCGCCCCAGCCCCAGCTGCACCACAGGTTCCCATCGCTGTCGCAGCGGATTCCGTCGGCCAGGCCGGGGGAAAAATCGGCGAACACTTTCGAGCGGCCAAGGCGCGTGCCGCCCTTCACGTCGAAGACGCGGACGTGGCGCGGGCCCTTGGGATCGTGCGAGCCACCGGTGTCGGCGATATACAGCTTCGTTCCGTCTGGCGAGAACGCCAATCCATTGGGTTTGACGAAGTCATCTGCGACAACGGCCAGCGCGCCAGTGTGCGGGTCGATGCGGTAGACGGCCGTCGGCAGCTCGAAGGCGGCCTTGTTGCCTTCGTAGTCGTGCAAGATCCCGTAGCCGGGATCGCTGAACCATACGGCGCCGTCGGCGGCGACCACGACGTCGTTCGGGGCGTTGAGCGGCTTGCCCTTGTACCTGTCCGCCAGGACGGTGCGGCGGCCGTCAAATTCGGTTCGCGTCACGCCGCGGGTGTCGTGCTCGCACGTGACCAGGCGCCCTTGCCGGTCGCGCGTGTTCCCGTTGGCGTAGTGGGACGGCTGGCGGTACACGCTGACGGCGCCGGTGTCCTCGGTCCATCGCATGATGCGGTTGTTGGGAATGTCGCTCCACAACAGGCAACCCCAGTCGCCCATGTAGACGGGGCCCTCGGTCCAGCGCATTC
>JANXXE010000197.1 GCA_025350815.1 Myxococcales bacterium | reverse complement strand
AGGACGACACCACACACAAAGCGCGCGCCACTGGCGTCGCGCAGTTTTCGCAGCCCGCGAAAATCGTTAGCCTTGACCGTGGACGATGCCTTCACCTCGACACCCGCCACCTCGTGAGCACCGCGTTCGATCACCAGATCGACTTCGTTTCCGTCTTTGTCGCGAAAGTGGTGGAACGCAAGCGGCTCGTCCTGCCAGCTTGCGTGTCGCCGGATCTCCTGGATCACGAAGGTTTCCAGCAACTGGCCATACAGCCCACGGTCCTTCATCAGGCCACCGGCGTCGGCACCCAGCAACGCCGCCGCCAGTCCGGTGTCACCCATGTGCAGCTTCGGAGTCTTGATCAAGCGGCTGAGGCGATTGCTGTGCCACGCCGGCAGAAACTCGAGCAAGAAGACACGTTCCAGCAGGCTCACGTATTCGGCGATGGTCGGGCGGCTCAGTGAGAATGGCGACGCCAGATCGCTGATGTTGAGCAGGTGCGCGGTCTGCCCGGCGGCCAACTGGATCAGTTTCTGCAAAGCGTCCAGAGCGCTCACGCGCGCAAGGTCCCGTATGTCTCGTTGAACCATGGTCTCCACGTAAGAGCGGTACCAGCTACGGCGTCGCTGACCCGGGGGCCGAACCAACGCCGCTGGATATCCGCCTGCCGCAATCCGCTCGGCCAGTTCCGCGCCAAGCCTGCGATGGCGCGTCAGCTTGAAAGCGCCGGCAAGCAGTCGACGCAAGAACCGCGGCCGCACACTGGCCAGCTCACATTGCGACAGCGGATGAAGCCGCCGCACCTCCATCCGCCCCGCCAGAGAATCAGACAGCTTCGGAACCAGCAGGACGTTCGCCGAACCGGTGAGGATGAGCCGCCCGGGTTTGCGGTCGCGATCCACGGCCGCCTTTAGCGACGCGAAGATCTCCGGCGCGCGCTGCACTTCATCCAGCACCGCCCGGGGAGGAAGGTCCGCCACGAAGCCCACCGGGTCGGCCTTCGCCGCCGCCAACAGATTGTCATCGTCAAAGCTGAAGTACGCGTGGCCTTCGGCGTCACCCACGTCGCGGGCAAGCGTCGTCTTACCGCATTGCCGCGGCCCGTGGATCAGCACCGCGGGCGTATCCGCGAGCGCATCCAGCAGAATCGCCCGCGCGAACCGGGGAAAAAGATGGGCCTCGGCCATCGGCCAATTGTAAGTCTACTGGCGTCCAGTTGAAAGGACTGTCTTCGTCCAATTGAAAGTTTGTATACCGGCCACTTGAATATTTAGGCCCGGCATCGAGGGGGAAACCCCTGCAGCATCCGGCTCACGGTGGCGTGGCCGCCGGGAACAGATGGACGATCCCGTCCGGATGACCTAGCGATCGGGACGGCGGCGGGCCGGGTCGGCTGGCGGGCCAGCCGTCGAGGCGTGCCCGTCGGTGATGTCGCCATCATGGCGTCCGACGCGTCCGAGGAGGCCCTGGCCGGCGCGCTGGCAGCGGGCGCTGCCGCCTACCCCGGTATCAACCTGTCCCCGATCACGTTCGCGGCCCGCGTGGCCACCATGCCGACATGGCCAGAGGCGTTGCCCACCCGCGGCGCCGAGAATTGGAGCGCACGAACCAGCAAGCGCCGAAGTGACCGGCCGCTTCGCTCCGCTTGCGCGGTGTACGCCAATGGCGTAGTGTCTATTTCGTGGCTCGCCCCTGGATCACCGTGCTTGAGACGGCGGCGTACCTGGCGCGGGCCTCGAAGCTGTTGACGGAACGCGAAAGGGAGGCCGTAGTGGAGATGGTCGCTCGTGACCCGATGTGCGGGGTGCTCATCGAGGGTACGGGCGGCGTGCGCAAGGTCCGCATGGCATTCGCTGGGCGAGGGAAGAGCGGCGGTGCGCGGGTGATCTACTTCTTTCACAACGAGACGCTGCCGGCGTTCCTGTTCACCATCTTCGCGAAGAACGAGAAGGACGACCTGTCCAAGGCGGAGCAGAATGCGCTGGCTCGCCTGGCTGAAGTCATAAAGCGCGGCTACCGGAGGTAGGACCATGGGACGCAAAGCATTCGAAGCAATCAAGGCGGGTATGGAAGACGCCGTTGCCCACCTGGCCGGCGAGCAGGGCCGGGGCCGCTTGCGCCGTGTGCACGTACCGGACGTGGACGTGAACGCGCTGCGGTTGAAGCTGGGCCTGTCCCAGGAAGACTTCGCGGCTGCGTTCGGCGTCAGTGTCGGGACGGTGCGGAACTGGGAACAGGGGCGCCGACAGCCAGATGGGCCCGCCCGCGTCCTCCTGGCGGTCATCGATAAGGCGCCGGGCGCCGTCCTCGACGTCCTGGGCGTTGGACACAAAAGGCGGAAGAGAGCCGCGTGACGTAGTATCCTGAGAAACGAAGCGGGCCGCTCGGTCTGATCACCGGCGACCCGCGAGACCGGCGCGAAGGTGGCGCCTACCGCAACAGCTCGATTCGCGTCATCGCGCAGTCCTCAATCTGAAACAACCGGACCATCTGACGAAGGTGCCCGATTTGAACCTCGGGATTCTCTCGACGGCCGTGCGGTCCGCGAGGCAGTCGTGGGAACGGCACCTTGTTGTAGGTCACACACCAATTGTGCTCCCGCTCTTTCTTGGTGTACCCCGGGGCGCAATCGTCAAGCATCGCCCAGATCTCTTTCAAAGAGACGGTGCCGGTCGACGACACCAGCTACGCCGCTTTCAGGACTTCGTCGAAACGGTTCTTGGTCGGCCGCATGGTCTCCTGGGAGAGGCGGTCGATCTTGATCGTTGGCGGGTGTGACTCTGCTTTGACAGTCGGGAGGCCGGGCACCGAGGCGCTGTTCTTGCGGATCTCAACCAGTGCTTCATCCCACGCCGCGCTGTTCGGCACATTTACGGTTTCGAAGAACTCCTGAACCACCTTCTTGAAATCATCGAACGTGGCGGACTCCTCGGCCAAGTCGAAGAGGACAGAAAGATAGCCCTTCTTGAATTCGCGGCAGGCGATCCCGGAGTCGCCGCCGCCGCCCGCAACACCGCCCGGTTGAACACCGTAGAGCCACGTTTCAGCCGCAGGGTCTTCTACAAGGAGGGCGCGACCGTGCACCTCGACGGCAGCGACGAACCCCTTTCCCACGATCACGTCCGGGAAGGTGAACACGAGCGGGTATGATTTTGTCGTCGTCATCGGCAAGCCGTTACTATTCCAAGGATGGACCTCGGTCAACCTCGCCGCTACCTGGGCGGTTGTTCAGGCACTGCGACGGAGGTCCCTCGGGCGCAATGTAATGTCGCGGGGAGCCTGCAACCACGCCAAATTCGAGGCTTCTGCGGACACGCGCCGGCCAAACGATATGCGTCAAGCTCACGGCGTCATCTTCGGTTTATCGTGCGCACCGGTTGCGCCCACGCCCGTAATCATCGCAGTTCGGCGGCGTCCCTTAAGGAAGGCTCAGCCAGGATCAGTCGAGTTCGGCCTTGAAGGGACCAAACAGGCGTTCAAACTCCTCTTCGACGCCTTCCGTGTACCGCCTCAGCTTCTCGCGAAATGGTGCCGTGTCAACATCGAGAATTGCGGCGTACCTGTCGCAGAGGCGTCGCATCTCCTTGAGCGCCCGCCGGACCGCGGGGAGCTTCACCGTGCCCATGTCGACCGGGATGACGTGGGCGATTCCATCTTGCACGCCTCTTCGAGACTTCGCCGGTCCTCCTGGACGCCAGCGACGATCCTTTCGTTCGTCGTGCCGGTGCCGTCCGTGTCCCATTCGGGCGGCATGACACCCTCTCGCAGGACGGGGGCGAGCAACTCGGCACCAACCGCAGCCTCAGCAACCGAGGAGTTTCGCGAAGGCCCAAGATTCCGGTCCTCTATCTGGTCTCCGACGTCGCGCGTGCGTTCGGGATGCACCCAAG
>JANXXE010000125.1 GCA_025350815.1 Myxococcales bacterium | reverse complement strand
TCAGTTTTCGCGGCGTCCGAGGCCGCTCGGCCGTCTGCGGCCGATGCCAAGCCGAGGCCGAGCGCGTGGCAGCGCAGCGGCCGTATCAGCGCGTCCGCGAAAACTGACACACCACCCACCTCCACCGACCGCGCTCAATCCGAGCGGAGGCGACCAGGAGATGTGACGAATCATGAGAGGCAGAGGCTAGGACCGACGGGTTTCAACCAGTCGAATCTCGACCATCAGATCGCCGGCGATGCGCTCGAGACCGGCCTGCAGACGCGGCACGTCCGTGCCAGCAGGCAACTGCACGCGCGCGTGAGCGCGAAACAGCGCCTCGCCCGACATGGGGGCGCTCGACCGATCGGTGACCAGCTCGGCCACGTTGACGGCGTTGCGGGCCAGAAGCTGGGAGATCTCGCGCACGATGCCGGGGCGATCCAGGCCGACAACCTCGAGATCCATCAGACGCTCGTCCGCGGGCCGCGCCGGCACCTCGGCGGGCTCGGCCACGATCTTCAGTCCACGCGCCTCCAATTGCCCCAGCGCCGCGATGGCCGCGGCTGTCTTGTCGGCCGGCAGTTCGACCCGCAAAATTCCGGCGAACTTTCCCGCCAGGTGCGCCATGCGACTTTCCAGCCAGTTGCCCCCGTGGGTCGTGATCGTCTCGGCCACCGCCTCGACCAGTCCGGGTCGGTCCGCCCCCAGCAACGTGATGACAAGATTCTGCATGACGCGAATCTACTGCGTTGTTAGTGGTGGTGGCCACCTTCGCCGTGAACATGCCCGTGGTGCAGTTCCTCGTGCGTCGGCTCGCGCACCGAAACCACGGTGACGGCAAAGTTCAGCGTGACACCGGCCAAGGGGTGATTGCCGTCGACGGTGACGCTGTCGGCGTCCACCGCCACGACATTCAGGACGCGGGCGCCGTCCTCGGTCTCGGCCTCGAAGCTCATGCCGACCTCGATGTCGCCGGCGGGAAAATTCTTGCGCGGCACCGCCTGAACCATCTCCTCGTCGCGCTCGCCGTATCCGTCGGCCGGGGCGACCGTCACCTTCAGTTCGTCGCCGGCGGTCTTACCGTCCAGCGCCTTCTCCAGCCCCGTCACGATACTGCCGGTGCCGTGCAGATAGGTCAGCGGCTCGTCCCCGTCTGACGAATCCAGGACCCCACCGTCGTTGTCGGTCAGCGTGTAGTGAATCGTGACGACTGTCTTGTTCGCTATCTGCATGGGCACACCCTTGTGAGAAGGGCGGCACTTTAGCCACAAGACCCCGGCCGTGGCCAGCGCGGATAAGGTGCCCGATCGGAAGTCGGACAGTATTTGTTACTACTCTAATTTAGTCTGGACATAAATAGAGTAGGGTACATAATTGACTGGCCGTGATAACCCGACGCATCGCCCGCGTGGTCGCCGACGACGTCGTTCAGAAGATGGTCCTGCTGTCGGGGCCGCGGCAAAGTGGGAAGACAACGCTGGTCCGGCAGCTGGTCGCGACGGCCGGCGGCGCGTACTACAACTGGGACAAGGCCCCGGATCGCAGAACCATCCAGAAGGGGGACCTCGACCTCGACCGCAAACTCTGGGCCTTCGACGAAATTCACAAGTTCCGGCGATGGCGGGGCTTTCTCAAGGATCTGTCGGACTCCCATCGGGGCGACAAGCAGATCCTGGTCACGGGCAGCGCACGCCTCGAACTGTATGGCCACGGCGGGGATTCGCTTCAGGGCCGATACTTCGGGCATCACCTTCATCCGATCACGTATTCCGAGTTGCACGACCTGCCCTTTGGCGCGATCGACGACATCCCGCGACTCGGCAATGCCCCGGGCGCTCACTCAGTCGACGATTTGCTACGTCTCGGTGGATTTCCCGAACCCCTGCTGTCCGGATCCGATCGCGCGGCGGCCCGGTGGCGGCTGGCGTACGGCGATCGCCTGTTGCGCGAAGAGGTGACCTCGCTGGAACGCGTGCGCGAGATCGAACGGCTCGAGTTGCTATACGATCGGCTGGCCGAAGTGGCGGGTGGGGTTCTTTCCATCAACAGCCTGCGCGAGGATCTGGAGGTCGCCTTCGAAACCGTCCGGTCATGGATCGCGATTCTTGAACGCCTGGATGCCGTCTTTCGCCTGCCACCCTACGGGCCGCCCCGCATCAAAAGCGTCAAGAAAGAACAGAAGCTGTATTTCTGGGACTGGACCCGGTGCGCGTCCGAGGGCGCCCGGTTCGAGAACCTGCTGGCCACCCATTTGCGGCGCACGGTCGACTGGGCAGCCGACGTGGAGGGGGTAAAACTTCAGCTGCGCTTCTTTCGTCACCGCGAAGGGCACGAGGTCGACTTCGTGATCCTGCGCGGAAGCAAACCCTGGATCGCCATCGAAGCCAAGCTGGGCGATGGCGATCTCGCCCCAAGCCTGCGGTATTTTTGTGAGCGGGCGCAGCCTGCCTTCGCTTTCCAGGTCGTGCTGCGCCAGGGGCACGAGCGCCGGTTTCCGGACATCGGACGGACCGAGCTGCGGGCGATTTCTGCGACGCGCCTACTGGCCAACCTGCCCTGATAAGGGGCGACTTCGCTATTTCTCGGTCCAGTTCAGCGTCCGGAAGCGCTTGTCCGCGTTGATGCCGGTGAAGCCCTCGGTCGAGCCCCCCGATTTGAAAGTACCGGTGAGATTTGCGTCGATCTTCACGGCACCATTGGCCGTGACCACATAGACCTGCCCACCGGCCACAACGGGGCTGACCACGGGTTCAGGCTGCGGCGGCACGTGCGATTCCCGCTGCGCGACCGAGTTTACCAATAGCTCGTGAATGGCGATGTACGACGTGCCCTTGCCGCAGGCGTTTGGCGGCGGTGGCAGGTACCAGGTCGAGAACACATCGAACCCGGCTCCGTCCTTGCGCAGAATGCCCAGCGGCGTTCCCATGGGCCGCGCGGTGGCCGGCATCTTCAGGCACGATCCCTTTCCGTCGGTGTCGTAACAAATATCCGTCGTGCCGACCGTCAGCACCTTCTTGCCGCCGGTACCGAACGCCGGATCCCGCTGGAAAACGCCGCTTTTGTCGCGGTATTCCTTGATGAACACCATCTGCGAGGCTGGATAGGCCTGCGTGTCGGGATCGAGGGCCGAATTGGTCACCTGCACCAGGAAGATCTGGTTGGGCAAACCCGAATGGGTCGGATCGTTCATGGGATCGTCGCGATCCAGCTGAACGGTCGTCGGCGAAAAATACAGCGGTTGCTGGCAACCGAAATCCTCGACCAGCTTCACCTGCCCCGCGGCACCCAAGGGCCCGGGCGCGTACCGCCACAGCTTGCCCCAGGTGTCGCCCGAATATGCGGACAGCAGCGGCTGCTTCCACGTGAGGAAGTTCTTGGCCGCGGCGGTGTCCGTCATCAAGGCATAGTCCTGCGCACACACAGGGCCGGTCTTGCTGGCCGCCTGGTGGTCGACCAGTTTGCCGCTGACCGCCCCCGATACAACGAACTCGATCCCCTCGGGCCCCGTGTCCCCCTGGTAGCCCGACGCATAGACGATCCTTTGTTCGGCCTTCGCGGTGGCGTCCTCGTTCATATAGAACGCCGGTACCGAAAACGTTTGGCCCAGCACCGTGTCATAGGTCGCACTGGCGGCCGCCGTTGCCGAATGCCACAACAATTTGATCGGCGGGTTCGAAAAGCCGCTGGCGCCAACAGGATTGGTGATGTCGAGGGCAAAAAGATCGTTGCCGCCCGGGCCCTCGGGCATCAACAACACAGTCGCCCAGTCACTGGCCGTGGCGTTGTTGCAATCCGTGGCAATGCACATGTTTTTGACCTTGGGCGAATTCGCCAGGCCAAAAACGTGCAAATCCGGGTCAGCCGGCTGTCCACGATGCAAGTACAGCGTCGTCACCTGGTCCAGCATGTCTGGCGGGATGAAAGCGAACGCCTCGCTACCCGCTGGATAAGTGACCGTGGCCGGCGCCCCGCCAACCGTCGTGTCTTCCCGAAAGAACGCATGCAGCATGCCGTCATCCGCGCCCACATAAATCAAATTTGGCCGGCTCTTGTAGTTCTGCGCAAACGCCTTGCCACCCGCCATCCAGCTTTCCCCGGGGGGGCCAACATCAATGGGGGTACTGTTCACGATGGAGCCAATCGCGGCTGGGTTCATCGGCGGCGGGTACGTCGGGTTGACGGAGTAGTCCAGCGCGCCCATGGCAAAACGCAGAATCTGATCGGTCTCGATGTCGGATGTGCCAAGACCCGTCTGCGCGCGAATGGCAGCGGCATTCAACACCCCGGTGGGGCTGGGGTCAGCAGCGGTTGGCGTTCGTCCGCCCCCCTGCACTTGAATCACGCTGCCCGTAGCGGTACCGATGTACACGCGGCGCTTCCACCATTCGCCCTTGTCCAGCAGCGTCTTCAGCTTGGCCGTCGCATCCCACTTCAAGGCCGGGACTGGCGTGGCGGTCATGTCGAAGGCATTCAGGTGTCCCTGCCACACGGGGTAGTCGACACGGCCTTCAAGGGCCAATTGACCTGCAACCAGGGTATTTCCCGACTGCGTCCCCGACGACGATGTCGCCGGCGCGGTGACGTAGCTTCCGGGCGCCATCATCTGGATCGCCGTCAAGATGCTTTGCTGCAAGGCGGATTCATTGGCCGCGACGAACGCATAGGGCAGGGGCGCACCAGGGTACATCTTGCGCGCCACCGCGGATGCGTCCGTGCCGCCGGCTTTCGCGATGTTCTCCAGGGTCTGCCTTGTCGTCGAGGCGACTGGCTGACCGCACAGCGTCGCGGAAGCCTGCGTGACGTCGCCGCCGTAGCCAATGACATAGGTGCTGGCGCCCAGGTTCATGCGCAGATCGTATGCCGCCGTCACTGCCCGGCATTTACAACCCGCTGCGATGGGATTTGCGGCCGCACACGCGACATCCGCGCAGCGCGATCGGTAGTCAAATCCGCCCAACGGACACGCCACCTTGTCGGCATCGTCTGGCCCATTCGATTCACCGTCGGTTATCAGCAAGACGTTTGTCCCCCGGCAATACAGCTTCGGATCGACCCGACCAAGTGGCGCCGAATAGGAAATGGTGTCCTTGTTGAGGATGAGATCTTGCACGTAGTGGTACGCACTTGTGTCTCGCGTGGGCGCACCGCTGTTTTCCAACATGCAACCGGTTGGCGTGTAGCCAAACGACACCAGGCCACCGTCGCTGGCTGGGCGCATGTATTGGATCAACTTCAGGGCGTTCTGCTGGGCCACCGCCGGGGTCGCCATCGGGTCGATCTCAGGCTGAAGCAATTTGCCGCCGCACTTGGGATCGCAGGTAAAAGTGTCGTAACAATCGCCAAAGTCCATCGTGCTTTTCAACCACTGAAGCTTCGTTCGACCGGGCGTAGGACCATACTGCAGGCCTGGCTGTCCATCGGTGAACAAATCCGCCGGGATGTCCATGTAGCGCCATGGCTTATTGACGGCCGAGATGCTTTTGCCCTGGTAAACCGTCGGGCGCGGGCTGAGCGGCAACCCCATATCCCCACCCGCGCCGCCACCTTGGGGCACAGAAGCGGTGTAGTAGCTGCCAGCATAAGTTCCTTTCCCACCCGGAGTCGCACATTGGGACCCACACCAGTCCAGCTCGTATTGCGCCCGAACGCCGGACGGGGAGTCGACGTAATAGCGACTATTGGGTTGGGACGTCGCCAATGTCATCCCCATACAAACAGGGTTGGGCTGGCCGTATCCCTTGGACCATTGGTTCTGCTGCTTGCCCCAACCGTTACTCGGCTGTGTGGTACAACCATTACTCTGTAAAGTGAAGGGATCGAGAAAAAAGGTCTCTTGCGCGCTGGTTCCACCGGCCTGAAAGTACGCAAAGTACCCGGATTGGTAGTAGGTCATCAGACCCATATTCACGACGTTGTGGGCCTCATTGATGATGTTCGTGATGACGCGCTTGGCGATCATCGATCGCGACGAAGGGGCGATACAGACATCCCCGGCCGCGCAGTCATTGAAACCACCACCGCGCCGACACGGCAACTCGGTCGCCTTGCACATGCCTGTCTGCGAGACGGGGTCAGGCACGCATCTGTCTCCGTTGTCTTTTCCAACACAAGTGTTTGTTGCGCAGAAATTCGGATCGGGCCAGGCACAGCCGTACTTACAATAGATGCAAGGTGACGGAATCGTATTTCCAAATTCATCAATTACGGTTTCGTTACCACAATCCCCTGTAGACGCGTGCGATCCACAGCCCGCGAAGTTTACGCAGTCGGTGTGCGTGCCGCAGGTCGGACCCGTGAGAAATGCGTCAGGATCCCCTGGCATATGACATTGACCCGACGTCGCCTGCAGGCAATCTGCGTCAGCCGTGCATTTGGTATTGGTCATACCGTGCACAAAGCTGAGCGCCACGTCCCGATCGCAAAACCCTACGTTCCAATTCGGACAGTCAGGCGTGACATTGCACGATCCTTGCGTGAGCCTACAGTTCTTCGGCCAGCAGTCCATGTCCTGGCCGCAAGCAGTGCTCGTAATAACGCCAGCAATCTTGCAAACTCTCTTTTGGCGACAATTGGAACCGTTGTCGCAATCCATGCCGGCTTCTGTGCTGTTGTTGGGATTCTTTTGATCGACGGCAAAGGCAGGGCCTGGCACGCTGACCAGCGATCCTGAGGTGTCCAGCGCGATCAGCAAGTTTGGCTTCTTGATCTGCTGCTTGACGATGTACAGCGGGTCGTAACGCGCCTCGACTGGCGTCGGGGCCGATGACAGCAGCAGCGAGGCCCAGAACACGGTGGCCGTCCCGACGGCTGTCCATTGCTGACGCGCCCCTACCCTGTTGTTCACGATTGTCATACCCTTCCTGGGCTGCAAGGCCCCTGCCAGCGATAAAGGTGCCGTTTGTTACAATTATTGGATACCCAGACACCCATCGGACAGAAAAACTTGCGAGGTACCGCAGGTCGCTTCATAGGGCCAAGTGGGGGCAAGCAGGTCAATTCCCGATAACGGCGCCGTAATTTACGTTGTTGTTCTGGTCGCAGGCGTTCCGACCGTTGGCACACAGCTCGATTGGCGCCGCCAGCAGCATCCCGGGGCTGGCGGGCGCGCCCATGTTCGGGCCGAGAGTCACCTCCAGCACCACGACAGTTCGGTTGTCGGGCGCCACGCCACGCGAGGTCACAACCACCGAGCCGTTCGTATCGACGTTCCACATCCCCTGCCGCGTTTCGGCCGTGTCGTTGCGAATCCAGACGGTGTAGCGACCCATGACGTCCGGCATCAGGGGACGAACCGCCGGCGCAACAACTGTCGGGGCCCCGGTTCCGCGCCAGGTGCTGCTTGCAGCAGCGGTCGGGGGATAGGTGAATCCGCACAGCGCGGGATAGGGCGCGGCGGGCGCCGGAACGGGCGCAGTGGCCGTATCAATCATGATGGCGCCGACACCGTTGGGATTTCCGGCCGAGGGAACATCGTCCCCATTGCCGCCGCCACAGTTGGGACCCACGCCCGCAAACAAGGCCGACGGAACTGTCGGGGGCGGCAGCGCATTCAAGATCTCCCGCGCTTTTTCGATACCTGCCTCGGCGACGTACAGCGCCTGCGTCCGCTGGCTCATGTTGGCGCCGACCTGCAGATTGCCGCTGGTCAACCACATCGCCGTGATGCCCAAGGCCAGCAGGCCCAGCATGACCATCAATACAACCACCAGAATCGAGCCCGATTCGCCGTGGCGCCGCATTGAAGTTTGCAAAACAGATTGCTTAGAAGATTGCAGACACGTCGGGTTCATCGTCGGGGCCCCTTACTCACGATTGCGCGGATTGATGGTGGACGTGATCACGCGGTGGCGGAAGGTATCCACTGGGCCAGCCAGTCCGTCTTCAATGCCAGGTTTGTAGTTTCCGGCGCCATTCGGTATTGCGGTATCCGCCGTCATCGATCGACCAATCAGGGTGACGCGCACAGCGGTTGGCCGGTTGCAGTCGGGCCGGGGGATGTCGCCCGGCGTGTTGTAGGTCCATTCGTCCCCCGTTCCAGGCGCCGTATACAGACGCGTTGCCACGACGGTGGGTTGCGCGCCGGCTGCGGGTGGGGCCGGCAGCGGCCCGCCCTCGGTCAATGTGCCGTCGGCCGGATTGGTGGGCGTCTCGGGCGACACGCACGGGGGCCCGGCCGGGCAATCGGGTGCCAGCGGCACGGGAATGTCGCACGCGTAAGCGATCTGCATATCTTCGATGCCGTCAGCCAGCAACTGCGGACCGGCGTTGGTGTCGAGACGATCCATCATCAGGCGGGGCGGCGTCGCCGGCGCATTGGTGGCGTCGATGAAGAACCGCACCCAATTGAGGGTGCCAAAATTGCGCACGCCCCCCTTGTCGCCGGTCGGATAGACATAGGCGGGTCCCGCCGCCGGCACCGCGGTCGGCGCCAGGCCCGCGATGTCCCCTGGCGGATTCCACGCGGAGGTGGGCGCGTGGACCAGTTGATTTCCCAGCACACCGGTCACCTGGAACAGGGTGCATCCCCGATCATTGTTCAGATTCCTGGCCGGGGTACCCACGTCCGCCAGCAGAATGAAGTCGTTCGCCTGGTAGACGGTGCCGATGGTCATGACGGCGTCGCTGACCACGTTGGTCGATCGCACGTCCTGCGTGAGGAAGGTGTCAGCGGTATTTCCGAAGGTATTGGTTCCGAAGGCCACGGTGATTTCGTCTGGCGCGCCGGCCGCGCCGTTGATGATCCACATGGGTGGAATGCGAATGACGGCGCCGCCACGAAACGCCCGGACGCCACCTGCGGGATTGGGAAATCCGATCGACGGCGTGGGCGGCGGATCGCCATTGTCCGGGCCTCCGCGATCGCTGTCCTGGCGGACGCAGTTGGCCATGCCGATGCCGGCGGCGCGCACGTTGCGACCCATGATCTCCATCGCGCTCCACAGGTTCTGCTGGACGTTCAACAGCCGGCCCTGTGTCTCGTACACCTTCTGCTGCCCCGCAAAGAACACAAACGTCGAACCCGACACCAGCGACGCCACCGCCAGGGTGATCATCAGTTCGACCAGGCTAAGGCCGGCGTCCGGTCTGCGGCGGGATCTCACCACGTTTTCCGCCGTTCCATGTCGAGCCGAACGATCTTGGCCTGCCCCGTGTCGAGGGCATAGCTAATCTCGACCGACACGTTGTAGGGCAGTCCGACGCCGCGATTCAAAACGCAGGTCCGTCGGATCCAGCGAAATGCCGGCGTCAGCGCAGCGTTTCGTGCGCCATTGACGTCCAAATAGACGTCGGGCGTCCACACGCACGGACCCGGTGCGGGCGTCGCAACAGCCGCCATCAGATCTTCCGTCGGTTGCCGCACGATGCGCGCGTTGAATTCTTCCATCGTCTGCGTGGCCAGCCGCATCGCCACACCCGCGTCATTGGCATTTTGCGAGCCGCTCAGCACCGTCATCTGGACCGCCACTGTCCCCATGAGGCCAATCATCGCGATCAGCATCGCAATCAATACCTCCAGCAGGGTGAACCCGCCGTCGGCTTGTCGTCCGATGATCTTCATACGCTCCGTTTCCTCCGACCTTGCAATGACCCTGCAATGACCTGGCCATCAATAAAGCTCGGCACTTCCGCGACGAAACCAAAGGTGCGCCCACTGCCGGCACGCAAAACTTTGCACGCCCTGCAACGGCATTCGGCCCCGCAAGTAGGCAGCCGGCGCAGATGTCGGCGCAGTCGCCGCCAGGATCGCAGGGTATAAGGACGGCCATGCCGGCCTTCGAATACCTCGCAATCTTCGCGGCGGGATTTGTGGCCAGCGGGATCAACTCGGTCGCGGGCGGCGGAACGCTGCTGTCCTTTCCCGTTTTGCTATGGGCGGGCCGCGATCCGGTAACGGCCAATGCCACCAACACACTTGCCCTGTGGCCGGGCTCGCTGGCAAGCGCGTTTGCCTTTCGACGCGAAGTCGCTTGCGTGCCGCGCCTGGTTGGGCTGCTCAGCCCGCCTGCAATCGCTGGGGGCCTGCTTGGCGGTGTTCTGCTGCTGCACACGCCGGCGCCGCTGTTTCGCGGGCTTGTGCCTTATCTTGTTCTACTGGCGACCCTGCTGCTGGCCGCACAGCGCCCCCTGGTGCGCCTGCTACAACTGGACGCGCAGCGGCCCGCAGGCGGAAAGCACGCCGCCGGTCTGGTCACCGCGCAGTTTCTGGTGTCTGTCTACGGCGGCTACTTCGGCGCCGGCATGGGCATCATCATGCTGGCCGCGCTGGGTCTTTACGGCCTGTCTGACATCCACCAACGCAATGGCCTGAAGAACGTTCTATCGACGTTGATCAACGGTGTGGCGGGCCTGTATTTCGTGATTTCCGGCGCCATCAACTGGACCGACGCCCTGCTGCTGATGTCGGGGGCCATCGCGGGCGGCTACGGCGGCGGCGCGGTGGCCAGGCGCCTGCGCCCATCGACGGTTCAGGGCATCGTCATCGGGATCGGCGTCATCGCGACGTTGACGTTGATCCTGAAACGCCACCCGTGATCAGGCGCTGTCACTGGCGCAAAACCTCTTCGCAACGCGGGGGCAGCACCGGGGCGGCCGGCGCGTCCCCGATCGCGCGCTGGCGATCTTCCTGTGTCGCGCGGGCGTCCGCCGTAAACCACCAGTCAAGCGACTGGTCGCAACCATCGCCGACGGGAAGGGCCTTTTGCCGCTGACAGGCCGGACTGTCCGATGGGCACTGCAGGCGAACGTGAAAATGATCTTGATGGCCCCACCAGGGCCGCAAACGACCCAGCCACGGCGTGCCCGATGGCAGCCGCGCGCACAACTCGCGCTTGATCACGGGGTTGACGAAGACGCGATCGACCGCCGGATCCGACGCGGCTACCTCCAGCCGACGTATCACCTTCGCGTTCCACAGCGGCGTCAGGCGGCCTTTGGCCACATCCACGACGAACGCCGTCGCGGGTGACCCGGCCGTGTAGCCCAGGTCCGCATCCAATCCCGACTGGTGACTGCGGTGACCGGTCGGTGTCGGTCCCCCGCGCGGCTGCGCCAGATCACCGACGGTCAGCAGGCCCAGGTGCTTCCGATCCAGCGTCTGCGCCAGTCGACGTATGTACGCAATCAGCGCGGGGTGACCGAAGAATCGGTGCCGAAAAATCTGCGACACCCGATAACCGCGGCCCTTGGCTGGCAAGGCAGCCGCCCCTTCGAGACAGCCGTTGGCGTAGTCCCCAACGGCACCCGCCGGTCCGCGCGTTGGCACCGTCTGCGCATTCCAGCGCCGGTCATTTACCGCACCCCGGGCGCGCCCGCCCGAAACAGCGACGCACGCCGCCAGTAACAGAGATCCAAGAACCATTCGTCCGCGCGCCATTGCCAGTCGCAGTCTAACCCACCCGAACACACACCACTTCGGGCCGCGCGGCCAAAAGCGATCTTCTTTTTGGGTGTTCGTGCGTTCAGTCCTAAGCTGGGACCGTCGATGAAGTCTTGCGGGGCGTTTCGTTGTTGTTAGTCAACGTCTGTTTGTTATCGATGTTCGCGGCCGAGCTGTTTAGCAGTTTGCCGCCTGCCGGCGGCGACGCGCCACCCGACGCGACCGTCGCGCCCGGTCACCGCCAGCGACGGATAAAGGGGCCCGATCGCCGTTCGGTACACGAGTTGAAAGATCCGACAGGCTGGCCCGCGGAACCCGCCGCCCCCGTAGCCCCCCTCGACGATGCGCGCTTCGACACGGTGATGGGCACGCTGTGCCGCCCGACGGCGCCCACCGCAGTGATCCCCGAAGTGACCCGCCTGGTGCGCGAAACCGCCGCGGCCGCCGGTGTCGATCCCTTCTTGCTGGGCGCGCTGGTGTTCCAGCAAAGCGGCTGCCGGCCCAAACAGAACAACGCGAACGGCGTGGGTCTGTTGCAAATTCAGCCCGCCATGTTCGACGCCGGGGCGACCCTGCCCATCCCACGCAACGACCTTGCCGTGTCCGAGTTGCTGGATCCGGCCCACAACCTGACGGCCGGCGTGGCCCTGCTGAAGATGTGGCAACACGAGCACGAGGCGCTGGATGTCGCGGCGCCCGAGGCACCCCACCGCACAGCCGTCGCGCATTTCATTTGGGGTGAACGGGTGTGGGGCGCGGCTGGCGAGGATCGGGTGCTTACGGCGCGTCGACGAATGCTCGAAGCGTACGCCGGACAGACGACCAGCCTGGGCGAGTCGCCGTTCGGATTTGCACTGGTCTCACCGCTGGATGGGGTGCCACGCCTGGGCACCAGCGGCCCCGGGGAGGATCGCGACGGCGGCAAACGAGCACACCGCGGGCTCGACATCGACGCGGCGGACGGCGAGCCCGTCCACGCAATTGCCGACGGTGTGGTGCAATTTGCCGGCGCTGACATGCCGGGACGCCTGACGGCACAGCCCCTGGCCATCAAGCGCGTAAAACGGTTCCTGTCGCGGCGTCTGGGACCGGGCGGCATCTTCGTGCGCGTCGAGCACGCGTATGGCGTGCGCAGCGGATATTTCCACCTGGCGACCTTCAACGTGGTGCCCGGGCAATTGGTACGCGCCGGAGATGTCATCGGCACCGTCGGCCGCTCGGGCGTCAAGGTCTCACCCACGCATCTGCACCTCGAAGTCCAGCAGGACGACAAGATTGCCGACCCTGCGCGCGTGCTGACTTCGTTCGTGATTCCGCCCGAGGGGACCATCAGCCACGAACAAGCCATGGCGCAAAAGAAGACCCGACTCGCACAAGAACGCCGGCGTAACCGCCACCACCGTCTGGTGCCGACAAGCTGAGTCCCACCGGCAAACGTCGGGCGAACGCGGTATGACGGGGGTATGAACAGCCCCAGGTATAGACAGGGCCGACCGCGATCGCGCCTCGGTCAAACCTTCGAATCGGTGTCTCGCCGGGCGACACAGTGGACAGGCAGTTCGTGGGCCTTCATCGTCGCGGCCCTGATAATCATTGCCTGGCTGCTCAGTGGGCCACTGTTCCATTATTCGGACACCTGGCAACTGGTCATCAACACCGGCACGACGGTGGTGACCTTCTTGATGGTTTTCCTGATTCAGCGCAGCCAGAACAAGGAATCGCTGGCCTTACAGCTGAAGCTAAACGAGATCGTCGCGGCTATCTCGGGCGCCAGCAACCGCCTCATCGACGTTGAAAGCCTGGCCGAGGACGAGTTGGTCGTCCTGCACGAGCACTACCGGAAACTGGCGGAGATCTCGAAGCACGAGGTCGACCTGCGGCGCTCGCATTCAATCGACGAGGCGCACGAGCGGCACAAGCGCAAAGTCGTCTTCAAGGGTTAGCCGCCGGATCAAGCACCGCGAACGGCCCCACCACGAACGCGATGCCCCACGTCTGGTCGTAGGTCTCCAGACGCGGATGGCCCGCACAGGCGCAGCCCCCGCGCGCCGGACCCGCGCCCAGCACCACATAGGGCATGACCGTGAACGTGGCAACGGCCTTTCGCGCGCCCAGGATGACCGTGCCCAGCGACAGTTCCAGCCGCAGTTCGGGGCGGGTGATCTCGAAATCGGTATGCGTCAGGGGGAAAGGGTCGCCCTGGTCTGTGGGAATCAGCTCGACCGGTACCAGCAGGGCGTGGCGCCGCCGACCATAGCTTGCCGAAAGGCCCAGCAGGCTGCTGCCGTAGCCACGGACGAACGGGTGGAATTCGAGCCCCGCCTGCACTTGCCAGGGCCGGCCCAGCGGCTGGCGTTCAAAGAACAGCGAATAGCCGACCTGCGCGCCCAGCGACAGCGCCACCGGAACCGCCGCCTTCAAAGGATCATCGTTCAAGAAGCGCCGAATCGCACCGCCCGCGTCCCATCCGCCGGCGTAGCCGCCCACGTCCAGCCGGGCGGTCGGCGCATATCGCAGGGCCATGCGCGGATTGGCCAGCGTGCCCAACAAATCGTACTTGCCCGTCACGATGTCAGCGTTACCGCCGATCGCGTGGTGCGTGCCATCGTCGGTGACCACGGTGGCGGTGGCCGGTGCGCTGTTCAGCCCGAAGGTCATCGCATACGAGATCTGCCCCGGCCCCACCGGCGGCCCGGCGGGCGGCGGCGGCAACATGGCGCACCCCGCACCAGCGAGGATAAGGGCACCCGCCAGCACGGCAATGGTTCGCATGCGTAACACGGCACCATCCTGCCGCAACTTGGGCTCTGCATGCTACGCTCGCGCGCCTCATGAATGGCGCCGCGCTTGCCGCGCTTCTGTCGTCGGGGACGTGGGCCGTCGGCATATCTGTCTACGCGCGACTGGCGCGCCACCATTCCGGATCAAAGGTGAACGCGACGCGTGCCCTTGTCGCCACACCCCTGTTCGCCCTGTACCTGCTGATCGAATCGCGCGGGCTAACAGGATCTGCCGCGGCGATCGCCGCCATCGGTCCTGCGCGCCTGGGCTTTCTGGTGCTGAGCGTGCTGACCAGTTTCGCGCTGGGGGATGTGCTGTTTCTGCGCAGCGCGAATGCCCTGGGCGTGCCGGCTGCCATGTCCATCGCCTCGGCCTACCCGCTGTGGGCCGCGCTGGGCGGTGTCTTGTTCCGCCACGAGACGCTGATGCCGCGGCGCCTGGGCGGTGTCCTGGCGGTCGTCGCGGGCACGGTCCTGGTGATTGTCAGCAGCGGCTCGGCTTCCGACGCCGACGGCGATCCCCGCTTGCGCACGGGGCGGTTGGCAGGCGTGCTGCTGGCACTTGCCACGTCCTTGTTCTGGGCGGTCAACAGCGTGGCCGTGGGTCTGGGAAGCCAGGGTGTTCCCCTCGGTGCCGCGGGCTTCTGTCGCATGACCTTCGCGCTGGTGCTGTGCCCACTGCTGGGCCTGCTGCTGCCCCGTGGAGGCGCCGCGGGCCAGGGCGGTCTGTTTGTGCCCCGCGCGCACGTCAGACCGGTGCTGGGGGTGTTCGTTCTCGAATCTTTTGGCGGGGCATGGCTTTTTACCTACGGCCTGACAAACGCGCCGCTGGCGGTCGGGGCTGCCCTGTCGTCCCTGGCGCCGGTGCTGGCCGTCCCAATTGCCCTGTGGACAGGCGCTGAACGATTTTCCGCCGCCAAAAGTCTGGGCATCGTCATGGTGATAGGCGGGGTATTCCTGTTGGTCTCTTGAGACGCGACACGGCCCGCCACAATTGCGTCATACTGCTGTCGTGCTCGACAGCCTGACCATCGAAATGCGCGCGCTCGTGCGGACCTGCTCGCTGGGCAAAATGCTGATGGCGGCGACGGCGCGCGGTGTGTGCCTGGTGTCGTTCGACGACGATGCAGACGCGCTGTGGGCCGACTTGCGACGGCGCTTCCCACACGCCCGCGTCCAGCGCCCGCTGGGCGACAGGGCCCTCGACGTGCTGGCCGATCGTCTTGTCCAGTTGCTTGATGCGACCGGCGGGGCCGCGGCGATTCCCCTCGACGTGCAGGGGACGCCGTTCCAGCAGAAGGTATGGCGGGCGCTGCGTGACATTCCGGCCGGGCAGACCACCACCTACGCGCAAATCGCCCGCCAGGTCGGCGCGCCCCGCGCCGTGCGGGCCGTCGCCTCTGCCTGTGGTGCGAATCCCGTCGCCCTGGCTGTCCCCTGCCACCGGGTGCTACGAACAGACGGTGGCCTCGGAGGCTACCGCTGGGGCCTCGGGCGCAAGCGGGCCCTGCTCGCGCGCGAGCGGAGTCGCTGAAGCCGCCACGTCCGCATGGGCAAACGTCGACACGCGCAGGCGCGGACGTTCCCGGCCTTGACCTGGGCCTTGCCGGCGGCGCTGGCCCTGCTGGCCTTCTTCAGCTTCTGGCCGGCGTTGTCCGGCGATTTCGTGAACTGGGACGACGCCACGAACTTCGTCGAGAATCCCAGTTACCGCGGCTTCGGCGCGCAGCAACTGCTGTGGATGTTCACCACCCACAACGGACACTACATCCCGTTGACCTGGCTGACGCTGGCCCTCGACTTCAGGTTGTGGGGCATGAATCCGTTCGGGTACCACCTGACGAATCTTTTGCTGCACGCCGGAAACGCCGTCCTGCTGTACCACGTGGCGCTCGCGCTGCTGCAGGCGGCGTTCGCGAATCGCCACGCGTCGGCACCGACGGAAATCCGGATGCGCTGGGCCGCCGCGACCGCCACCGCGTTGCACACCCTTCATCCCCTGCGCGTCGAATCCGTGGCGTGGATAACCGAAAGGCGGGATGTCCTGTGCGGGATCTTCTTCCTGTCGGCCATCGCCGCGTACCTGGCGATGCAGCGGCAGCCGGCGGGCACCGCCCGCACCCGCTGGTGGGTGCTGTCCGTGGGATTTTTCGCAGCCTCGCTGCTGTCGAAGGTCCTGGGCGTGACCTTGCCGCTGGTGCTGCTGGTGCTGGACGTTTATCCGTTGCGGCGCCTGGGTTCCACGTCGCGAACAGCGATTATCAAAGAAAAGCTTCCGCACTTCGCACTCGCGGTCGCCGCGATCGCCGGCGGTCTTGCCGCCGAGAAAAGCGCCGGCGCGCTGGCTCTGTCAGACGCCTACACGATCTGGCACCGCCTGCTGCAACCCGGCCACCGTCTGTGTTTCTACCTCGGCAAGATCCTGTGGCCCGCCGACCTGTCACCGCTGTACATGGCGTGGCCCGTGCCGCTGGGGACCGAACCCCGATTCGTCGTCGGCACCCTGGCCGCGCTTGCTGTCTCACTCGGCCTGTGGGCTGCCCGCAAGCGCTGGCCCGCCGGACTGGCGGCGTGGCTGGTGTTCGTGACGCTGCTGGCCCCCACCCTCGGTGTCATACAGATAGGCGCGCAATACGCCGCGGATCGCTTCACCTATCTGGCGGCGATCCCGTGGGCCATCGTCATCGCGGGCGGCTTGTGCACAATCACCGATGTTCGCAAGACCGTTGGCGCCGCCGCCGTCTTGCTGGCAACGATTGGCCTTGCCGTGGTGCTGACCTTCCGCCAGGCGCAGATTTGGAAGAACTCGCTGACCCTGTGGGATCACGCGCTGGCCCTCGATCAAAGCCTCTTCCTTGGGTACAACAACCGCGGACTCGCGCGGCGGCAGGCGCACGACTTGCCCGGCGCCCTGGCTGACTACGATCAGGCGCTGGCCCTGGACCCGCAGCATCTCAGCTCGCGCATGAATCGCGGGATCGCCCGCGCCGATGTGGGCGACCTGGATGGCAGCATCGACGACTTCCGATTCGCCCTGCGCCTGGCACCGCGCGCTGACGTGGCCCATGACCTGGCCGCCGTCCTCGCGGCCCGCGCAACACACCGGCTCGACCGCCAGGATACGACGGGGGCTGTGACGGATCTGCGGGAAGCGCTGCGCGCGCTGCCGCCGGCGGCGCCCGCACGCGAGGGTTTACACCGGCAGCTCGCCGCGGCCCAGGCCCGCGCCACGACCGTCGCCCCGACGCGATAACCAATCAGGGTCGGGTGATCAGGCGCAGTTCGCCTTCGAACAGGCCTGGCACGGCACGACGGACCCTTGATGATGGCACGCCCTTGTCGCCATTTCGCGACATCAGCGCACTGGCGGTCACCGTCAGCGCGCGGTTGGTCATGATGACCTGAACACATTCTTTGGGAAGCTTCAGTTGCTGCCCCGGGTAAATCATGTCGCAGGTCCAGCCCTTCAGATTCTGCATGCACTGATCGTAGGTGGCTGAAACGCCGACCGCCAGCTCGCAGGGGATCGCATCGCCGATGACCTGCAGGCACCCCGCCTTGTCGCCCGCGGGGTCGGTCGATTTCGAACATTCCACAAACCGATCGCAAACCGTCGACTCCAGCAAGTCGCACTGCTGACGCTCCTTCGTCGGTGCCAGATCAATCACCCCTTTGCACGCGCCCGGCGGCTGAAAGTCACCGCCCGGATACAGCGACGCACAACTGAGCGCCGCCAAATCCTTAAGGCACTGGGGGTACGTGGCCGAGACCGCGCGCGTGCGTGAGCAATCGAAATCCTTCATCACGGTCGTCACGCACGAGCTGGCACTGGGCGACGACCCGCCGTCGTTCTTCTCGCATTCAGCCGACCGTTGACAGGTGGCCTTTATGAGCTGGTCGCATTTGGCCTGCAGGGCCGCGCTGGCACCCGCGTCGCCCGAGGCACCGGCCCCTGCCGCGCCGTCACTCAGACTCGGGCTCGAACCACCATTGCAGGCGATCCCAAGCATGGCGACGACCCACAAAACGGCTACACATACGGTTCGGCTATTGCCACGCGGCATCTGGTCCTCCTCTTCGGGCGCCAAGCGGGCACCTTACAGGATCCCTGGCCCCCAAACGAACCCCATCGGCACGCTGACATCCTGTGCCCAAGCAGCATTTCGGGCTAACATTGAGCGCGCCAAACCCGCCCACCAAGGGCCCGACCCAGCATGCAGCCGCCACCACCCCCTAACCGACCCCGCATCCTCACGAAGCACGCGCTGACGTGGGCCGCGCTCGGCCTGGTGCTGGCGGGTCCGAGCTGCCGCAACGTCACCCCCGCCGTGACCGGTCTCAACGTCGTTAGCAACTGGCTGAATGTCACCGTCGACCAGCTGGAAGTCAGCGTGCAGGAAGAACCGCTGGGCAAGGATCTGGTCGGCACGCAACGCCAGCCCCAGATCGCCCACGGCCCCCTGACCACCGGCGGCAACATCATCATCTATTTCCCGGACAGCGCGGACAAGACCATGGTGCGCTGCCAGATTCGCGGCTTTTCGGCCGGCGTACCCGTCGCCGGCGGCCAGGCAAGGGCCAACGTGGTCAAGGGCACCCTCGTCCCCGTCGTGGTGGACCTGACAGCAGGGGCCGGTGTGACCTTGGCGGAGGCACCAAACGGCCGCGCATGCACGCTCGGGACCGAATGTGCCAGCCACTCGTGCTCGCAAGGCGTCTGCTGCAGCACACCGTGCGTGGGGCTGTGCCAATCGTGCAATGTTCCGGGCCTCCAGGGAACCTGCAGCTTTGTTCCGGCCGGGCTGCCCCCGCTGCCGCCTGATCGCATCTGCACGGGGTACGGGGCCGAGACCTGCAGTTTCGACGGAACCTGCGACGGCGCTGGCGGCTGCCGGAAACACCCGGCCGGCACGCGCTGTTCGCCCGGCGTGTGCGGCGACGGCGAAATCACCGCGCCCGGCGCATGCGACGGCGCGGGTCAATGTTCGGCCGGCCCGGCCATCATCTGTGCGCCCTTCCGCTGCCAGACCGTGGCCGGAACCCCCGGTTGCGCAAACACCTGCGCCGCCTCGGCAGACTGCATACCCGGCCGCGAATGCGTCAACGGCAGCTGCGGCAAGAAATTCGACGGCGCCCAGTGCGCAGGCGGCGGCGAATGCGCCAGCGGATTCTGCGCCAACGGTGTCTGTTGCGACACCCGCTGCGATGGTGCGTGTCTGTCCTGCAGCCAGGTCGGTTCACCGGGCAAGTGCAAACCGATAGCGGCCGGCATCAAGGATCCGAACAAAGTCTGCATGGATACCGGCGCGGCGACCTGCGGAACCACGGGGGCCTGCGACGGTAATGGCGCCTGCGCCCGCTACCCGGCAGGCGCCGTCTGCCAGATGCCCAGCTGCATGGGGGCCACGATCCTCTTATCCGCCGGCAAGTGCGACGGCCTCGGGGCCTGCCAGCCGGGCGCACAGCTCGCGTGCGCGCCTTATGCGTGCAAGAACGGCGCGTGCAAGGCCGACTGCGCAGCCAACGACGACTGCGCGCCCCAGCGCACCTGCGATGTGGCCAATAAGAGCTGCGGCAAGAAGGGCCTGGGCCAAAGCTGCACTGCCGCCGCAAGCTGCGACAGCGGCAATTGCGTCGACGGCGTCTGCTGCGATGGCGCGTGCGCGGGACCCTGCCGCACATGCACAGGCGGTGTTCTGCCCGGAACGTGCACGCCGGTTCCAACTGGCCGACCTGATCCACGCGCCGTGTGCACCAATCAGGGATCGTCGACCTGCGGCACCGACGGCACGTGCAACGGCGCTGGCGTCTGTCGCAAGTACCCCATCGGAACCGTGTGCGCGGCCGCGACCTGCGCCACCACGACCACCCGAACACAGCCCTCCACCTGTGATGCTTCCGGTCGTTGTGCCGCCGGGGCGGTTCTGTCCTGCGGCGTCTACCACTGCAGCGGCTCATCGTGCCTGGCCTCGTGCACCAGCGACGCCAACTGTGCCGCGCCCAACGTCTGCGTGGGTGGAACGTGCGGATTGCGCGCCGTCGGCGCCACCTGCACCCGTTCGTCGGAATGCAAGACAGGCAGCTGTACGAACGGCGTCTGCTGCCAGGCCATGACCTGTGCCACCTGCACGGCGTGCAACATCGCGGGCTCGGTCGGCACCTGCGCGTCCATTCCGACCGGGGTGGCGGATGCCCGCGGCGGCTGCGCGATGGGAACGCCCAACTCGTGCAGAAACGACGGAACCTGCAACGGCGCGGGCGCCTGCCGACGGTACATCGCCGGCACCGGCTGCATGGGCGCCGCCTGCGAGGCCAACGGACTCACACTCACGCAAAGCTCGGTCTGCGACGGCAAGGGCAGTTGCCCCATGGGCGCCGCCAAGACCTGCGCGCCCTATGCCTGCGATGCGAACAAGAACGCGTGCCGCACCACCTGCACCAGCAGCGCCGACTGCGCCCCGCCCAACCTGTGCAGCGGCGGGACCTGCGGCAATTTCCTGGGGCTCGGACGCCCGTGCACATCAGGTGGACAGTGCGCCAGCGGCAACTGCGTCGACGGGGTTTGCTGCGCCGCCAGCGCCTGCGGGTCGTGCCTGGCGTGCAACGTGGCCGCCTCGCCCGGCACCTGCACCGCGATTCCGGCCGGCAGCGCGGATCCCCGCATGATGTGCGCCGTTGCAGCCGCCACGACCTGCGGCACCGATGGCAAATGCGACGGCAACGGCGCCTGCCGCAAGTACCCCGCGGGCACCGTGTGTGCGGCCGGGGCCTGTGCGGGCAGCGTCGCCACGCCGCCGTCGACCTGCGACGGCAGTGGCATGTGCACGGCCCCAAGCGCCACCATCGCGTGCAGCCCCTACCGCTGCGCCTCGGGGGTCTGCCCCACGACGTGCATGAACGACACTGACTGTGTGGCGCCCGCCAGTTGTGTGGGCACGACCTGCCAGCTCAAACCTCTGGCGGCGACATGTACGGCCGACGCCCAGTGCACCGGCGGCCACTGCGTGGATGGAAACTGCTGTGATACCGGCGCCTGCGGAAAGTGCCGCGCGTGCAATGTCACGGGTTTCGCGGGCTCGTGTCATCCCTTGATCGCGGGCGCGGCCGAGCCGAACGGCATGTGTCCGGCGGACGATGCCACCACCTGCAAGCAAGACGGAACCTGCGACGGCGCCGGTGCCTGCCGTCTGTATCTCGCGGGCACGGCCTGCGTCGCCTCATCGTGCGTCAATGCAAATATGATGGTGAACACGAAGACCTGCGATGGCGCCGGGGTCTGCCAGGACAAGGGCCAGACGATGTGCGCTCCTTACACCTGCGACGCGACGACCGGCGCTTGCCGCACGGTATGCAGGGACAACATGGACTGCTGCTGCGCCGCCGCCTGCCAGCCCAGCAACATCTGTCAATAACGGCGACCCGGTCGGCCCGAGAATCCCGTCGGCCGGCTGCCTACCCGCCCGCGCGCGCCTCCAGCTCTGCCCAGCGCGCGTATAGCGCGTCGACGTCCCCTTGCGCCGCCGCTATCTCGTGTCCCAGCTGCATCAGCCGCTGGCCGTCGCTGGCGCTCGCGGGATCCACGCTTTGCCCAACCAGGTCGGCCATGCGCGCCTCCGCCCGCTGTATGGCGGCCTCCATCCCATCATATTCGCGCTGATCCTTGTAACCGAGCTTCTTCTTCCGGGGTACCCCCGCGGCCCCCGTGGTCGCCGCCGCCGACCGAGCGCGCTCGCGGGCCGCGGCGGTCTGTTCGGCATCGAAGCGCTCCCACTGCGCGACGCCACTGAACCGTTCAAGCGGCGCCCCCCGCGCCCCCTCGCGCGGGAATGCCAGAATCTGGGTCGCCACCTGGTCGAGAAAATAGCGATCGTGTGTGACCAACAAGATCGCACCTGGGAAGGTCGTCAGCGCTTCTTCGAGCACCGCGAGCGTCGCCGTGTCCAAGTCGTTCGTCGGTTCGTCCAGCACCAGCAGATTCGCCGGGCGCAGCATCAGACGCGCTATCAACAGACGGCTTTGTTCGCCGCCTGACAGTCTACCCACCTCGATGTCGGCCTGATCCTTTGAGAACAGGAAACGATCCAGGTATCCGCGAACGTGAATGCGCTGGCCATCGAGGTCAACGTGATCGCCCACCGGACACACGCTTTGCGAAACAGTCTGCGCCGGGTCCAGTGCCTCCCGGTTCTGCTCGAAGTAGGCCACGCGCAACCCGTCGGCGCGGAAAACGGTGCCCGCATCAGGCGGCTCGGTACCGACCAGCACCCGAATCAGCGTGGATTTTCCGCAACCGTTGTCCCCCAGCAACCCCAGACGCGTCCCGGGCGCCAGACGCAGATCCTCGTTCTGGAACAAGACGCGCCCGCCGTACGCCTTGCTGATCCCTGCCGCCTCGACCAGCCGCCGGGATGCCTTCTGCGTGCCGCGCAGCTCGATCCCGGCGGTACGACTGACGTTGCGCACCTCCAGTTCGGCGACCTCGTCCGACAGATCTCCATGCCGCTGGATGCGCGCCTGCTGTTTGGTCGTGCGCGCCGCCGCGCCCCGCCGCAACCACTCGGTCTCGCGGCGCAATGTGTTCTTCAGGACCGTCTCGCGCCGCTCCTGCGCGGCCAGCGTCTCGGCGCGCACCTCGACGTAACGTTCGTAGCCGCCCTTCACCGCCAGCAAACCACCGGCGTGGCGTCTGTCCAGTTCGAGCACGCGGTTCGTGACACGCTGGAGAAACACACGATCGTGCGTCACTGCGATGGTCGCGAAGGGCGCCGCCGCCAGCAAGGTCTCGAGCCATTGGATTCCTGACACGTCGAGATGATTCGTCGGCTCGTCCAGCAGCAGCAGATCCGGGGCGCGGCACAACGCCCGACCCAGTGCCACCCGCTTGCGCCAGCCCCCCGACAGATTGGCCACCAGGGTGTCGGGCGGGTGGGGCCCATCCAGCAAACCCAGCCGCGCCATCTGCGACCGGGCTTCGCCCGTGCGTTCCCAGTCATCCACGTCACCCGCGTCAACACCCAGCAGCGCCGATTCGATGGTTGCGCCATCGGGGAATACCGGCGCCTGCTCGACAAAGGCAACGCGCAAGCCCCGCCGGGGCGACACCGTGCCCGCATCGGGGCTTAGGGTTCCGGCCAGTATCTTCAACAGCGTGGATTTTCCGGCGCCGTTGGGACCAATCAAGCCCACGCGCTCGCGTTCCTCCACCACGAACGAGATCCCGGAAAACAGGGGTCGCGCCCCGAAGGATTTCTCCAGGTTTTGCGCCGCTAGCAGGATCTCCATCGAAGCGAAACTGCCTACGCGGGCTTCGGCCGACGTTTTGCGAACGTCGGCTTGGAAAAGCCTGACTTCGCGAACGCCGGTTTGGAAAACGCCGGCCTGGAAAACGCCGGCTTCGCAAATGCCGGCTTCGCAAATGCCGGTTTGGCATGCGGCGAAGGCCCCGGCTTGCGCGCGCGGGGAGGTGCGCCGCCGTGCTGGTCCCGCTCCGGGGGCGCGGCGCCGGCCACTTCGTGATTCGCCGCCTCGATGATGACATGCGGGGCGCGCGGGTCAGACTCGGAAGCCGACAAGGCAAAATCGTCCGCGGCATCGGCGGCGATCTCGAAGGTCGACGACCGTGGGCCGACCCGAATCGAGCCGACCTCCTTGCGCGTGACGCCCCCTCGGCGGCAGATGAGCGGCAACAACCAGCCTGGCTCGGCCTTCGCTTCGGCGCCCAGATTCACCCGGAAGATGACCGCCCGCACCCAGCCCGGCCGGGGGCCGGTGGGCGCTGCCGCATTTTCGACCGGACGCTTGGCGCCAGGTGGGGGTCGCTTGGCGGAAGGGGCGGCGGCCCCGGTGCCAATACGGGCGCGCACGTCCAGCCGGGGTGCATTTTCCCGGCGCCGTTCTAGCTCGACGGGGCGCAGCGGCAGCGGCGGCGGAAGGCGCGCCACCTCCCGCCCCAACAACAGACCCAGCAAGACACGCTCGGGCAGCGCCGCTCGCAATCGATCAGCGAGGGCCTCCAGGCCGTCCTTCATGGGCCCGTCGCCAGATGCCGCCTTGGTGGCTTCGTCCAGAAGCTCGCGCGCAAATCGCTCGTGCAACGCCCGCCGCACCTCGGTCTCGCCCGGCGGTGGCGTCCAGCCGCCCGTCACACCCGCCGACGACAGCAACCGTTCTGCCTTTCGTCGCTCGGCCAAATCCGCGATGACAACGCTCGTGCCCTTCTTGCCCGCGCGGCCGGTCCGGCCGCTTCGGTGGGTCAGCGCGTCGGCGTTTTCAGGCAAATCGGCGTGCACGACGATCTCGACGTCGGGCAGGTCCAGTCCGCGCGCCGCCACGTTGGTTGCCACCAAGACCCGCGCCCGGCCCGTGCGCAGGGCATCGATGGCGCGGTCGCGCTCGCCCTGGGCCCGATCACCAGCAATGGCCGCCGCCCGGAATCCGTGATCGACCAGACGCTGGTGCAGCTCACCCACGCCTTCGCGCGTCCGACAAAACAGGATCGCCTTGGCGTCGCCCGCCGCCAGCAAGACATTTACCACCGCCGCCAGACGATCTTCCCGCCGCACCAGGTGGCCCACGAAGCTGATGTCCGCGTGCGGGGCCGCCGCACCCTTCGGCCTCGGGTCCACGCGCTGCGCTTCCCGCTGGTAGGTGGCCGCCATCCGTTCGATGTCGCGCGGGATCGTCGCCGAGAACAACAGCGTCCGCCGTTCCTTCGGGGCACTGCCAAGGAGATACTCAAGATCCTCCTTGAAACCAAGATCCAGCATCTCGTCGGCCTCGTCGAGCACCAGGACCTGTAGCGAGGACAGCACCAGCGCTTTGCGCCTGTGAAGATCCACCAGGCGACCGGGCGTGCCGACAGCGATGTCGATGCCGGTGCGCAGTTTGCGCAAATCCCGACCCACGTCCGTTCCCCCGGTGAACGCGCCCAAGCGCATCTTCGCGTCCGCAAACAACCATTCGAGCTCGCCGCTGACCTGATTGGCCAGCTCCCGCGTGGGGGCCACAACCAGCGCGCGCGGCGCCTTGTCAGCGGGGGCAGCGGCGCCACGGACCAGAAGGCTGTCGGCAATCAGGGTGCCGAAGGCGACCGTCTTGCCCGATCCGGTCTGCGACGAGACCATCAGATCGCGGCCGGCCAGCGCGGGCGCCAGGACCGCGGCCTGCACGGCCGTGGCTGTTTCATAACCGCGGCGGGCGAGGGCCGCTGCAAGAGGAGGCATGACAGGTAACTGTGGGAAGGAAACCAAGCCGCACATAGTAGCTCACGCCTGGCCGGTTACACGTGGGAACGACCGATGCCGTGCGAATTAGTGGCCGCGCTGCTACGGTCAGCAGCAATATGCCCCCGGTATCGCCGCCGCCTGCCACGCCAACCCTCAGCGCCACGGTCCCACCCGCGATCGATCCGACCCCGCTGTTCGAGCATTTTCGCGGCAGTTACGGCTCGGAGCTGCTGACCGCGGCCGTCGCGCACTTTCGGGTCATTGAACGCCTGACGGCCGCACCGCGAACCTTCGATGAACTGCGCCGCGATCTCGGCCTGGCAGAGCGCCCGGCCCACGTTCTGGTCACGGCGCTGCGGGCATTTGGCCTGCTGCAACGGGCGGCGGACGGCGTCCTGTCGCCCACGCCCCTGGCCGCGGAACACCTGGTACCCGGTGCAGCCTTCGACGTCAGCGACTATATCGGGCTGGCGGCCGACGCACCCGGGGTCAAGGCGATGGTGGAACGATTGCTGGCCAACAAACCCGCCAGCACCAAGCCGGGCGAGGCCGGCGCGGCGTTCATATATAGGGAAGGCCTGGCCTCGGCCATGGAGCGGCCGGACAGCGCTCGCCATTTCACCCTGGCTTTGGCCGGACGGGCCAAGAATGTCGCCCCGCTGCTGGCTGCGCGCGTCTCCCTGGCAGGGGCCCGAACCCTGGTGGACGTAGGCGGGGGAACCGGCATCTACAGCATTGCGTGGCTGCAGCGGCACCCCGACTTGCGGGCCATCGTCTGGGACCGCCCCGAAGTTCTACAAGTCACAGCGGAGATGGCCGCAGCCTATGGTGTCGCCGACCGTCTGGAGACCCGCGCCGGGGACATGTTTGCAGACCCGGTGCCGACTGAAGCCGACGTCATCCTGCTTTCCAATGTCCTGCACGACTGGGACGTTCCCGAATGCCAGGCCCTGGTGCAGCGTTGCGTCGCGGCACTGCCAATCGGGGGGCAGCTGGTCGTTCACGACGTCTTTGTCGCGGACAGCCTGGACGGCCCCCTGCCCCTTGCCTTGTATTCCGCGGCGCTGTTCACCCTGACAGAGGGCCGGGCTTATAGCGCCGCCGAGTGCCGCGGCTGGATGGAGCAAGCGGGCCTGACGACCGCGCCGCTGATTCCCACGCTCGTTCATTGCGCGGCGTTGGTGGGACGGAAATAGCTGGGCACGCAGGTGGGGGCGACAAAACAAGCCAGATCGCGTCAGCGCACCGCATATAACAGGTCCCAATAACCCTGCAAATTTGTGTGAACCGTAAACTTAGTAAGAAATATTACTTATTGTACAAAACAGTTCATTGACAGGCGCTTTCAGATACCCCATTGTAGGCAGCCCACACCCACGGAGGACCCTGACCATGCGCGCACCCACCCTCATCGCTGCCATCGCCCTCTTCGGTCTCGGCTGCCAAGGCGTCATCGAATCGCCGACTGACCCCACCGAATCCGTCGAGGCTCCCAGTCTGGTTACGCAGGCGGTGGTCGTTGCCGGCAAGTGCAGCGTGAACAACGGCGGCTGCAGCGCCAATGCGACGTGCGCCACGACCTCGGCCACCCAGGTCCGCTGTACCTGTAAGCGCGGCTTCACCGGCGACGGAAAGACCTGTACCGACATCAACGAATGCCTCCGGAACAACGGCGGCTGCGGCGCGACGGCCGCCGCCACGTGCACCAACACCGTAGGTTCGCGCACCTGCTCTTGCAAGACGGGCTACGCCCTGCGCGGCAACACCTGCCGCGACATCAACGAATGCCAGACCAACCACGGCGGCTGCAGCGTGAACGCCACCTGCATCAACCGCCCCGGCACCGTCATGTGCGCCTGCCGCAAGGGCTACACGGGTGACGGAACTACCTGCACCGACATCAATGAATGCGCGGCCAACAACGGCGGCTGCGGCGTGCAGGTGTGTACCAACGTGCCTGGCTCGCGTGTATGCGGCTGTCCGGCTGGCTACGCAATCGTCAACGGCGCTTGCGTCGACGTCAACGAATGCCTCACCAACAATGGTGGCTGCGCCGCGAACGCGACCTGCACCAACACCCCCGGCTCCTCGTCATGCGCCTGCAACCCCGGCTACGCCGGCACCGGCCTGGTCTGCAACGACATCAACGAATGCGCCACGAGCAACGGGGGTTGCAACACGAACGCGACCTGCACCAACACCCCCGGCTCCTCGTCTTGCGCCTGCAACGCCGGCTACACGGGCAACGGAATCATCTGCACCGCCCCGACGCCCGACACGACCGCTCCGAGCGTCCTCAGCATCAGCGGCGTCCCCGGGACCGTGGACGTCTCCGGCGGGCCACAGACCGTCAATCTAAGCGCCTCGGCGCAGGACAACCAGTCGGGCGTCGCCAAGATCACCCTCACGCTGGTCAGCCCGACCAATCTGCCGCTGTCCTGCGACATCGTGCCCTCTGTACCGGGCGCACCCCTGTCCCTCAGCGGCTCGTGCGGCATAGCGGTTGCGGCGTACGCGGAACCAGGAACCTACCGTTTGTGGGCGGCGGTCGTCGACGCCGCCGGCAACACGCAGTACTACCTCGACAGCGACCTCACAGCCATCGCGAACCTCACGACGGTCAACGTCATCACCGATGCCAGCAGTGGCCTGCCCCGCCTCCTTAGCATCACGGGCATTCCCGCCACGGTGGACCTGCCCGGACTGACGCAGCCGAACGCGGGCTTCATCCTGGCAATCGAGGCCCGCGGCGGTACCCACGTGCTCACGTGGGTCAACTTCGGCTTGCTCGACATGTACGGCAATCCGACCGGCGACTGCCAGCTGTACCCGCCGCCTCCGGGCGACGCAACCAACATCCTGTCGGGCACCTGCGCCTCGGTCTACAACTACACCACCCCCGGCGGCCTCTACTACGCCCACGCAGAGGTCTACTATGACGACATCGCCCAGCACCGCAGCTACGACGCGGCCGGGCTTGTCGGGATTGCCAACCGTACGGACGTGACGGTCTACAGGGTAGACAATTGCGCCGAATTGAACGGCGGCTGCGACCCCATCGCCACCTGTTCGAACCCGGACGGCCGTTCGCGCACCTGCACCTGCCCCGCAGGCTACGCGGGCGACGGCACCTACGGTTACTGCTACCTGCCCTAACCAGGGTCCCCCTGGCGGTCCGCACGGGGCGGGCCGCCGGCACCTGGCTGCTGCAAAGAAAACAGCAGGTATGGGTGCCGGCGCCCCGTCCCGTGGTATGAGGTACGGCGAATGAGCATAAAGGTCTATCAGTATCCGAAGTGTTCCACCTGCCGGGACGCGCTGAAGTGGCTGGACGAGCACGAGGTCGAATACGAAAAGGTCGACCTGGTGGCCCACCCGCCAACCGCGGTCGTCCTCAAGGAACTGCACCGGCGCTCTGGCAAGCCGATCACCCGTTTCTTCAATACGACGGGTGAAAGCTACCGGAAGGGCAACTTCCGCGAGCGCTTGATGACGCTGACCGAGAACGAGTCGATCGCGGCGCTGGCCAAGGATGGCAAGCTGATCAAGCGCCCCATCATCGACACCGGCAAGCAGGTGCTGGTCGGTTTCGACGAAGCGATCTACGCGCGCACCCTGAAGTAAGCGGTGGGCCCGCCAGGCTAGGGGGCGAAAGTGCGGGGCTCGGCGACCACGCGCACGCGAGCGGGATCGGCGATCTCCGTTATCAGGATCGGGGCCCCGTCTTGCAGAAGACCTTCTGCGAACGCTTCCGCCGCTGCTGACAAAGCCTCGTCCAGGCTGCCCTGCACCGTCACCAACCTTCGCCCGCAAACCACGGCGAACTGCCCAGCGTGTTGGGCCAGCAGGGCGTCCTTGCACGAATCGAAGTACCGGGTCTCCTCGGGCGCAGCAACCATGTACCAGCGATACGCCCGGCCCCCGCAGGCGTCAAAAAAACGCCTCGATGTCGGGGTCAACGCCGAGATCGCTGCGCCCGCTGCACCATGGCCAGACCGCCTGCAAGTCCCAGCCAGACCGGCAGCATTAGCAGGATGAACGCCCAGTTATCCTGGCGGAAGGTCGCCAGGACCTTCGCGAAAACGCCCAGCGTCGACAGCCCGGCCGCGGCGACGGCCAGGGTGGCCGCCCGGCGGGCCGCCGGATCACGACCCAGGGCCACCTGCACACCAACCACGACCAGCGCCAGCGCCCACGGCGCCAGTTGCAAGATGTTCTCGTTTGCGTGGGCGGCGCGGTGATCGGTCGCCACCCACAGCAGCACCAGGATGATCCCCAGCAGGCCCAGCACCAGTCCCAGGATGGCGCTGACCACACCAATCGTCACCCGCGCCGCCGACCAGCGACGCGACCCAAGGCCCAGCAAGAAGAGGCCGCCGCCCGTCAGAATACCAACCAGAGCGAACATCGGGGCCCAGTCCGGGGGCCGGTCAGGCTTGGGCGGGCGCGCCGCCTGAAAGATGACGCGCTCGCTGCGCACGAGGGGCCTTTCGCCGGCGGGCCCACTGACCGTCACGCGCCGAAGCAGCGCCTGAAGTCTTTCGGGAAGAAACGCCTCCTGCCAGACCGTCAGAGCCTGATCGGTCAGCGAGCCCAGACCCAGGGCCAGCCCCACGTATTCGGGCATCCAGTCGGCGGTCATCCGCAAGGCGTGGGCGCGCAAGGTCTGTTCGGCCGGCGCCCCCGCCACCGCACGCACGCGGCCGCCCACAACCACATCGACCATGTCGCGCACCCGGGTGGAGCAGTTGTCCCAGAAATAGTCGTACAGGTATTCGCGTTTGTCGGGCCGGGCGTTTTGTCGCAGGCGGGCCAACATGTCTTGCTTCTGCGCGCCAGTGAGATCCAGTTCCTGCGCCTCGATGCTGCGATTGCTTTCCTGGTACGTCATCAGCGTGTCGTCTTCCCCCGACACCGACAGCCAGTAGTTGAGTCGCCCTTTGAGAAATTTGGGAATCAGCGCGGGCGAATCAAAGGCGAAGGTTCCGTAGTTGAAGACCAGCCCGCGTGCGCCGTCCCGCCGGATCAAGATCGCGTTGTGGCCAAACTTGAAGAACGGGTGATCCCCGGGCCCGAAGGTCAGAACGAAGACGTGCAGGTCGTCACCCGACTCAGCACAGGCAGTCCTTTCGAAAAGCGCACCACCTGCCACGAGGGACAGAAACAACCAGAGCCCAAGGCGCCGTCGAAGCCGCATGCAAGCCCTCACGCTACCTCATCGGCCCGCGGCGGGTGCGGGAACGAAGTCGACCTCGAAGGCGCGCGGCCACAGCTTGCCGGTTAGCAAGAAGCGTCCCCGATCCGACAAATACGCGATGCCATTCAGCACGTCCACATCCCGCGCCTCGTCGCCGGTCAGCAGGCCGACCACGTCGATCCAACCCGTCACCTCGCCCGATTTGGGATCGATGCGCGCAATGTGCCGATCCTGCCAGATGTTCGCGTAAACGACGCCGTCGACGCATTCGAGTTCGTTGAGCTGCGCCTGCGGCTGGCCGGCCCGGCGCACAGCGACCTGCCCCTGGACGGCAAAGGTCTCGGGATCGCGAAAGACCAGCTGATCGCTGCCGTCACTCATGATCAGGCGACGGCCATCGAAGCACAGGCCCCAGCCCTCGCCCGTATAGGGCAGTTCCCGTTCCTTCTTCAAGGTTTCGAGATTCCACACCAGCGCACGTCCGTTCTGCCAGGTGAGCTGGAACAGGCGCGCCCCGACACGCGCCAGTCCCTCGCCGAACAACGCGGCGTCCAGAGAACTTTGCCGCTCGACCACGCCGCTTGCGGGGTCCACCCTGCGAACAGAAGATCGCCCCTGCAGCCCCGTGCTTTCGTAAAGTTTGCCGCCGTAGAACAGCAGCCCTTGCGTGAAGGCGTTGCGATCATGTGGATAAGAACGAAAGACCCGCGCGACAAGTTCCACCGGTGCGCGCGCCTTGCCCGCATCCGGAGTCGTCTTGGCGCACGCCCCCCCCGCCAGGCCCGATACGAGCGCGCCGACAACAACCGAGCCGCCCAGGGCGCGAAGAGACATCCCGCGAATGATACCGGAGCGGGCGGGCGATCTGCGAAACCTCAGAACAAGAGGCCGAGCGAGAATGCGACGACCGGGTGCGAACGCGCCAGGGTCCCGAGCGCCACGGATGGCCCAGGAATCTGATCGGTGGGCGCAGCAGCTTGCGCTGGCGGGGCCGCGTGCCCTGAAAAAGACAGCCCGCCTGAAGAAGTGAATCCCCCTTCCAGGGCCGCAAAGAGCGCCACCGTCGGCAGTTGCGGGTACATCAGCGATGTCCAGGGCCGGGTGCGCACGCGGAAGCCCCCGCCCAGCGAGACCAGGGCCGCCGAAGCGCGCCCCTCGAAAAGCGAAGTGCCGTTGCTGTCGGCCAGATCGAGCCGCCCCCTCGCCACCCCGACGGACACTCGGACGTAGGGCTCGAACCAGGGCCGCAGGGCGTAGCGCCCCAACACCGTGGCATAGACGGTATCCACCACGAGGTACGATTCGTTGCTGGTGGCCCACAGGCCCCGCGTCGATTCGCTTAGCCCGCCGAGGCCGACGGCCAAGACGCCGCGTTCCTTTATGCACAGAACGTCGTAAGTCAGCGACAGGCCCCCTGCCGCGTGCGAATCGTCGCGCGACAGCAAGCGGTAGGCCCGGTCACGGTGCGCGACCGACTGCGTGTCGATGGCCAGGGTGAAAGGCGTCCGGGGCGCGACGGCGGGCGCGGCGGCCGGCGAGACGGCTGTGGCGCCAGGGGTCTGGGCCAGGGCGCGGGCGGGCGCGGTAGCAGTCAGGGCGGCGCCCGCCAGAAGGACCACGGCCACGTTAGGGGATCGTCTGGCTGTCGCAAAAGTCATCGTGCACCTCGATCCAGGAGGTCAGTCAGCAAAAAGCCGGTAGCGTGTCGGGCCGTCGCTCGTTCGGGTTTGTCGGCGTCAAGGACGGTGATGTCCCCGCCCTCGCCCTGATGTATTGCCACCACGCGGCTGTGACCGTCATTGGATTTCGCCAGGACAACAACGCCCTGTACGACGGCGTCAAGACGGACCTCGCCGGCGGTGAGGTTCGTCAGGCCCAGAAAACCCAGGCGATTCGAGTTCATCGCTGCAATCCACAACATCTCGGAGCCGGGCGCACCCCGGGTCACCCCGGAAACAGGCGCCTCGGCAAAGATTGGGGCCGCCGTCTGGTGCGCCAGATCGACAACGGTCATCCCCGGGGCACCCGCCACAGATCGGTGCAACACCACGGCCTGATTGCGATCCGGCAACACCTGCAGGCCCACCGCTCCTGCGCCCAGCGAAAGGGTGCCGAGGTTGCGCGCCCCTTGTTGCTCGACGTGATCGAGGTTGAGGAAAGCTATCTGGGGGGACTCGGCGGCCGTGCCCACGATCAAGGCCCGCGTCCTGACCTTGGCGTCCCCGGGTGCGACCGCGTCGAAGAGGGTCACGTGATCGGCGCTGATGCCCAGTGGAATGCGCGTGGTCAGGCTGGAGTCCACGTCGATAACGAACACGTCGTTGCTACCCGCTGCCGTTACCACCAACCGAGACCCGTCGATGGAATCGTATCGAGCCATGTCGCTGGGACGGGTGCCGGCCGCCAGCAGTGTCAGCGCCAGGTGAAAATCGTTATCCGTGGCCCCCATTATCAAGGCGGGCTCGAGGCGCAGGGCATAGACATCGTTCGCGGCGTCGGCGCGAACATAGATGGTGGCCTTCTTCGCATCGAACAAGACCTGCCTCGGCAGGACCGTACGCTTGTCGTTGGGCAGGGTCAGGGGGACGGTGATCTCCGACCGGTCGAGATGATCCAGATCCAGCACCGTGATGTAGTTGTCGGAAAGGATCACGGCCACTGACCGCTCTGATTGGCCCAGGGTCATCCGCGGCGAGAACACCACTGCCAGCGGCAGACTGCCGAAGCTGCGAATGGTTCGCGGCACCACGGTCATCGAACCCAGATCGATGATGGCAATCTCGTTCGGATTGAACAGGGCCTCGGCCCGCTTGCTGTCCTTGGTGAAGTGGGCGATGGCGATGCGCCCATCAATCGACTGATCGAGGGCATTGAACCGGCTGGCAAGCTTCACCACACGCGCAGGCTGCTTGGCGTCGGCCGGGATCACGGCAAGTTCAGCGGGCAGCGGCGGCAGGCCCGTGTCGCCTCGCTCGCCACGCGACAGAACCAGCAGTTCGTCCTGGCCCGCGCGACGTACGACCACGGCAGGATCCTTGGCGAGGGCAACAAGCCGTGGCCGCAGCGCCGGGTCGGCCGGGTCGATCAGGAAGGCGGTCGGGTATGCGCGCTCGACGAAAGCCACCTGGGTCCCAAGCGCAACGGGCCCGATGACATCCCGGGGGGGCCCGTACGTCTCGGGCGTCCCGACCGGATCGCAGGCGGCGAGCAGCAAGGCGAACAGCGAACAGAGGCGGACGATGCGGACCCTCATTGGACAATCCTTCCGTTAAGTTCGAAGCCAGTAACCGACGCTATGGACCCGGTTTCCCAGTCGATGAAGCTGATGCGGCCCTCGGGGTGAACCTGGCTGACGAAGATGCGCCGGCTTTCCGCCAGCGCCGCGATGGACACGGGCGGGCTGCCAAGCGCGAAGTCGTCGATGATGAAACTCGACAGTGTGATTCGCTGGGCAATGCGCACCGACCTGGCATCGTCGCGCAGAAGGACGAATGCCCGACTGCCGTCCGGCGTGATGGCCAGCGGCCCGATCTCGGTGTCGGTCAGCTGCAACTTGGCGAATCCGGTACCCAGGTCCACGACGCTGTAGCCGTACGAGCGATCGATCTGGGTGTCGACATCCGCCGCCATCTTGGGATCACCTGCGGCCTTGGTGTGCACAACCAGCGCCGTGTGGCCGTCGGGCGCCACGGCGACGGCGCGAACCCCCTTGTGTACACGCACAGGCACGGGCGGCTGGGTGTTCTGCAGATCGACGACCCACATGGTCTTCACCGGCGCGGCCGTCGTGTACAAGACCGCGTTCTTGCCGTCGGGGGTGATGCTGGCCGAACCGAATTCCGCCCCGTCGATCCTGCGCGTGTCCTGCTGTTTCGGATCCGTGAACCCGCCTGGAATCGCGACCCGAACCACCGTACTGGTATCGCGCAGGACGGCCAGTGCGAACTGGCCCGAAGGATCCATGTCGAGATCCGTGACCGGGGATTTCAAATCGAGGGTCAGGGCGGTTCCGGCCGCTAGATCCACCAGCCGAATCTGCGGAAAGCCCTCGCGGCGCGAGATGGCCAGCCGGCCCGTCGGGGTGACCGACACGTCCCGCGCCTCGGCGCCGCCACCGTCGCCCAAAGACACAAGGGGCAGAACCCGCGGCCCTGTGATGTCGGCAAAGCGCAGGACTGAAATACCTTCCTCGGTCACGATGAAAGCGGCGCTGCCATCGCTGGCGAAGACGACCGCGCTGGGGCGGAAACCCACCGTCAGCGACACCGACTTGTCCATTCCGTCGGCGAGCCGGATAAGTGAAATGTCCTGAAAGCTTCCCGTCTTGGTGCCGGCCGTGGCCGCCCGCATGCTGCTGTCGTACCAGGCAACCATGTGGCGGCCATCGGGCGAGACGGCCAGGGCGTTGACACCGGCGACCACGGGAACCGTCGAGCTTCGTGTCGCGCTGGCATCGGTGCGAAGGATGGTCGCGTCCTTCGAGCCTGTGTTGAGAACCACGGCTGTGTCCTTGCCGGGCACCGTCTGCAAATAGGTCGGGGTGTCGCCCGCATCGACCAGACGAATCCCGAGTCCCATGGAATCGATCACCGCAACGGTGTCGCGGACCGGGTTGGCGACATAAACAAAGCGGGCGCCCGCGCGCGGCGCCTCGAAATCGCGACGTTCTTCCACTTCGGGCGGCAGCCCCGGCGGTGCCCCCATTGTGGCGCCCCCCGAACTGCCGCCAGCGCCGGGCGATCCGGTGCCGCCGCCGCGACCAGTCGACGACGAATCAAGGCCCGGCCCCGTGCCGCTGCCGCTAGTAGCAGACCTATTCGCCGATGCGGAACAGGAGGCCAGCGCACCGGTCAGCAGAAAAACCGTCAATCGTGATGAGGGGTATCGCATGGTGGTTGCCGTCTCATACAGCAAGGACCGTGCCCTGAGAAACCCGCGAATCGGCGCGCCTTACTCGCGCACGCCCGGCAGACCCACGACACCGGTGTCCTGATTGCGTCGTTCATTCGCGACAGCGAGAGCACCTGTCGAGAACCCAACGCAATCGGACACAATTGAACGGCGGGCGGCGGTGAATCCGCGAGCCTTCGCCACAAGTTTTTCGGGCACGTCGTTTGCTGGGCCCGACCTCATGCCGTTCAATCGTCTGCGCATGCGCTTTCTTCGCCGCCGCCGGGTCGGTCGGGCCTACGACATGGCGAAAGAGATTATTCAGTACCTACCCCGCCGGGCCCAGGTCCTGGACGTCGGCTGCGGCAGCGGCTATATCGCGCACCACCTGGGCGCGCTGCTGGGCAGTGCCGTACAGGGGACCGACATCGCGCCGACCGCCGAGGCGCCGATCGCCTACCGTCCCTTCGAAGGACGGACGCTGCCCTTCGGCAACGCGACCTTCGACGTGGTCCTGTTCTGCTATGTCCTGCACCACGCCCGCGACGCAGCGGCACTGCTTGAGGATGCACGTCGCGTGTTGCGTCCGGGTGGCCGGGTCATCATCTATGAAGACACGCCGCGATCGTGGCTAGACCGCCTGCTGTGCTGGCGACACGAACGCCAGTGGCTGATACGCGCCGGCCGCTGCACGTTTCGCCCCGACGAAGGGTGGCGGTTGCTGTTCGCGCGCATCGGCTTCCGTCTGTTGTGGCAGCGGCCGTTGTCCCGCTTTCGCGATCTGGGATATCCGGTGTCGCGGTCGCTGTACTTGCTGCGCACGCCGACCTGACGACCGCGGCGTCACGGCGGGGTGTTGGCCGCCAGATGCGCGCGCGCATCGGCAACGGCCCGACCGACGGACATCTGTGCGTCCCGACCCGCGCCCAGCGCGCCCGCCAGTATCGCGGCCAATTCCTGCGCCATGGCCCGCGCGGATGCGAAACGTTCTTCCGGTGCCAACGCGAGCGCACGATGGACGACAGCAACCAGGGGTTCGGGCAGGCCAGTCCGAACAGTGTCGAGGCGCTGAATCTCGCCGCGGTGAATCTTGCGAAAAACCTCCAGGTCCGCGTTTCCGTCGAACAGCGCGCGACCGGCCAGCATTTCCCACAACACCGATCCCATCGAAAACAGATCCGACATCATGCTGGCGCCTGCGCCGCGGGTGATTTCAGGCGCGAGG
>JANXXE010000148.1 GCA_025350815.1 Myxococcales bacterium | reverse complement strand
CCTCGACGCTGACGCCCAGCTTGGCCACGTGATCGGGGTCGAAACCGTCCTCAGTGAAACCAAGGGGCATCGGAACCTCTACCGTTGTCCGCCCGGCCAGCGTCAACCACCCGTCGGAGGCTTTCGGCCGATCGATAACGTCGGTGTACGGCAGGTACTGTCGCCGGGCGAGCGCGTCCTGCAGGAACAGGCGGGCCCGGTGCGCGCGGTGCCAGTTGCGCTTGCCTTCGCCCACGAACACCGGCGCGACGCGAACCTCTGCGCTGACACGCGTCCGATTGCCCCAGGGCCGGGCCACAAGTGGGCTGCCCCGCAGGTCAAAAAGCAGCTCGCCCGACTTGTCCGGATTGTCTTCAAGGCTGCCCCGCAGTTGCACATGCATCGTCCCCTGATCGCTGGCCGTCGGGCTGAAACGTCGAACCGCGCGTTCGGCGCGGAAGGGGGTGTTTGCCAGGTCCAGCGAAATCGTTTCAGCCCGCAGGGGCCCCGCCCGGACCGCCAGCAACAGGACCGACGGCAACAGGACCGAGACAAGCCGACTAGCAAGATTCGTCATCTTCCGCGGGCCGATTTCACACCTGTTGGTGTCGCGGCGCCAGTCATCCACATGCTTATCCACATGCTGGCCGATCGCCCGACGTGTTATGCTGCGACCGTGTCGACGCGCGGGATCATGGGGGGCGGCATGGCTGGCGGTGGCGGTGTTGGTTTGGGATTTTGCCTGCTGGCCTTGTTTGGCCTGGGGGCCTGCAAGAAGGACAAGGACCCTGCCCCAGCGGCCGCGCCTGTCGCCTTGCCGGCACCTGCCGCGGTCACCGTGGCCAAGGTGAAGGTTACGAACGACGGCATCATCACCCTGAACGGAAGAACAGTCACCGTGGCGGACCTCAAGACGGCCCTTACAAGCCCGGCAACCCGACCAGCCAGCATCCTGTACCAGCGCGTGAATGCCGCCCAGGATCCCACGCCGGAAGCGGCCCCGCTTGTCCACGAGGTGTTGACCACGATCATGGACACGAAGCTGCCGGTCCGCGCCGGACAGTTCGCTGATTGACGCCCACGAATTGATTCTTCCGGAATCGACTGTAGCCGTCCATACCAGTTTGTGCTAGGGTGAAGCGGTGCACCGGTACGTGCAGCCAGATCGTGCGTCGCAGTGGTCAACGATGGCGGGTGCATGCGTCTGCTGAAGAATGCCCCCGGCGTCGCCCCGGACCTGCCGTCAGCGGCGCTGTCACCCGGACGTGTAGTGCCGGGATCTCGCTACCGCGTGATGGCCAAGATTGGCGAAGGCGCCATGGGCGAGGTCTACCTTGCCGAGCACGTCGATCTCGAAAAGCGGGTCGCACTCAAGCTGTTGAACGCCAGCTATGCGCGCCTTCCTGATGCCGTCGAACGTTTTCGCCAGGAAGCCCGCGCGGCCTCCAGCATCGGCAGCCCGTACATCTGTGACGTCACCGACTTCGGGCACACGCCCGACGGCCGGGTGTTCTTTGTCATGGAATATCTGGAAGGACAGTCCCTGCGCAGGGTCCTCGGTACACAGGGGACCATCGCGGCTTCGCGCGCAATTGGAATCTTGCGCCAGGTGTGCAAGGCCCTTGGTGCGGCCCACGAAAAGGGCATCATCCATCTCGACGTCAAGCCCGACAACATCATGGTGCGCGAACTGCGCAGCAGGCCCGACGCCGTCAAGGTCGTGGACTTCGGCATCGCCGGCCTGACGCACAACCAGGAACGCAAGGACACCATCAGCGGCACGCCCGACTACATTGCCCCTGAGCGCGCGCTGGGACGCGGATACGACCACCGCAGCGACATCTATTCACTGGGCGTGATGGCGTACGAACTTCTGACCGGCGGCGTGCCTTTTCACGATCCGGACGTCACCGGGTTGATGAAGTTGCACGTAACCGCGGCACCGCAGCCGCTGCGACAGCGCGCGCCGGACAAAGGCATTCCCGCCGAACTCGAGACGGTGGTCATGCAAATGCTGCAGAAGGATCCCCAGGGGCGCCCCCAGAGCATGGCGGACATCGAGGCGATGTTGTGCGAGGCGCAGATCGCGGCCGCGATCACCACCCCCTGGGACGACCTTGAACTGCCCCACGTCGACGAGCAGTGGCGCACGCGCCTGGGCGACCGCATGCCGTCACCGCGTGGTCGTCAGAGACGGGCCGTCGCCCTGGCGGCGTCCACCGTGGCGCTGGTTGCCGTGGCTGTGGCTTTCTATTTTGGCGTCATCAAAGAGCCCGAGGTGCGGGTGGTACAGGTGACGGTGACGAAGACGGACGAAGCGCCCAGCGTGGCCGAATGGATCATCAAGGCCGAGCACGCGGGCAACTCGCGTCGCTACACGATTCCAGCGGGCGACTCGGCGCTGTTTTACATCGACGCGGCCGAGACCGAAGCGCAGCGCGTTTCGCACAAGCCTTCGCCGGGCGCCAAGGTGTTGCGACGGACCTACGCCAACGCCCTGGCCCTGGCCGGCGACGACCTGTTAAAGGCCGACCTGCGTGATCTGGCCATCGCGAAGTTCAAGGAGGCGTTGCTGTTCCAGGGCGACGATCCGGAACTGCAGGCGAAGGCCGACCTGACGCCCGACGAGCGCAAGGCATACGGCGAGCGCGCCCGCGTCCGTCCAGGAAAGCGGCCGGCAGCGCTGCGGGTCCTGTCGCATGAAGAAGAAGCCACGATGGTTGCGGGCAACGCGTTCATCCTTGCCAGCAAGGGCAATCTGTCCGAGGCGCGCCTGGCGACGATAAACCTGGCCAAGACCGATACGAATGGTGTGCAGGCGGCCAAGCTGGCGGACGCACTTCGTCGCCTGGCTCGCTCTGCCTGGTCGACGGGCAACGAACGGGAGGCGCGAGACTACTACGCGATGGTCCTCGAACTGGACAGCAATGACGTCGAGGCAAAGGAACGGGTGATCTCGCCCGGCGCTGCCCCGCAGCCCAACCTCCGGACGGCAGCGACCGGCACGGACGCGGCTGCAAAGGGCCGCCCGGATGCGGACGCCGTGCGCGAAACGGTCGCCTCGCAAAATGCGGCCGCCGCGGGATTGTCGGCGCTGGCCCGGGGCAAGCTGGGCGAAGCCGAGTCGGCCTTCAACCGCGCGATCCGACTGGACGCGATGAACGCGGCGGGCGTCGGGGGGCTGGCCGAAGTGGCCTTCGAACGCGGCCGCTACGCCGAGGCCCTGGACTATGGTCGCCACGCCACCAAGCTTGCGCCGAGGTCGGCTCGCTACCTGATGGTCGTGGGCGACGCCCTGTTCAAACTACTGCGCTACAAGGACGCGGCGACGGCCTATACACGCGCGAAAAATCTGAGTCCTGGCGACGAACGGATCAAGGGCCGTCTCGATCGCGTTCGCGCCAAACTAGACAAACCCTGAACCGCTACGGCCGGCGATCGATGCGGGACCCGACGTAGACGAAATGGGTTCGACCGCCCTTCCCGCCACCGTTCCGTGACACGCGAAATCCCGCAGCCCCGAAGCGGGTCTCAAAAGGCTGGTCCGCTTCTTCCGACCACACGGCCAACACCCCACCCGGCCGCAAAGCGGTGTGGGCCCGACGCAGCGCCGACGCCCCGTACAGGGGATCCGACGCGCGGTTCGTCGCCTGGTGCGGACCCTCGTACAGGTCCAGCAGAATCGCGTCGTAACACCCGTGCCCGGCATCCGCAATCACGCGCGCCACGTCCGCGACCTGAACTTTCACGCGGCGATCGGCGACCGCGCGATCTGTCAGCCCGGCCAGCGGGCCCCGGCACCAGTCGAAGACGCACGCGTTCAGATCCACCACGGCGATGGCGGCCTGCGGTGGCAGGACATCCAGGGCTGCGCGCAGCGTATAGCCCATGCCCAGTCCGCCCAGCAGCACCCGGGGCCGCCGCCTGTCGCCAAGGCCCTCGCAGGCAAGACGCGCCAGGGCGTCCTCGGACCGGTGCGCGACACTGGTCATCAAGATGCGACCCGCGATCGTGATGATGAAGTCGCGTGACCCGCGCTGGCGCAATTCCAGCGGACCGTCCGGGGTGGCGACGCGTTCCAGCGTGATCCAGGGCTGCACGTCGGCGTTGATACCACGACTGGCGGATCAGCAATCCACGGTGGTGCCAGACGAGGCATGGGCGTAGGCTTGACAGGCCGATGAGGTTTGACGCTCAGCATCTTCGAGCGCGTGCGCTGTTGGTGGCCCCTTTGTGCCTGGCCGCAAGTTGCGTGGGGGCGGTCGGCAGCGGCGGCGGATCAGCGACAGATCCCGCCACATCCCCGGGTGGCCACGTCGGAATGTCATCGTCACCGTCGGGTGGCGTCGGTGGTGCGGGCGGCACCAGCGGGACGGGCGGCTTGGCGGGTATGCCGAACACGCCGGCCCCTGGGCCCGATTGCACCAACGTCGCGCCGGATCCCGGACCAGCCTTCGCCCGACGGCTGACGCGCTTCGAATACAACAACACCATTCGCGACCTGGGTCTGCCGACCGGCAGCAACGAGGCCGCCGCCGCGGGATTCCCGACGGAAGAGCGCCGCAATGGCTTCGACAACAACGCGGACGCGCTGACCGTGTCGCCGCTTCTGGCCGAACAATACATGTTGACGGCCGAACGCATCGCGGGCGCAGCGGTCGACACCGGGATGGCGAACCTGCTGCAAGGCTGCACGGTGACGGCGACGAACGAGGCCACGTGCGCCGAATCCTTCTTCACGAAGTTCGGTCGCAGGATGTACCGCCGCCCGCTGGGCGACGACGACCTTCTCATTCTGCGCAACGTCTACAAGGTCGGCCGCGAAACCGACTTCGCGACGGGCATCAAGCTGGCGTTGATGACGATGCTTCAGTCTCCGCGTTTTCTGTATCGCATTGAATTCGGCGCGACACCGAAGGCCGGCGAGAAGATCGTACGTCTGGATCCCTACGAGACAGCGACGCGACTGGCGTACCTGCTGTGGGCGTCGCCGCCAGATGCGACGCTGCTGGACGCGGCCGGGGCCGGAAAATTGTCCACGGCCGACGAACTGAAGGCGCAGGTCGACCGCATGCTGGACCCGGCGGCCGCCAACGCGAACAAGCTGAAACACGCCAAGGAAATGGTCGCCAACTTTCACGACCAGTGGTTCGACCTGCCCCGCGTTCTCGACATTGAGAAGGACGCGAAGATCTTTCCGACGTTCAACAAGGGTGTCCTTGGTAACTGGCAGCGCGAGACACAGCGATTCTTGGACTGGGTGTTCTGGGACGGCGGCGGCGACTTGCCCGCCCTGTTGACCGCAAAGGTCACTTTCGCCGACGAGAACCTGGCCAAGTTCTACGGCATCCCCTACCCCGCCATGGTCGGGCCGGACGGCATGCCGATCACGACCGTCCAGAAGATCGATCTGGTCGACAAGGCGCGCGGGGGTCTTTTGACCCAGGGGGCGATTCTGGGCCTGTACGCCGGACCCAACCAGACGTCGCCTGTGCTGCGAGGAAAGTTCGTGCGCGAAGAATTGCTGTGCCAGCCCCTGCCCCCGCCGCCCAACGACGTGATGATTGTGCTGCCGCCACTGGATCCAAACCTGACAACACGCGAGCGTTTCTCGAAACACGCGACGCTGGACGCCTGCAAGGGCTGCCACACATTGATGGATCCGATTGGCCTGGGTTTCGAGAAGTACGACGGCGTCGGGCTTTATCGCGAAACAGAAAACACCCGGCCAGTCGACGCCAGCGGCGATGTGGTCGGCATGACCGGCGGCAAGTTCAACGGCGTCATCGAGCTGTCGCAAAAGCTGGCCACCAGCACCGAACTGCGCGCGTGCGTCGCGATGAAGTGGTTCCAGTACGCCTACGGCCGTGACTACCTGCCTGAACTGGGCGACACCTGCACGCTGGACAAGATAAAGCGACAGTTCACAGCGGGCGACTACAAGTTCCGCAGCCTGCTGCTGGCCCTGGCCAATTCGGACGCCTTCCTGTACCGGCGTGTAACCCCGACCGGAGGAACGCCATGACGACGCGCAGGCTTGGTCGACGGGCGATCTTGCGCGGGGCGGGCGTGTCCCTGGCCCTGCCCTGGCTCGAAGCGATGTCAGGCAGGACCCGACGCGCCCACGCCGCCGCGCCCAGGCGCCTGGTCGTGTTTTTCACGCCGAACGGAACCATCCGCGAGAACTGGATTTCGCCGCTGGTCACATCGCCCACGCAGTTCACGCTGGGTCGCATCCTGGCGCCGCTGGAGGCGCACAAGCAAAACATAGTGGTCCTGGAGGGCGTGGACAATGTGTCGTCCACCAAAGGCCCCGGCGACGATCATATGCGCGGCATGGGCAGCATGCTGACCGGCACGGAACTTCTGCCCGGAAGCACGCAGGGTGGCGCCGGCGTTCCGGCGGGTCTCGCGGGTGGCCTCTCGGTCGACCAGCACATGGTACAGACACTGAAGCCGGGGACGCGTTTCCCGTCGCTGGAACTGGGCGTGCAGGCCGGATCGCAAGGGACTGTCTGGGGTTATTCGAACTACCGGGCACCCGGGCAGGCGCTGCCGCTGGACAACAGCCCAAGGTCAATCTTCGACCGCATCTTCAGCGACACGTTGATCGCCGGATCGGACAACTCGGCGGCCCTGCGTCTGCGCGCGCAACGGAAGTCCGTGCTGGATGCCGTGCGGGAAAGTTACCGTGTCCTGAACCCGAAGCTGGGCGCGGCCGACAAGAAACGTCTGGACCAGCATCTGACCACCGTCGACGAGCTGCAGCAGCGCATGTTCGCGCAGGCGCCCACCGAGATCACAGCGAAGAGTTGCCTGCGGCCCAGCCGATCGATGTTGGACGGCAAGGGCAATGACAACTTTCCGATCGTGGGCAAGGCCCAGATGGACCTGCTGGTGATGGCCCTTGCCTGCGACCTGACGCGCGCGGCGACCATCCAGTGGTCGAATTCCGTCGGGCAGCCGAAATTCTCGTGGTTACCGACGCCGCTGACGCGCGGACACCACGACTACAGTCACGACCCCGACAAGAATCCCGACGGAACACCGCACCCGACTGTCGAGGTTTTGACCCTGATCAACATCTGGTACGCCGAACAGTTCGCCTACCTGCTGTCCGAGATGAAGAAGATCCCGGAGGACGGGGGCACGATGCTGGACAACAGCCTGGTCCTTTGGTGCAACGAGCTTTCGCGCGGGAACGCCCATTCGCACCCGGACATGCCCTTCGTTCTGGCGGGCGGCGCGGGCGGCCGCCTGAAGACGGGCCGCTACCTGAAGTTCGCGGGGACCGTGCCGCACAACAACCTGCTGGTGTCGATCCTGAACGCCTTCGATATCCCGGCGACGACCTTCGGGAATCCCGCGTACTGCACCGGTGCGCTGGCCGGCCTGATCTAGCGACAGGTGGCGCTTGACGCCGGGTCAAAAATCAGTAGGGTAGCCCGGCACTTTGCGGGAGTAACTCAGTGGTAGAGTGCAACCTTGCCAAGGTTGACGTCGAGGGTTCAAGTCCCTTCTCCCGCTCCAGAAGCCCACGGAAACGTGGGCTTTTTTCGTATGGGGGTGGCACGCATGAGGGAATCGGCGCGCATGAGGGAAGAATGAGGGAATCCGCGCGACGGCCGATTGGCTAAACACCTGGAATCTCATCCGTGCCGTCGGGTTGCACTCCCGGCTCCTTTGACGGTTTGACGGTTTCTTTTACGCTTTTTGACGGTTTGACGGTTTCTGCTCGCGGACAGAGGAAGGCCAGCCGTCGTCGGACCTGAACGAGCTACGGTCGGTGTGTGGATCTCCCCGCCGAGCCGTCCGAGATTTCTGGCGAGACCTCCGCGGCCGGCGCGGGAGGCCACACCAACGACGTCGAGTTCGTCCGAGGTGCCGACTGCCGGGACGTGCTGCCGCTCTTGCCGGCCAGGGTGTTCGATGCCTGCATTACCGATGCCCCCTATGGGCTCGGGATGGCCGCCTGGGACAGCGACGTGCCCGGCGTCGACGTGTGGCGTGCCATCATGCGCGCGCTCAAGCCCGGCGCGTTCCTGGTGGTGTTCAGCGGTCGGCGTACCTATCACCGCCTCGCGGGCGCAGTGGAGCAGGCAGGCTTCCGGATCGTCGACCAAGCCATTTGGGCGTTTTGCACGGGTCGGCCACCCTCAAGAAGCCACCTCCGTCCGGCACACGAGCCCATCTTGATCGCGCGCGTGCCGGGGCCGGCCATTCCCCTGAACGTGGACGCTGGCCGTATTCCGTGGAGAGACGCCGAGGACCAGGCCCGGGCCAGTCGCATCGACAGCCTACGTGCGCAAGGAGGGCGCCGACGTGTCTATTCGGAGTCGCTCGCCCGGTACGGACGCGAGCCATTCCGACCGAACATAAAGGGCCGGTGGCCGAGCACCTTGATGGCCACCGACCAGGTTCTGGGTGAATCAAGTCATATCTTCCTCGTGCCCAAGGTCCGGGACTCTGCTGGACACACCTGTGCGAAGCCCGCGGCGCTCATCGAACATTTGGTGCGACTGTTCGCCCCCGAGGGGGGCGTCGTGCTGGACCCGTTCGCTGGGTCTGGGCCGATGGCCGAGGCCGCGGTGGCGACGGGGCGGAGGGCCGTGTTGATCGACGCAGCAGGCACCACGTAGCGGTGGGCGAGTTCGTGCTCGTCGTGGAAAAGTGCCGTACTATTGGAGTCGTCCGGTCATGCTGTTGCCACGCTCACTGACCACCGCCGTCAGACGCCGGATTGACCGGGCACTGCCCGCAGTTTTCGACGTAGACCTTCGACACTGAGGTCCACACTGGACGAACCCTGCACACCATGGAAGGCGCCGGAACGACTCGGACACAGCCGTCCACGACGTTCTTGCCGTACTCCTCAGGGCGACAGAATTCGAATGTGTAGGGCGGCATCGGATCGGCGCCCCCCGGCCTGCTACTCGAATTTCCCCATCCGGCGTATACCGCCGAGCACTCCGGCAACGGAGAGACGCGCGGTTTATCGACTCCCCTCGCGTCGAGAGGGCCGCCAATTGCGCCGCCACGACCCGCATCTGCGTTTTGCCCATCGTCTTCGTAGACGCCGAACCCAGCCTCGCACCATCCCCAGTCTCGATGATCCTGGGTGCCCACGAGATAGATCGGAACCACGTTTTCACCTACAAGGACGACAAGGGTGCCGTCGCTGGCTTCAGCCCTTCCACAGGCCACGGCTGCTCCGTCGCCTCCCAGAGCTCTGACATCCACCGCGAACGCTTTGTCCCGCGACGGCGCTGGGACACCTGGTTCCCTGTGGGGAAACTCCAGAGCACCTTGGGGCGCTTGAGGACGCACGCCCTTAGCGAACAGTGGCGTACCGGCATCGGCGTAGACGATCACCCCAAACTCAAGTTGGGTCACCCCCTGCGCGGGACCCTTCTCGATTCGCAGCAGGATCGTGGATTTCTCCCCACCGCCACAACCGGCCGAACCGATTGCCGTTAGCCATAGGAGGCCCGCCCCTCGGAAGAGCCAGTGATGCTTGGGCGATGCTGACGAGAACATGTGCCTCAAAAATCGGCCGTCGCGCCAATGTTCGCGTAGATGGCCAATGACGTAGTACTGACGGTCGTCGTTCCACCGCTAGCGTCAAGTCCCTGTACGTTTCCGCTGCCAACGACGGTCGTTAGCCCGAAATGGGTCACTGATTTTGTCCCCTTTCGCGATGTCCCGAGCGTAATTCCGTAGCGATTGCCAAGCCAGTCGTTAACATGAGCCGGAGCACCGGACCTGTTCGTGAAGAGGCCAGCAACGAGACGCCACCGATCGGTCGCGCGGAACGAGGCGCCTACCGCTAGATCGATGACGGCTCGCCGCTCCAAGTCCTCGCCAATAGAAATGACGTCTCCAAGGGGCTCGTGGTTGGCGGTGACTGGCTGAATAGCCGTCTCTCCGCCGACGCCTCTGACGAATGGGAACCGTGGCTGCGCAGGGGAGAATGAGAAATCCATCGCCAGGCGCCACCGTTCGAATTGAAAGCTGGCCCCGGCGCGGGCCAGGAGCGGCAGCCGGTAATTGATTGTTAGGTGTTGATCTTCGATGCGCCGGATGGGGCTCGGCATTGCCGCGTCCGAGTCGATTTCGAGAATGGTGCCGCCACCCAGGATCGAGCGAACGGGTGTCCGCACGCTTACACCGACCCGAGCGATTTCACTGAGCTGCCACTGAAAACCAGCCAAGGCTCCAATCGAGCCTGCCCAGGCATCTCTTTGGATGACAGATGCTAGTTCTGCCGGGTTCATCGTAGTTCCACGCGAGTCGCTGATCTCCGTGCTCGTCTCGCTCCGGTATGCGATTGCCAGGCCAGTTCCAAAACAGAGCTGCCCCTGTTGCCAGCACCCTCCCCAGCTCGGCGTCACCCAGAACGTTTCCTCGATCGACTTGAAGCGCGACTTGTAGTCGAACGCTCCGGCGTTGTTAGGCGCGCTTTGGTCCGAGAGGTCCAAGGTGAAGATGCCGTCCCAGCGCTCGTAGTCAGGAATGAGTACCGCGAGTCCGATGGACTGGCGAGACTCCCCACTAGTGACGATTGGTAAGACATAACCAAGATACGACGGAAAGACAGCGGTGGCGGTGGACCGAATACCCCCCGTTATGCCAGGCCCGAAATCGGCATATCGTGGGACGCTGATACGTTGCGCGCCGTAGACGCTCAAGCTCGCGGAGATCCCTTGCTGGTTCGCTCTGCCCAGGCCGGCCGGGTTGTACCAACACGAAGAGCCGTCATTGATCCAAGCAGTCGCTGCGCCACCCTGCATGCTCGCCGACTCGCCGGTGGGCAGCATGGGGTTACTGAAGAAGTTGGCGTGCGCGGAGGCTACGCACAAGCATGTCCCGAGGGAAACGACCACACCGACGACGAAATGGTGGAACCCGCTTCTGACGCTCTCCCCAAGACCCATGCTGTTACTTGCCTCCATCGCGCTGATTCCTGTGGACTCGCCGCTATCGCGACTCGCGGCCAAATCAGATGTTACCTGGTCTTGTGCCTTATGGGCCAGTTGATAGCCCAATTGTCCGAGGTAGCTCTTGGCCCCAGAGGCTGGTTCATGGACTTAAAGGCACGATTCGGACAGCGGCTGTCAGCCCTGCGCGAGGCTCGCGGCCTATCCCCGCATCAGCTCGCCACGGCCGTCGGCATCACCTCCCAGTTCGTTGGGCGCCTGGAGAGCGGCCAGCGCGCTCCGTCGTTCAAGATCTTGGAGGCGCTGGCCTTCACCGTCGGTGTTGACCCCGCCGAGATGTTCCAGAGGCCCCGTTCTTCCAAGGGCAAACCGGGACGGCCGCCATCGCTGGCCGCTGCCCAACTGGAGGGAGCCGCTTCCCGCCTCGGCCCGGCCGACCTCGAGCTGGTCCTGGGAGTCGTCCGTCGGCTGGCCCGCGGCGCCTAATAGGTCGAGGGGTGGAGACTGCACACCGCCATCAGCCTGCCCCTTGTCGGGTCTTGGGCCGGCCCGCCATGTGTTGGTTCAGGCGCCGCCGATCGTTCTCGGCCTTCTTGAGGACCGACAAGGAGACCGCCGCCGTGGTCTCGACCAACGTGTACAGGCGATTCATGTCCCGTCGCCTGTCGGCATCGACCAACGTCGGTACAGCGCAGAGCGCCTCGTCGGCCAGACAGGCCAGGGCCTCTATCCGGACGACGCCATTGTAGAGGTACTCCGTCTCGGCGTTGAAGTCGCCAGTGAGTTCCCGCTTGCGCCGTCGGGACTCCTGCGAGGGGCGTCCAGGGTGGCTCGGTGGTAGCTTTTTCTTCGTCATCGATGGTCTTTTCATCGGTGGCCACGCCCCCCCAAACCGTTTGCGCGGTCGCGGGGGGCACAGTTCACCTGGGTTTTGGATTGTTGGTTCAGGCTTCTTTCGGTTCCCGGGCTCCTGGGGAAACACCTCCTGTAGTGATGTCGCGGGGGGCGGTGACGGCTATGCCGCCTCGATCTTGGCCTCGTCCCTCTTGGCGGATGGCGCGCCCGCCGGCACTACAAGTGCCCTGCTCTCCTCCGCCTTCGCGGGCCAGGGCACAACGGCCTTGAGCGCCTTGACCGTTTCGCGGGTGACGCCCGCCTGCAGCTTGCCGTAACGCTCCTCGCAGACCCGCACGGAGTTGCCGAGCAGGTCGGCGACCTCCTTGATCGGCTTCCCAGCCGACACCAGGTCCGACGCGAATGTGTGCCTCAGCGAGTAGAAGCTGAGCCCCTGCCGATCGAGCCCGGCGCGACGCAGCGTCTTGATGAACACGCCGCCGCTGCCGTTGAGTCGTGAATACGGCGCCCCATGTCTGTTCCGGATGACCAGGGCGTCGTCGGGCTGGCCCTTGATGAGTCCCCGCAAAATGGGTCGGAGGTCGGGCGCGACGTCAACGACCCGATAGCGGCCGGTCTTTGGCACCCAGCGTCCGTCCGGACATGAGGGGCACGCGCAGGCCTTGACCCAGATCTTACTGGCGCGGAGGTCCACCGCGTCGACGCGAAGGTGAAACAGCTCGGCCGGCCGCATGCCCGTGAGCACACCAAGCTGGAAGACGTCCACCATGTCGGAACGTGAGTACTTAAGGAAGCGCAGCTTCTCCTCGGGCCTGAAGAAGCGGACGGGCTCGCTCGCGCCCAAATGGGCCCCTTTGTTTTTGATCAGCCGGATCTTCGGTGGAGCGTCGAGCACCCGCGCAATCTCGTGTGCATGGCCGAGGACCGCGCTAAGAACCTTGATTCGCTCATTGATGCCAGCGCTCGTGATGGGCCTGGGCCTACGATTGGTAGGACGCCCGAGCCGATCGATGGCGGTCGTATACCGGCACCCCTCGTCTCGCCACCGGACGATGAGATCACCGACCAGATTTTGAATTTGATCGAGGGGAGCGTTGCCGATGTCCTCCGCCAGGATCGTCAAGATCCCCCGTCGGGCCTCCAAAGTCCTCGGGCCGATCTCGGTGCTGCTGCGCGCCCACGGGAGGTAAGTCTCGGTCAAGTATCTTTCGAAGGTTGTCACGCTGCTCGGCTGAGAGGGCGAAACGATGTGCATGCCCCGCTCCTGTGCCTCCTTGATGAGGCGACGTTCGATGACCCACGACTCGGCTTGGGACACCAAGTCGCGTCGCACCTGGGCTGGATCTTCTCCTTTCCTGGGCCGACGACAGAACCGGCGTGGCTGTCCGCCCAGGGGATCGCTCCGGTAGACCTGTTCTGCGGCATTGGACATCTGGCGAGACCTCCGTTTGTGTTGTGGAAAAATTGCTGTGCGCCGCGAGCGCGGCGAGCACGGCGGCGGGCACAAAAAGGACCGTCCTGCACCCGGGCGCGCGCAGGGACGGAATGCGGCCCTCGCGCGCCATACGCAGCAGCGTGCGCGGGGAGTACAGGCCGCGGAGCATCGTGGACAGCTCGGGCGCCGTGACGGGCCCGGCGGCAGTCGACCCGGCGGCAGGCGAGCGAGAGAACGCGGCATTGGCGAGACCGATGCCCAAGGTCGCTCGTTCGCCGTGACATGGCAAGCGCTCGTTATCACTCGTGTTTTCATCTCGCAACGAGTCGTGGGGCACGTCGGCAGAATCCGCCGGCCCTCCGCCCGCGGGCTCGGCCGGCAGCTCGGTGTCGCGCCCCGGGCGCGCTGCCGCGGGCGATCCGGGTATGACCGATTTCGTTGCCCGGCCGGCGTCGGGCCGCGGGTAATGGAGCGCCAATATCTCGATCGCGGGTGCGGCCACGATGCTCAGGTAGCCGCTGGGCGTCGTCTTCGCATACTGGTGCAGCGGGCCGCCCGGCTCGCACAACTTGCGGACGATGTACGAGCTGACGCCGGCCATACGCGAGAGCCGGCGGGGTGAGACATGACGGTTAAGCGCCATGGGCCCTCCGGCGTTTCGGGGCCTGCTTCGTCTTGCTCCACGAAGGTGACACGACTGTCTCGACGACAACCGGGATGTCCGGCAGGAACTCCTTCATCCCGGCCACCATTGCGTCGTCTACGACCACCTTCGCCTCTTCAATGCGGCCCGCGGGCACCTCGACCACCAGCTCGTCATGGATCACGTTGACGATGCAGGCTTCAAGTGAGGCGAGTTGTGGATGAAGTAACGCCAATGCGCGCTTCATGCCGTCGGCGGCTGTGCCCTGGATCGGCGTGTTCAAGTACTCTGCCAACCTGAACTCGGAGAACACCCGCAGCCGGCCGCTCGCGGTGCGAACCTGCATCCGCCTCTGCCCTTCGAATCGCGCCCTCCTGTGCCAAGCAGCGATGCCGCTATACCGTCCGAAGAACGCCTGGCGAAGGATCACCGCCTCACGCAGTGTGAAAGCGACGCCATACTCGTTGCGGGCATAGCTGACGAAGTTTTCGGCACCGAGGGAGAACGCGAAGCCAAAATTGATTGCCTTGGCTCGACCACGCTCCTCTTTGCTCACATCGGCGATGGGCTTTCCGAGGACGAGCGAGGCAGTGCGCGTATGGGGATCGATGGCTGGTACCGAGCAAAAGCACGAACGAAGCTCCGGGTCCCCAATGAGCTGAGCGATCACGCGCAGCTCGATGGCATGATAGTCCGCGATCAGGAACAGGTACCCAGGTGACGGGACGAAGCAGGCCCTGGCGATCGGATCGCGAGGCACGGCCTGGATGTTGGGAGCGGAACAGCTCATCCGCCCTGTGGGCGCCCTCAGGGAATGGAACGCAGCGTGAATGCGACCGTCCTGCTCGATGGCCTCGAGCCATGCCTGACCGTAGGTCACGCTACGGCGATTCCGTCGTCGGTACTCGAGAAGGTCCGAGACGATCGGAATGTCTTCGGCCAACTCATTGAGAGTCGTCTCGTCCGTGGCCGGCAGATCGAGCCCGAGTCGAAGCCGGAAGGCACGGCGAATCTGATCGGGCGAATCGATGTCAATCTCTCCGAGAGTCGCAAGCACCTTGGCTCCCGCCCTGAACGCCGCTTTGTTCCACGCCTTGGTCAGCTTCTTCACGCGACCGCGGTCGACCCGAATCCCCGTGCGTTCGATGGCAGCCAGAGGAATGATGACGCCGTTCTCGAGGTCCAAGGCGCGGGAGACGCCGGCGGCGGCGACGGCCTCCATGAGTTCGTCGAACAGCGGCAGCAAGACAACGGCGTCGAGCGCGGCGTAGACGAGTTGCTGCTCCGTTAGAGTCGGTATGCTCCAGTCGGAAAGTTGCTGCTCCTTGTCGAGGCGAACCCCGAGATATCGTCGAGCGACTGACGCGAGGGAGAAGTACCCCTTCTCGTGAGCATGAGACCCACCGTAGCCTTCCACGAGAATCGCAGCGGCATACAGATCAACTGGTCTAGCCAGCTCGATTCCATAGTGATGCAGGAGGTTCTTGGCTTCGAAGGCAATGTTGAATCCCACGAACTCTGTGGTCCTCTGAACCAGGAGGCCTCGCAGCGCCTGCGGGACGTCGCGGAGAGCACGCAGATCGAAGAGGTACGCGTGGTCCTCGGCGCCGGCCAGCTGCACGAGGCGGATCTGGTTGCGGAATGGGTCTAACCCCGGGCTGTCATCCATGAGCCGCGCGGCTTCAGTGGGAGCCGTTTCGATGTCGATGGCGATGACAGGCTCCCCCGCGAGTTGCTCACACACCCGAGCGGCGTGTTCATGATCGACAACCAGCTCGAACGTCGGCAAAGGAAAGGCGCCGGAGTTACCCTCGTGCGAGGTGTCGAGATTGGTGGCCCGGTCGTGTCCCACGTGGGACGTGGGTGGGACCGAACCTGGGACACCTTGCTCGGCCTCGCCGGCACGTTCGGAGGTGGGGGGTAGTAGTAGTAGATCGTTCATCTATCCACCACCCCACCACCCGGCGCTGCCGCATCGGACTCGCCCTCGGTCCCAACTGTCCCACCAGTTCCAGTAGCACTCTCCAATCCGGTTTCGCTCGCCGGTGAATCGAGTTTGGCTATATTGCTTTCATTCCCCTGAGACGCTGGGACCCTGGGACTAGGCGAGCTAGGTCCTGGATTAACTTGAGCTTTAGTCCTGCGCTTCGGTCCCAGCGCCGCGGGACTGGCCGCGTCTGGGGCTGGGACGCCGCCTTTCCCGGCTGGCGATTCCGTCGCCATCGGCACGACAACCCAGTACGCCCGTACTCTGTGATCGTCGATCTCCGTCTTCCGCTGCAGCCGGTTCGCTTCGCCCGGAATGAGAAGTCCGCGGTCGAGCAGAGCATGCATGACCTCTTCGACGTTGAACCCCATGGTCCGTGCCAGATCAATCAACGGTTCGCGGAGGATGGCCACGACGCCTCGCCCCTCGGGCCATTTCTGGTCGATGCCCCGCATTCGAGCGGGTTCGATGCGCATGCCCAAACGTTTTTGAGCGCCGTCTCTGAGGGCCAGGTCGTTGGAGGCTACCCATCCCAGGATGGCGTCGTAGGCCGCCTCGATCGTGTCCACCGAAAAGTCCGCGGCACTGCGCGCGATTCGTGAGATTTCGTGGCCCATGGCCAGGGCGCCTGCGTGAGCGGCGTGATGTTCCTCGGCGAAGATGAACATGCGCGCCAGATAGGCGGCCAACACGAGCACCCCGACGTGGTCGACCGTCGAGTCGCGCGTAGCAGCCAGGGCGTCGCTGAATTCCTTGAGTAGATCAGCTAGCTGATAGAGGTTTCCTGAGCGAATGTACTGGGCCATAAGCGACCGGACGAAGTGCGGACCGGTCCAGCCGTGAAGGTGCTCCAATTCCTGATGGACACGTCGGCCCAATGCCGGCGGGACGATCTGGGAGACCCGCATCTCTATTGCGCGGTTGCGGGAGCCAGCTGCGGCGCCCGGCTTGATGAGCGGGTGCTCTCCCGACATGAGTCCGACGGCGATCCATTCCTTTGGCTGCCGAAGGTCTCCTCCTACAGTTCCGCGAGCGCGACCGAGGCCGTCTCCGACCAAGTAGGTTATCCGGTCGAGCCCTTCGCGAGATGCCGACTGCTGCGAGTCATCGAACCAGACAGTGCCATCGCGCGAACGAGCGAGGGTGGCCTCCATGGCTGTGAAGGTCGCATTGGCTGTGATCTTAAGTCCCTCGGGCCTGCCCCATGCCGACATGGCGAGGGCTTGGGCCGCGGATTTCCCACTGCCCGAAGCGCCCCAGAGTGAAACGAGAAAGCTGCGCTGTTGCAGCGGACGAAGTAGCACGCCGGCAAATCCGGCGGCGAACATCATCTCCGCCAAGGCGCTGCTGCGGCGAAATTCGTCTACAAGTTGAAGGTAGAGGCGTTCGTCGCCCGCTGACTGGAGGGAATCGAGGAACCTGTCATCCGCAGCGAGGAGGGCGCGCCCATCGCCGCCTATGACGTTGTGGCCGAAGGTATATGTCTCGAAGTTAGTGGACCAGCCCGGACGAGTGAAAACACGGCCTCGCCCTATTCGGTCTTGATGTGTTTGTTCCTGTCGCTGGATGAAAGTTTCGACCTGTTGGTAGTTCGCCTGGTTGATTGGTGCGCCCTTCGCCGCCAGCTCTACTATCTGAGGGCCGGAGATCAGCCCACGCGGGACCGTTAGCTCGATGTTCCTTCCGAGGTAGCTGAAACGCAGGGTGCAAAACAGTGTGCCGTCCTCGGCGGTACCTACTGCAGTGACATTGATCGGGGCCGAGGTAATCCGCTTGGGAAAGCTGCCGCCCATCGCCCAGACGCCCGCTTTTGGGCCTTCGCCAACCACCTTAAACCCGGGGGCTTCCATCCACGTGCCTTCCCGATTTCCGTCGCTGAGGGCAGCATTTGCCAGACGGCGAGAGACACCCGCCAAAAGGGCCCGCAGGTGTTTTTTGGTCTCGCCGAGCGTCTTGCTGGCGTTCGAGATCCACTGGTCGCGTCCGGCCTCGTCCTCCTCCCCCGCCACGAATACAAGTGCTCGCCGCAACTCCAGCAGTTGTTGGTCGGCCGACCATGTCTTCCAGTCCCTGCCGAGCCAGTCGAGAAGGGGGGCGGGGCTGGTCGGCCGGGTGGCCTTTCCAAGTAGTTCGCGAAGGTCCTGGGCATTGCGACCCAGTGAGAGGTACAGATCGTCGATGCCGACCTTCTTGGCGTCCTTCGACGGGATGTAGGTGATGAATGTTGTCGCCTCATTGTCGGCAAACATCGACGTGGCGACGACGGCGGCGCGGGCGACTTCCATCCGGTTATCGATGTCGGAATCGAAGGTGAGGATTGCTTTTCTTCCTTTTGTCACCAGGGGGAGGAGATCGGGATGCAACTTCCAGACATCTCGGTCGTCCGATTCCGCGGCACGTCTTGCGTCGACGTCGTGGAACATGAAGACGCCCGGCGCCGCAACGGTCGGCAGCCCTGCCTCGCAGGATGCCAGGCACTTCTTTTCCCCCTCGGTCAGCCAAAGGGCCACCGACGAGTCACCGATGGCCGGGGCATGGGCCAACGGAACGTACATCTTTGCTGGAATTCCGCGCGGAGCTTCGTACCTCACTGCCCTGCCGCGCCCGTCGCGTCTGGGCGAGTCGGGCCTGTAGCGCAAATAGTCCGTCCCGAAGTACTCGAACCGAATGCTAGGCGTGGGAGGCGCCGGCCCGTCGGACCTCCATCCTAGCTCGCCGCGTGCGATTTCCGGGTCAGTGACCGACGAGATCGAAGCGCTGGCGATCGTCTCGTCGGACAAGCCGCTCTGGCGCAGATGCTCGCGGTGCTTGGGAAGTAGGCTGGGCGTGCTCACCGGCTACTCCTAGGCGGATTAATCGCGGGCCTGCGATAGTCACCCAGAAAAATATCGAGGTCGGCTCGTCGAACCAATCGTCGTCGGCCAGGCTTCGTACTCGCGAGCTTGCCAGTAGCGAGCCAGTGTCTGACGGTCGAGACTGATGCTCGGGAAATCCTCGCGACCTCCGGAATGAGCAGCCGCTCATCTTCCGGGCGTTCTCGTAATTCTTCGGCGCTGTTCGTGACGTTCACGCGCCGAATAGTGCACGAATGAACCCCGGATCTGGTGCTACGTGGTTTCGTGAAAGCGTAGCTTGACTATTGGTCGTCTACTATTTCGGCTTCTCCGGCAGGGCCTTGGTCGGGATACGGAGATCAAGGGCCTGGCGAAACCGACGTATCCTCTGGTCAACTCGAGCGGCACCGCCGGCGAGTTTGTCATCGGTGAGGCTGGCGATCTCCTTTGGCTGGAGACCACCTGAGGACAAGGCCGCCTCGATTTGTGGTCTCCTGTCCCGTCGCCCACCCTCATCGCGTGCAAGCGTTCCGAGGAGGGCGAGGTATTCGCCCTGTTCTCTATTCGTGCTTGCGCGCAGCAACTCGGGCGGGACCTTTGCTAGGACGCCGCGGAAGTTCACGACCTGTCGGGGAAAGGAGTTGCGATACGCCAGGGCCAAAGCAATAGCTCGTCTCGTTGAAGACGTCACACAAAGAACTTCCGTAGCGAGTTCTTGAAGGGCGCGAGGGTCGGTTTCGTCTAGATCAGCTGGTTTGCCGAGTTCCACGCAGAGGGCCCGCGCGATGTTTCGTCGCGCCCGCAAGGTGTCGTCGTCCTCGCTGTACTGCAGGTCATGCGCAGTCATTCCCAACCTCCATTGCCAACCGTACACTACCACGTCGAGATGCCCATTGGCGGCGCGGTCTCCTTGGGTCTTGGAGCCTGGACCGAGTGGTTTGATTGGCGGAGCTGCGTCAACATGGCACCGCCGCCTTGCTCGAGGCGCACGCGCATTCTGGTCAACACGAGCTATGCTCTATCAAACCCCAGTCTCGCCGACAGGAACGCGTCCCATGAAGAGGCGATCCCCAGACCAAACCCCGCGAAAAGACACGAGCGAGAATCATAGCCCTGCCCCTGCCACCCTCGTGGAGGCGTCCGCCGCCTGGCCACTGACAGGGGACGTAGCAACCCGGCTGAACGTCAGCGAGTCGTCTGTGGTCCGCATGGCCAACGAGGGGTTCCTCAGGTGCACCCGCGACGCCTCCGGCCGGCGCCGCTACGAGCCCACAAGTGTGGGGGCAGCCGCGGTGATCGTGGCCAATCGGAACGCTGCGGCCAGGACCGGCGCCGTCGCCGTGGCCTTGGCGGAGGGAGAGGTGGCCGCGGCGGTCTTCGAGCACCTCCGAAACGGCCTCGAGCCCGTGGAGATCGTGATCCTGTTGAAGATACCGCCCGAGGTGGTGAAGGGCTGCTGCCAGCAGTACGACGATCTGCAGGCGGACCGGCGGGCGTTCGTTCGTAAGATAGGGCCGCGCGGGCAGTACCGTGTCGCGCGGGTGCTGGGCGTGCCCACGGAGCGGCTCTCGAGTGATGCGGGACTCCTGACCGCCATCGAGGCGCTCGCCGCGAGGGATCCCGTGCAGGTGGTGCAGGGTTCCGTAATTCCGGTCTCGATCGACGGCGAGCGCGTAGTCGCGTGGGTTCCCGCGGCAGAGCGCGACGCTTATGGGAGCCCCGGCGAGGAGCGCTCTGTCGACATCACTGCCGCCCTCCGCCTGACTGCCCAGGAGCGAGGCTGGATTGGAATGTCTCCAAGCGCGCCCGAGGGGCCTCCGACATCTGACTAGCCGTCAAAATCGGCGCTGGCGGTGGCCACAGCCTCCGCCTGGTCGGTGCCATCAAGGTCTGCGTCGCTGGCGTCCGCTGCCCAGCACCGTCACCTCCTCGGGAATGGACGCGATCGCGAATCTTCCGAGACGGCTCACGAGTTGCTCGCGGTACCTGGCCACCGCCGCTCGAATCATCGGCCGTCCGTGCTTCACCAGGTCGCTCACGCGGACGCGGAGGTACCACCATCGTCCACTGACGCGCCGCCTGTAGAGCTCGCGAAATTGGCTGAGCATGCTCACCGGTATGCCCATGTCCCTCGCGGCATGCTTGGAGGAGATGAAGTTCGATCGGCCGTACGGGAGCCACTTCCGTCGCTCTCGAAGAAATTTCAGGCGCTTGCTTCGTTGTCGGGCCACTGCCCGCACCACTGCTGCGCGATTTGGCCGGATTCCGGAGGCTCGCTTCACCGGTAGCTCCCGCTCGTCAGGATAAGCAGCATTCGACGCGGTTGTGGCGGCGGCGGCCCCACCTGCGTATTGGGCCCGTTGTCAGCGGACGTCCGCGATGGCCGGTCCCTGCATTGTTCTCGATGCAGCGCTATTGCGACTAAACGCACGGGCAGCATGTAATAACAGTCGCTCGTTCCTATTTGTCTGGCAACTCGTGTTGTCTCGTTGGTAGGCAGGTGTCATGGTCGAGAAGATGCCCGTGAACGTTTGTCCCAGCTCGATCTTGGTATGGGTATCGGTGCGGGCCAAACAAAGGATCGCCCTCATGTCCGCTACCGCTGGCAGGCGGGGTGAGCCTGGACAACAACCATTCCGAGGGCGAGCTTCGTAGGATTGCCGTCGGCAGGCCTGGCTTTTTGTCGGCAGCGACGACTACGCCGTCAGTGCCGGCAACCTGTTCTCGCTCATTGCCTCGGCCCGTCTGCGCCGTCTCGATCCCGAGGAATACCTGCGCGATCTTTTCCGCGTCCTCGGCCAGTGGCCCAAGGATCGCTACCTTGAACTGGCCCCAAGTACTGGACCACCACCCGCGCCCGCCTCGTTCCGGTCGAACTGGCCAAGGAGGTCGGCCCCCTTGACCATCCCCCCGCCGGTCACGCCGACGCCGGAACAGCACATGCCGCCGCGGTGATTCTGCCCTCGACACGCCACGGAAGATGCACCATCAGAACACTCCGCGGTAAGCACTGCTCCGTGCAGCGGATACCCACCTGACTCCACGGAATCGACGATGAAAGCGCCCCGGCCGGGCAGCCGACTTCACGCACTCTTGCCGGAACGTCACCAGCCGTGCTATACGGCACACCGTCGGAAGAGGCGGAATCTGTCAATGCGTTTGAGACAGCGGGTTTGAGAAATCTAAGAGGCGATGACTGCTAAAAAGGCCGCTGGCATCATGGGGTCGAGGGTGACGGCGCTGGAGGTGATGGGGTTGATGCTGACCTCGGTGGGCGGCAAG
>JANXXE010000108.1 GCA_025350815.1 Myxococcales bacterium | reverse complement strand
CCTTCGCTTCTTCCAGCAGGTCGGCCGGGATGGCTTCCTCGCGAATGTCCTCGCCGTTGTCGCCGTCGAAGTAGAACGCCTTCATCTGGATGAGGTCGATGAGGCCCTCGAACCGGTCCTCGAAACCGATCTGCATCTGGGTGATGACGGTGTTGTGGCGTAGCTTCTCGCGCAGCTGGTCGGCCACGCGCCTGCCGCTGGCGCCGGCCCGGTCCAGCTTGTTGATGAACGCCAACCGCGGGACGTTGTAGCGCCGCATTTGCCGGTCGACCGTGTACGACTGCGACTGAACGCCGGCGACGCCGCACAGAACCAGAACAGCACCGTCGAGCACGCGCAGAGCGCGTTCAACCTCGATGGTGAAGTCGACGTGGCCCGGCGTATCGATCAGGTTGATGACGTGGCCGTCCCACTCGCAGTAGGTCGCTGCCGACTGGATGGTGATGCCCTTCTCGCGTTCGAGATCCATCGAGTCCATCTTGGCGCCAACGCCCGACTTCCCTTTCACCTCTTCGATCTTGTGGATCTTGCCGGTGTAAAAAAGGATGCGTTCCGACAGGGTCGTCTTGCCCGAGTCGATGTGTGCCGAGATTCCGATATTGCGGACTTTTTCGATGGCTCCCATGGATCGATGTTTCCTTTTTTGTGCTGGCGGACCGCCCCCCAAGGGGGCCGGGTAGTCTAAACCAGGTTGCCTCCGGCGCTACAGAAATCGCGGGGGGGTTTGAGCGCCCGCCGCTGGCGTGACCGCGACGACCGCGGGGCGCCGAAGCGTGGCGCGCAGCTGGCGCGAATGTCAGTGGACGACGTCATGGTGGGCCTTGGCTGGGTCGCCGCCCGAATGCATCAACTGGTGTGCGTGCCCGACCATCTCGGCCAGGAAGGTGGCGATCGCACAGAACTCGGCGGACTTCCGCGCGGCCGTCAGGTGAACGGCCCGGTGGACCAGCGCCCGCGCCAACGCCCAGTCTGATTCGCCGCCCTTGCCGGTCATCCCGGCCAGGAACGTGTCCAGCCGCGCCTCATGGTCCTTCTGCAATTCATCGACGGTCGCCATGCCGATACTTATGGCCGTTTGTCTGGGCGAACGCCAGGGCGCTACTTGATGACCAGTTCGATCACCGCGCCCCGCGAAGTCACGTCGCTGTTGATGCCACGCTTTGCCGAGACCTCGTTCATGCGGAAACCCCGCTTGTAGAGATCTCGAACGAGAGGCGCCGAGGAATTCGAAAGCAACACGCGGATGCCGCCTTTCTTTAAAGCCCGCGCGGTATCGCGCAGGCGGATCTGGTCGGGCGCGCCGAATCCCTGCGCTGTGTAGCTCGTGAATAACGACGTCGCCGAAAGGGGAACGTAGGGCGGATCGAAATACACAAAGTCGCCCGCCTTGGCCTGGTGGACGACAACCTCAAAATCCGCGACAAGCAATTCTGCATTTTTAAGCGCCGCCGAACACGCGCGCAGCGTCGGCTCGTCGCAGATGTTGGGGTTCGCGTAACGCCCGAAGGGAACGTTGAAACCGTTCGACCGGTTCACGCGGTAAAGGCCGTTGAAGCCGGTCTTGTTCAGGTAGATGAACCAGGCGGCCACTTCCGCATCGGTGCCAGCATCGACGGCCCGTTCCCGAAACTCGTAGAAAAACGCCCGATCATGTGGGTACGTCTTCAACAACTTGATCACCTCGTCGACGTTGTCCCTGACCCCTTTGTACGTACGGATCAGGCGCTCGTTGACGTCGGCAAGGACGGCCTTCGGCGGCCGCAGTGTGAAGAACAGCGCGCCGCCACCGACGAAGGGCTCGAAGTACCGTCCGTAGCTGGCCGGCACGTGACCCAGCAGCTCGGCAAGCAGTTGCCGCTTGCCACCCACCCACTTGATGAACGGACGATGCCCGCCGGGGCCCGGCATCAGGCCGTCCGGCAAGACAGCACCGCGTCCGCGAAGGCCGCGAAGTCAGGATACCGGGGCGCTGCTGTCGCAGGGTGCAGGTCGAAGGGATCGAGTAGGGCGCCACGAATCCCCGCCGCCGCCGCGCCGCCAACGTCCGCCGTCGGAGAATCGCCCACCATGACGGCGTCGCCCGGCGCCACGTTCAACGTCGTCAGGGCGTGATGAAAGATGCGCGGATCCGGTTTTGTGATGCCCACGGCCCAGGAATCGACCACGACTTCGAACTGCTGGCGCAGACCCACGTCCCGCAGCATCGCCTCGACCGTGCCTTCGCTGTTCGATACGACGGCCAGACGCACGCCGGCCGCGTTCAGTCGCCCGAGCGCCTGCGGCACGCCGCCCAGCACCCGCGACCACAGGTTGTTCTCGAGATGCCGCTTCCACAGAAGTTCCGCCGCCGCGTCGAGAAGGGCCGCGTTCCCGTCGGCGTCGGCCAGTTCGAGAACCCGCCGCAAAAAGCGCACTCCGCCCGCAACCGGCACGGGTGAATTCGGGCGCAGGGGCCAAGAATGCTGCGCCAGCTCGGCCCGCATGGGGCGTTCCGTGCCGTCCACCCGCGCCGCATCGACGCGAACGCCGGCCTCGGCCGCGATGGCGGCGATCCGAATGCCGTCATACGCGGTCATGGTGAATCCCACATCGATTAGAAGCGCGCGTGGTCGCAATCCGAGCATGTGATTCCACTATAGTGTGTTCCCATGGTGCGACTCACGAAGATCTACACGCGGACGGGCGACAAGGGGCAGACGCGGCTGGTCGGCGGACAGAAGGTGGCCAAGGATTCGCCCCGCCTGGATGCCTACGGCACCGTCGACGAATTGTCCGCCTGCCTGGGCATCGTGCGCACGGCACTGGAGGAGCCCACGTCGCCTGCCGGCGCCGCCGACCTCGCATTGATTCTCACGCGGATCCAGAACGAACTATTCAATCTGGGCAGCGATCTGGCGACCCTGCCCGCGGACCGTCACCCGAAGCAACCCGTGATCGAGGCCCGCCACGTCACCGCGCTGGAACGCGAGATCGACGCGTGGAACGCGCATCTGCCATCGCTGAAAAGTTTCGTCCTGCCGGGCGGCGGGCGGGTCGCCGCGTACCTGCATCTGGCGCGCACGGTGTGCCGGCGGGCCGAGCGCCTGACGGTACGACTGTCGGCGACCGACGCCGTCAGCGACCAGGTGGTGCCGTATCTGAACCGCCTGTCGGACGCCTTGTTCGTGATGGGGCGACACGCCGCACGGCTGTACGGCGAAAAAGAGCCCCTGTGGGAGCCCGAGAAGACCTGACAGCGGCGGCTACAGGCCCATGCCCAAGCCAACACTGACGTCGAGGTTCAGCGTGGTTTTGGGGACGCCCAGCAAGGCGTTGGCACTGGCGACAAACAACAGACGCTCGGACAGTTCGTAGGTGAATCCAGCGCCCGGCCCCAACAGCACGGGGCCACCGCTGATGGTGTCGACGCAATCGGATTTCTGGGTCGGTCCGCAGTCAGAGGCGCTGTTGCCCAGGTTGGTCAGGTGCCGGATCTCTCCGACGCCGAGGCTTCCCGTAACGAAGGTCCGAAATGGTGCGGGCTTGCCCAGCAGGTACGTCGCCTTCGCCACAAGCGCAATCGCCCCCTTGGCCGCCGCGCAGATACCCTCGCCCATGGCGTTCTTGCTGGCCGCGCAGTCGACGGAATAAAGGTCGGTCGCGCCCGACACGACCTGAAAGCGACCTTGCAAGGACAGGATGATGTTTGGCTCGTAGAAGAATCCAACCTCGGGGGCAAAATGCAGCAACGTCGCGGGCGCGCCGCCCGTGAAGGTCAACGGCTCGCCCTTCGGTCCGGTGGGACTTACCTCAGGCGTGCCCTTCGCGTACCCGTATCCCGTGCCAAGGCCGAACGAGAGCCAGTACTTCTTCGCCCCATCCGCGCGGTGAGACGACGGCTCGTCGCTGTCGCTCTTCTGAACGACCGCAGGGTGATTGCTGGCGGCCGCTTCCGCCGCGGCCACGGCCTCCGCACTGGCCAGTGTGATGAGGTGCGGCTCGCCCGCCGAGCCGTTTGTGGCGATGGCCTGCCCGGCCTTGTTCCGCGCCTCGATGTAATACGAAACCATGTTGCCCGTGGTCGCGGGCTGGGGAATGCGCGCGACGAACCAGCCGCGGTCATCCTTCTCCATGTCGCGCGCCAGAAAGTCCGATGCGCCTTCCGGTCGATACGCGAGGATCACCCGGTCGAACGGCAGCGTTTTTTCGACGGCCGCCTTGATCTCGATGGTGGTGTTGGCCTTGCACTCGGTCAAAGGCTCGTGAAAGACACCGGTGATCTTCTTGGGGGCGGGCTCGTTGGAGGCCGGCTCGGCCTTCGCCTCGGGGGCCGACGCGGCCGCTTCCGGTGCGGGCTTCGCCGCCTCCGGCTCGGCGGCCGTCCTGGTCGGTTCTTCCTTCGCCGCGGGGGCCGACGCGGGGGCCACCGTGGGCGCGCCTCCCTTCATTGCTTCGTCGAACGCGGCCTGAACCTCGGGATTGCTCAGCCGTTTGGTGATCTTGATGTTCGGGTCAATCTCGATGGCCCGCTTGAACTGCGCGATCCCGAGATCGCGCCGTTTGAGCCCACCCACCAAGACGACGCCAAGGTGCACGTGCGTGCGCGCCTTCAGCGGATGGCTGTTCAGTCCCTCCGTGGCACAGGCCTGCAGCGCCTCCATCAGGAACTTTCGCGCTTCCTCGAGATCGAGGTTCTCGTACGCGTCGAGTGCGCGCTTGTTCAAATCCGTCACCTTCGCGAGGACGGCCGGATCCTGCGCCCGCGCTTGCAGGCCCCAGCACAGCACGGAGCCCAGGACGGCGAGTCCAGCAAGTCGAAAGAGCCCTGACGTTCGTTTCATGTGTGACGAAACTCCTAGACCGGGGTGTCGGCGCAGGTCTCGGTGCCCGACCTACATCGAGGAATCTAAGCCGCCGTTGACGCGCAGGTCAACCGACAGATCTCGGACGGGAACCGACGGGCCCGGGCGGCGGGCTGAAAATCCGCCTATAGTTCTGACACGATGACCGTCCGCCTGGCCCGCTTCGGCCTGCTTGCCACCACGCTGGCCTTGCTGGCGCACCTGTGGCGCGCACCGTCAGGGCGGGACAAGACCAGCCCGGGCGATATCGAGCAATCGGAATGGGCCGAGGCGGCCCGCCTGAGCCCCCTGACCCTGGTCGTCGACTTCCGCGACGACATTTCGCAGCAGGCGCTCGACACAAACCTTTATACGGAAGAAGCGATCAGCCGCCAGTCGAGCGTCGATCGAATCTACCGGGTGCATTTCGCCACCGCCGACGCTGCCGCGCGCGCCGCCGCGGCCCTGCGCAGGGATCCAAGCGTCGAAAGCGTCGATTACGATGTTCAGGCCAGCCTGCCGCCCGACGAAACAGTCCTTGCGGCAGCTGATCCGGGGATGGCCGCTGAATGCGGCGCTGTTCGGGCCACGCCCGCCTTCCCCGACGATCCCTGTTTTCACTACCAGTGGCATTTGCGGCAGATCGGACTTCCGGCGGCCTGGAAATTGGGTCAGGGCAAGGGCGCCGTGGTTGCGGTGATCGACACCGGCGTCACCGCCGTACCGGATCTGGGCCAGGCGCGGCTTGTGGCCGGATACAACTTCGTCTCGGACAACGACAACTCAAGCGACGATCACGGACACGGAACGCACGTCGCCGGGACCATCGCGCAGGCGACCCACAACGGCGTCGGAGTCGCGGGCGTGGCCTGGAACGCGACCATTATGCCCCTCAAGGTTCTTTCGGCCCGCGGGTCGGGTTCGATGGCGGCGATCGCCCAGGCGATCCGTTACGCGGCCGACCACGGTGCGAACGTGATCAACATGAGCCTCGGCGGACCTTTTCCTGTCACCGCCATCCGACATGCGATCGACTACGCGCGCGCGCGCGGCGTGACCGTCGTGGCGGCGGCCGGAAACGACGGCCGCGGGCGGGTCGGTTATCCAGCCCGCTACCCCGGCGTCATCGCCGTTGCGGCCACGCAGTTCGATGAATCCACGACGTTCTATTCCAATTGGGGCAAGCAAATTGACATCGCGGCCCCGGGTGGAAATGTCCGCCTCGACGAAAACGGCGACGGCAAACCCGACGGCGTCCTGCAGAACACCGTCGTGCCGGGCGACATCGCCCGGTCGGATTATCTGTGGTTCATGGGGACGTCCATGGCGACGCCACACGTGGCGGGCGTCGCGGCGTTGCTGGTTGGCGCCGGCATCAACAAACCCGACGCCGTCGAGTCCTTGCTGCTGGGCACTGCGCGCAAGCCCGGGGGCAGCGCGACGTCACCCGGGCGCATAGACGACCACCACGGCGCGGGGATCGTCGACGCCAACGCGGCCCTGACCCGGGCGCGCACGGGCAAGGGTGCTGGCAGCCTGGGTCTTGCGGCGCTGGCGGCCCTGCTGGGCGTCAGCGGCCGACGACGACGACCGCCGGGCGGCCGGGCGGGATTTGTCGGCGCGCTGGTGCTGGGCGCTTGCGGCTTGTTCTTCCTGCCGTGGCTCACCGGCGCCCTGCCCGACGCACTGGGTGTCGGTTTCGCAGACGCGGCGGCGGCGGCGCTGGGCAGCCCCGGTAATCCCGTCATCTGGAGTGTCGCCCTGCCCCTATTGCTGACCGCCTTCCTGTACGGCATCCGGGGCGCGCGGGGCGGCCTGGCGGGATTCGCGTTCGGCATGGCGGGGGCACTTGCCTTCGCGGCCGTCGCGTATACGACAAACGTGACTTACGTGCCCGACGCGCTTGATCGCCCGTGGCTGGCCATAAACGCGCTGCTGTGCGCGGGCCTGGCCACTGCCATCGCGCGCGATTGACTCAGGCGCCGCGCTTGAGCTCGGTCAAGACGGCCTTGGCGACCGCCTTCAACGTGTCGAACACACCCACGCCGGCGGTGGCGCTGGCCTCGAACTCGGGCATGTTCGTCGGGTTCAGCAACTGGCGCAGTTCCTCCACCGGTGAGGCATTGGGCAGATCGCGCTTGTTGTACTGAATCACGTACGGAAGCTTGTCCAGGTTGTAACCCTGCTCGGCCAGGTTGGACCGCAGGTTGTCCAGCGATTCGATGTTCGCCTCCATCCGCTCGATCTGCGAATCGGCGACGAAGACACAGCCGTCGACACCCTTCAGGATCAGCTTTCGACTGGCGTCATAGAAGACCTGCCCCGGAACCGTGTACAGGTGGAACCGGGTCTTGAAGCCGCGAATCTCGCCCAGCGACAGCGGCAGGAAGTCGAAGAACAGCGTCCGTTCAGTCTCCGTCGCCAGCGAGATCATCTTGCCCTTCGCGTCCGGGCTGGTCTTTGCGTAGATGTACTGAAGGTTGGTCGTCTTCCCGCACAAGCCCGGCCCGTAATAGACCAGCTTGCAGTTGATTTCGCGGGACGAGTAATTGATGAAGCTCATCGACGTTCCTGGTTAGTCATTGAAGAGGTTGTCGATGTCGTTGTCCGTGATCTCGTTCAAGATCGACGGTGTGCTGTTGCTGGCCGCCCGTACGGCCACCTGCTCGAACAGTTTCGCCATCTCCTCTGATGCCTTCTTCACCCGCAAGCGGACCAATCCCAACGAAGACCGCTGATCAAACAACACCACCAGAATCGCCCGCCCCGCCACCAGCGTGATGTGGACGTGCGTCTTTTCACCCTCGTGAAACTGGCTGGTGAAATCCTTCTCGCGCAGGATCTTTGATATCCCACCGGTCGCGGCGACGTTACCGGCCGTCAGCGACGACAGCGACGTGATGTCGATGTCAAGCACGTCGCCTGCATCGGCAATCGACTGGCCGTCGCGACCAATCAGCAAGATGGCCTTGGCGTTGGCATCTCGGTGCAGGCGCTTGCAGACCACCGAAATCATCTCCTGCTCCTCGGGAAACATGACCTCGGGGCCGCTCATTTGTCTCCTTCGGGCATGTGCAAAATCGTATCGAGCATTGGCATCTGGCGCCGGTACCTTACAAGTTCCCCATGGGCGGGGGCAAAGGCAAGTTTTAAACTCAAATTTCCCGCCGCCCATCGATGGCCCGAGCCAGGGTCAGCCGGTCCGCGTATTCCAGTTCGCCGCCCATGGGTACCCCCGTCGCGATGCGGCTGACCTTGATTCCCAGCGGCCGCAGCAGCTTGGACAGGTAGACTGATGTGGTTTCCCCCTCGACGCTGGGGTTCGTGGCGACGATGACCTCCTTGACCTCGTTGCCCCCACAACGTCGGATTAGTTCGTCGATGCGCAGATCTTCCGGCCCGATCCCGTCCAGCGGCGACAGCACCCCATGCAGCACGTGGTAGCGGCCGCGGTAGCCACCCGTCCGCTCGATGGCGATCACGTCCTGGGGCTGGGCCACGACACAGACCAGGGCTGTGTCCCGACGGGCGTCCCGGCAAATCGCGCAGGGCTCGTCCTCGGTGAAATCCCAGCAAACCCCGCACAGGCGGATGCGCGCGCGCAGTTCGGTGATGGCGCAGGCCAGGTCCACCGCGTCCTCGGGCGAGGCCCGTAGAATGTGAAAGGCAAGGCGAGCGGCGGTCTTTTGGCCGATGCCGGGCAGCTTGCCCAGTTGCTGGATCAAGCGCGCTATGGGTCCGCCCGACGCCGACATTGCGCCTAACCCCCGAGGAATCCGGGAGGCATCGGCAGGCCCCCGGTCACGCGACCGAGTTCGTCCTGCGCGATTTGCCGCGCCCGATCCAAGGCCTGGTTCACGGCGCCGACGACCAGATCTTCGAGCATCTTCTTTTCGCCAAGGCCCATCAACGCGGGATCCACGACCAGCGAAATGATATCGCCCTTGCCGTTGGCCTCGCACCGGACGAGGCCGCCGCCGGTCTCGGCCGAAACAGTCTTGTTGGCCAA
>JANXXE010000101.1 GCA_025350815.1 Myxococcales bacterium | reverse complement strand
TGCCCGGACTTCCTCCTGCCGGCCGTCGATGGCCGGTCGTACGGGCGGGATGATTTTGCTTCCGCGTCCGCGCTGGTGGTCATGTTCATCTGTAACCACTGCCCGTACGTGATGGCGGTCGAGGATCGGATCATCGACCTGGCCCGGCAATTCAGTCCGCGTGGCGTGCAGTTCGTGGCCGTGTGTTCGAACGACGCGGCGACTTATCCCGACGACGCCTTCCCCCAGCTGGCCCTTCGCTGGAAGGCCAAGCAGTACGGATTTCCCTACCTGCACGACGAGACCCAGACCGTCGCGCGCGCATTCGGGGCCGTGTGTACGCCCGACATTTTTGTCTACGATGCGCACCGACGACTGGCCTACGGGGGCCGAATTGACGACGCGTGGAAGGATCCCACCAAGGTGACCCGCCGCGAACTTGCCGCCGGCCTCGATGCCGTGCTGGCGGGCCGCGCACCGGATGCGCCACAGGTTCCGTCGATGGGCTGCTCTATCAAATGGAAGGCCTAGCGGGACGTCGGGAATCGGAGGGACGCGTGGGTGAGGTCAAACTGTCCGCAAGCAATCTCAAGGAGCCGTGGCGGGCGTACATGCGCCGCAAGGGGCTCAAGACGACGCAGCAGCGCGAGGCCATCGTCGACGCCTTCTTGCGTACCACCGGGCACGTGGGGCTCGAAGCGCTGCTGTCCTCGGCGCGCAAGGCAAACCCGGGCGTTGGTCTGGCCACCGTCTACCGCACGGTCAAGTTGCTGGAAGAGGCAGGGCTTGCGGCGTCCCGGCAGTTCGGCTCGGGTCAGACGCTGTACGAGGTAAGCGGCCAGCGCGCGCACCACGACCACATCATCTGCCAGCAGTGTCAGTTCATCGTCGAATTCGAAAGCGACGAGGTCGAACAATTGCAATCCCGTGTCGCCCATCGCCTGGGCTTCAACATCTTGCAGCACCGCCACGAACTGTTTGGTCTATGCGAAAAGGCGCAAGGGATCCCCGGTGGGCACTGCCCATCGGAGAAGGCGCGGAAGAAATAGTTCGCGCCCCACTGGGGCAAGGCAGCCCGTCGCCTTCATGACCACCACGATCGGCAACAGGGTTCTGGGCGTTCGGGCGCAGATCCTGCTGGGCCTGGGTCTTGTAACCTTGTTTGCGGTGCTGTCGACGGGTTACCTGGCGCTGTGGGCCGCCGGCGGTACCCTGCGCGCCCAGCGCGAGTCGACAGCGGTTCTCATGGCCTCGTCGGCCGCGGCGGCCATCGCTGCGGTCCTCGACGGCGGGCAGCCCTTGACGGCGGCCGGCAACCGCGCGCGCGTCGACACCGTCTTGCGGCAGTTAAGCGGCAAGGGCGACGTGTGGCAGGTGGCGCTGTGCGGCCTCGACGGTGCCGGCGTGGCGGCCTGGCCGCTCCGGGTTCCGGGTGACGTCGATCCCCCTGTATTGACGGCGGTGTTGTCAGGGACGCCCGCCGTCTTTAACTACCGCGTGGGACCGCAAGGCGACATGCAGTTGCTGTCGTACGCGGCCGTCACACTGGGGGATCGCGTGATGGGTGCGGTACGCCTGACGCTGCCCGCGCCCACACCCGTCGGTGCGGTCCTGGATCGTTCGGGCTGGCTGCTGGCGGCGCTGGCCGTCGGTGATGCGCTGTTGGTGCTGGCGCTTGGGTTTCTGGTCATCACGCAGCTTGTGGTTCGCCCGCTGCATGCGATGCAAAGGGCGACGACCCGTGTCGGCGCCGGCGAGTGGGAGCAACACATCCCGCCGTCCGGCCCGCGTGAGATCGCGGCGCTGGCCGCGGCTTTCAATCAGATGACGTCGTCGCTGGTGAACCAGAGGGAACAGCTGATTCGCACCGAGAAGCTGGCATCGGTCGGGCAACTGGCCGCCGGGGTGGCGCACGAGATCGGCAACCCGCTGGCCGCCGTTCTCGGTTACGTCGATATCCTGCGCGCGGATGCCGCGGACGCCGCGTCTCCGTCGGGGCGCGCACTGGGCCCTGCCGATCGCCTGGATGCCCTCGACCGGGTCAAGGCCGAGACCCAGCGCATTCACCGCATCATTCAGGACCTTCTGGAATATTCACGGCCGAGCCACGAAGAAGCGCAGACCACCGAGCCACTGAAGATCGTCGACACCGCCCGCGCGCTGCTGGCGCCGCAAGCCCGCTTCCGCGGCGTCAGCGTCGACACGGGCAAGGCTGCGACTTGGTCAAACGTGCTGGTCTCGCCGGGGCGACTGACCCAGGTGTTCGTGAACCTGTTGCTGAACGCCGCTGATGCCATGGGCGGCACCGGCACGATCACGGTCAGTTGCCACGCAGCCGACGGGCGGGTGCAGATCACGTTTGCCGACGAGGGGCCCGGAATCCCCGTCGAATCCCGCCGCAAGGTCTTCGATCCGTTCTTCACCACCAAGCCGCCTGGCCAGGGCACGGGCCTTGGCCTGCCCATCAGCCGGTCGATAATCGAAAGCTACGGCGGCAGCCTGGAAATTGTTTCGGACGGCGAGGGCAAAGGCGCGCGGACAAACTTCGTCGTGACGCTGCCCGCGGTCGGCTGAAAGGTCACTTATTGGGCGTTGCTCATCGCTACGTGCGTGAGCGTGCCGGATATCGTCTTGGAATTCGTTCCTTGCTTGACGACGATGTTGTAGGTGCCCGAGATGACCTTGGCCGCCTTGTCGTATTCCGTGACGGTGAACGATCCCGACCCCACGTTCGCGCTGCCGTCCAGCGTGGACCACGAATCGAACTGGGTCACGTTGTAGACCGCAGAGGCGCCGGGGTTTTCGGCCGAGACGGTGAATGTTTTGAGGTGTGTCGCAGCGGGCGCGTCTTCGTTGTCCGTCAAGACGATGAACAGCGAGCGAATGTGGCCAGAGTTCGTGTTGATCTTGTTGAATGGCGCCGAAATGACCAGCTTGTAAACCCCCGGCGCAAACGTCGGCTCGCCATGGGCCGTGCACGACACCGCTGTATAGGTCGTCCCGTCGACCGTAGCGGTCAGGGGGCAAGTGCCGCCCGTCGTTGCCCCGCCAGTCGGGCTGGATCCGGCGTCGCCGCCCGGTCCCGCGCCTGTTCCGCCACCGCACCCGCATGCGAATACGAACAATGCGACCACCAGGGTTTTCACGGGGTCACTATACAAGGCCGTGGGCTAACTGGCCTTGCACTCGAGCGCGAGCACGGTGATGTTGTCGTTACCGCCGGCCTGGTTGGCCGTTGCGATCAGCGCCGCCACGCCTTGCTCGAGGTCACTGGCCTTGCCCACGGTCTCGCCCATCTTCTTGTCGTCGACCATGCCCGACAGGCCGTCCGAGCACAGCAAGAAGACGTCGCCGTCCTGGATCTCTTTGCTGATCACGTCGACCTGGACAGAATCGCGCATGCCCAGCGCCCGCGTGATGACGTTCTTGTGCGGGAACTTCTTCTGTTCCTCTTCCGACATGTCGGGTCGCGCGTCCTTGTAATCTTCAAGCAAGGAATGGTCGCGCGTCATCTGTTCGGCGGTGCCGGCCCGGATGCGGTAGCAGCGCGAATCGCCCACGTGCGCAATGTACAGCGTGTCGCCGGCGACCTGGCTCATGACGACTGTGGTGCCCATGCCCTTGAGGCGCAGATCCTTGCTGGCCGCCTCGAAGATGCGCTGGTTGGCCGTCTTGATGGCGACCACCATGCGGTTTTCCAGATACGACAGCTGCCGGTCCATCTTGTAGGGCCACGTCGCGTCGCTGTCCTTTGAGCGCCCAAAGAATTCCTTGATGACGTCGCCGGCCATCTGCGAGGCGACTTCTCCGCAGGCGTGTCCGCCCATCCCGTCGGCGACCAGAAAAAGCTGCTCGTCCTCGATGAGGGAGAAATGGTCCTCGTTGTGGTTCCGCTTGAGTCCTGGGTCCGTCTTGGCGGCATAGCGGATGCGCATCGGTACAGATCTTTTACCACAGCATCCCGCCGACATCGCATGACCGGGTTTCGTATGTCGGGGTTTCGTTGACAGTCGGATGGGCGATGGTTAAGGTACTGAACAAATGTCTATCTCGTCGAGGGTGTCTCCGGGGCGTGCGGGGGGCAAGAAGCCTTTGCCTCCCGAGGCCAACTCTGGGGCCGCTTCGTCAGACCGGCCCTCGACGGAAAAATCCCCGCAACGCATCGTCGCCCGCGGACCGCAGGTCACCGCGGCCGTGCTGTCCATCGGCGACGAAGTTGTCTGTGGCGAGGTGGTCAACGCCAACGCGGCGTATTTGTCCGAACGCCTTTTCGAAGCCGGGGTCGTGCTGCGCGAGCAAACGGTGGTGCCCGACGATCCGCAGGCGATTCGCGCGGCGCTGGAACGCCTGCGCGGCAGCGTCGATGTTTTGATCGCCACCGGCGGGCTGGGTCCGACCGAGGACGATCGCACCGTCGACGCGGTGGCCGAACTATTGGGGGTCAGTGCCGAGCCGCACGCCGCATCGCTCGATGCGATGAAGAAGCGTTTTTCCGCGCACGGCTTCGAACTGACGCCGAACAACCTGCGCCAGGTGCGCGTTCCGGCCGGTGCCGAGGCGCTGTCGAACGGGGCCGGCATCGCGCCCGGCTTTCGCATCAGGCTGGGCGGGGCGGATGCCTACTTCCTGCCCGGCGTTCCGCGCGAAATGGAAAAGGTCTTTGCCGATCACGTGGCGCCCCGTCTTGCGACCGTGCTCAAGACCGCGGGCGTTGCTCCGGCCATCGTGCGTACCTGGCACGTCTATGGAATGGGTGAATCGCATATCGACCACCGTCTGGCGGGTCTGCTCGACGGGGTTACGGGCGCGACCTTGCATTTTCGCACCGCCGCCCCGGAGAACCACGTCAAGGTGATCGTGCGGGGACCCACCACCAAAAGCAAAGAGCTAATGGACAAGATCGAGGGCGATCTGCGCAAGCGCATCGGCAACGGCATCTACGGCATCGACGGCGAAACCTTCCCCTGGGCCGTGGGCAAGGCGCTGCGCGAGGCCGCCGCGACCATGGCGATTGCCGAATCCTGCACGGGCGGTTACGCCGGTCAGCTGATCACCGCCGAGTCTGGCGCCAGCGACGTATTCCTCGGATCGGTCGTATGTTACGCCAACGACGTCAAGGTGAACGTTCTGGGCGTCAAGGCCAAGACAATCGAAGAATTCGGTGCGGTCAGCGAGCCGTGCGCGCGCGAGATGGCCGAAGGGGTCAAGCGAATCTGCAATTCCACCGTGGGCATCGCGATCACCGGGGTTGCGGGCGCTGATCGAGAAGGCGGGGACAAGGTTCCGAAGGTCTCCGGGCCGACCCCCAGTGAAAAGCCCGTGGGCACGGTGTCCTTCGCCATCGCGGGTCCCAAGACGACGCGCGCCGAGACAAAACTATTTACCGGGGGCCGCGAACGCATCCGGCGGGCCGCCGCCTATTACGCGATCGATCTGGCCCGGCGTCAGTTTTCAAAATAGCGGCACGAGTACCAAGAAGGAGATCCCATGGCCACGGTCGACAAGCACGAATCCAAGGACACCAAGGCGGACGCCGCCAAGATGGCAGCTTTGCATGCGGGTGGCGTCGTCGCCGCGCAGGCCGCCCCCCCGCGCGAACGTGATGGGGCACGGGACAAGGCCATCGAACTGACGGTCTCCACGATTGAAAAGCAATTCGGCAAGGGCAGCATCATGCGCCTGGGTGAGGGTCTGGCCCCGCCCGAGGTCCAGGTGGTGCCGACGGGCTCGCTGGGTCTGGACATCGCGCTGGGCGTGGGTGGCTTGCCGCGCGGCCGCATCTGCGAGATTTACGGCCCCGAGTCTTCCGGCAAGACGACCCTGGCCTTGCACGCCGTCGCACAGGCGCAGCGGACCGGCGGTATCTGCGCCTTCGTCGACGCCGAGCACGCGCTGGACGTGGGTTATGCGCGCAAGCTGGGCGTTCGCACCGACGATCTGCTGGTGTCGCAGCCGGACTGCGGCGAGCAGGCACTGGAGATCACCGAGATGTTGGTGCGCTCTGGCGCGGTGGACATCGTGGTGGTCGACTCGGTGGCGGCGCTGACCCCGCGGGCTGAACTTGAAGGCGAGATGGGGGATTCCCACGTCGGTCTGCAGGCGCGGCTGATGAGCCAGGCCTTGCGCAAACTGACCGGGACGATTTCCAAATCGAACACCCTGGTCATCTTCATCAATCAAATTCGCATGAAGATCGGCGTGATGTTCGGCAGCCCCGAGACCACGACGGGCGGCAACGCGCTGAAGTTCTACGCCAGCGTTCGTCTCGACATTCGCCGGATCGGCGCGCTCAAGGACGGCGAAAAGGTCGTCGGCAACCGCACGCGGGTCAAGGTGGTCAAGAACAAGATGGCGCCGCCCTTCCGCGAGGTCGAATTCGACATCATGTACGGCGAAGGCATCAGCCACGAAGGCGATCTGGTCGATCTCGGGGCCGAATGCGGTGCCGTCGAGAAGTCAGGCGCCTGGTTCGGCTTCGAAAACGAGCGCATCGGCCAGGGTCGCGACAATGCCAAACAGTTCCTGAAGGACCACCCGGAAATCGCGCGGAAGATCCAGGCCAAGGTGCTGGCGCATCACGGGATCAAGCGCGACGTCGCTCGCTCGCCGGCCGAGGGCGGCGTGGGCTCGGGCCATGGTGCCCATGGTGCCAATGGTGCCAATGGTGGAGGCACGGTGCACGCGTTCACACCCACGCCCAAGCCGGCCGCCCCCGAAAAGCACCGCCGGTAGGTCCGCCCGCGCGGGGGATCTGCTGAAGGCGACACCTTTAAATTTGTCGCCTGCCCGGTCCGTGCATAATACGATCACCTACGATGGCTTCTAAAAAGGCTGCGCCAGAAGGACCGGTCGAGGTCCCCGAATACATCTCGATCCTTCCGCTCCGTAACTCGGTGCTTTTCCCCGGGTCGATAATCCCGATCGACGTCGGACGGAAGAAGTCCGTGAAGCTCATCGAGGAGGCGATCTCCAAAGAGCGCCCGGTCATCGGCATCGTGACACAACGCGATGCCAAGACCGAGGATCCGGCTGCGTCGGATCTGTACACCGTGGGCTGTGCGGCCCGCATCCTGAAGGTCATCAAGTTGGCCAAGGACAACTTCTCCGTGATCCTGCAGGGGATCTCGCGCGTTCGCATGCTGGAGGCCGCCTCGCAGGATCCTTTCTTGACCGCCAAGGTTCACGCCCTGCCCGATCCCCTCGGCTCGTCGGTCGAACTGGACGCCCTGGTGCTGAATCTGAAGGACGTCGCCAAGCGGGTCATCAAGCTGATGCCCGAGCTTCCCAAAGAGGCCTCCGCCCTTATCGACAGCGTGACCGAGCCCGGTCAGCTGGCCGATCTCATCACCTCGAACCTGGACGTTCAGGTCGACGAGAAGCAGGAAATTCTGGAGATCTTCGACCTCAAGGCGCGGCTGCGGCGGGTGCTGCAATTCCTGTCGCGCCAGCACGAAGTTCTCAAGGTGCGCGAGAAGATCAACACCCAGGTTCAAGAAGAGATGGGGCGCAGCCAGCGCGAATACGTCCTGCGCCAGCAGCTAAAGGCGATCAAGGAAGAACTGGGAGAAATCGACGAGTCGGGCGGCGATCTCGATGATTTTCGCGAGAAGGTGACCAACGCCAAGATGACGGCCGAGGCCGAGAAGGTCGCGCTCAAGCAGCTGGACCGTCTGAAGGTCATGCAGCCGTCGTCGGCCGAATATACGGTCACGCGGACCTACCTCGAATGGCTGGTCGAGCTGCCCTGGTCCGTCACCACCGACGACAAGATCGATATCCAGGCAGCGCGCGACATCCTCAACACTGACCACTATGACCTCGAGAAGGTCAAGAAGCGCATTCTCGAATACCTGGCCGTTCGCAAGCTGAAGGCCGACAAGAAGGGCCCCATCCTGTGCCTGGTCGGACCGCCCGGCGTGGGTAAGACGTCGCTGGGCCGTTCCATCGCGCGGTCGCTCGGGCGCAAGTTCATCCGCGTTTCTCTGGGTGGCGTGCGGGACGAGGCCGAGATCCGCGGGCACCGGCGTACCTACGTCGGGTCGCTGCCCGGTCGGATGATCCAGGGCATGAAAAAGGCCGGTTCGAACAATCCGGTCTTCATGTTGGACGAACTCGACAAGCTTGGGCACGACTTTCGAGGCGATCCGGCCGCGGCGCTGCTGGAGGTCCTGGACCCCGAGCAAAACCATTCGTTTTCCGACCACTACCTCGAAGTGCCGTTCGATCTGTCCAAGGTCATGTTCGTGGCGACGGCGAACGTCCTTGACCCGATTCCGCCGGCCCTGCGCGACAGGCTTGAGGTCCTGGAGATCCCCGGCTACACGCGGGAAGAGAAGCTGAATATCTCGAAGCAGTTTCTCATCAAGAAGCAGCTGGAAGAACACGGCCTCAATGGCGAGCGCGTGGTGTTCGACGACGACGCGGTGGCCGAGGTCATCGACAGTTACACGCGCGAGGCCGGCGTGCGCAATCTCGAGCGCGAGCTGGCCAGTGTCATCCGGGCCGTCGCGGTCCTGGTCGCCGAGGACAAGGCCAGCGAGAAGGAAGTCGTCAGCATCAAGCGCATTCCCGACTTTCTCGGGCCACAGAAGTATCTGCCGGAAATTGCCGAGCGCACGTCCGAGGCGGGCGTGGCGACGGGTCTGGCCTGGACACCCGTCGGGGGCGAGATCCTTTTCATCGAGGCCACGCGCATGAATGGCAAGGGCAATATGGTGCTGACCGGCCAGCTGGGCGACGTGATGAAGGAATCCGCGCAGGCGGCGCTGTCTTTCATCCGGGCGCGCGCCAAGTGGCTGGGGTTGGAGGAAAACTTCCTCGAGAAGACCGACTTGCACCTGCACATTCCTGCGGGCGGTATTCCCAAGGACGGTCCCTCGGCGGGCGTCACCATGTTCATGGCGATGGTCTCGCTGCTGACCAACAAGCCGATTCGCAACGATGTCGCGATGACCGGGGAAATCACCCTTCGTGGGCTGGTGCTGCCGGTCGGCGGCATCAAGGAAAAGTTCCTGGCCGCCCACCGGGCCGGAATCAAGCGGGTGATCATGCCCGAGCGCAACCGCAAGGACGTCATCGACATCCCAGAGCAGCCGCGTCGCGAGATTGAGATCATCTTCGTAAAGCGTATGGACGAACTGCTGCCCCTGGTTCTGACGGAGATGCCCAAACTGACCGGTACCATGTCCGGCGCCGTCGCCCAGCCACCCCCCCCCGTCGCCGCGCCCGCGGCGTAGCGTTCAGGCCACCGGGACGGGGAGCCCCACTGTTGACGACCCACAGACCCTGGTGCAAAGCCATCGTTCTGGTGGGGCTCGTTGCCTCCGTTCCGGCATGCGGTGGAGGCGCGTCGTCGAAGGGGGACGCCGGGATCGCGGCGACCGGCGACGGCGGATTGCACGAAGCGGACGTGCCGCAGGTCGTACTAGACGCCTTCACGCAGGAGGCCGTGACCCGCGCCGATGCCCCCAATTTGGACAACGACGGGCCGGCGGATGCTGCCAGCCCTGAGCCCGACGCCGCGTCTTGTGGAACAACGGGTCTCGCCTGTTGCGCGGGCAATTCGTGCGCGGCGGGCGGCTGCTGCGTGCTTGGCCAGTGTGTGGCGAATTCCGCCAAGTGCGGCGACACCGACGCCGTTTGCAAAAGCGGCTCGTGCGGGGGCTGCGGTGCGGTGGGGGAGCCATGCTGCGACCGCGGGGCTTGCACGGCCTCCGGCACCCGATGCGTTGGCAACCTGTGCACCGTTTGCGGCCAGGCCGCCGATGCTGCCTGCTGCGCGGGCAACAGTTGTCTGGCGACCGGTCTTTATTGTACCCGGCCCGCGGACGGTGTTTGCGCGACCTGCGGCGTTCCTGGGACGCCCTGCTGTCCGGGCGGCAACGCCTGCGCGGGCGGCGCCTGTTGCTACGGTGGATCCTGTGTCCCTTCCGGATCCTCGTGCGGCGTGACGGCAGCCGGTGGCATGTGCGCGGCGGGACGCTGCTCGGCCTGCGGGGGCAAGGGCCAGGCCTGCTGCGGCGCCACTTGCTACGGCCCGGGCACACGCTGCGACCCGTCCGGCCTGTGCGTGCCCTGCGGCGCGGTGAACGACGTGTGCTGCGCCGCTGCGGTCCCGTGTTCGCCGGGCGCCGTGTGCACGGCCTCAGGTCGCTGCGACGCGTGCGGCGCTGCGGGGGGCGCGTGTTGTGCCGGTGGCCAGTGTGCAGGTTCCGGCTGCTGTCTTGCGGGCCGTTGCGTCGGACCTGGAAACGCCTGCACATCGTTCGGTGTCTCCTACGGCTTGTGTGCGGACGGGCAGTGCGCATGTGGCCGCCAGGGCCAGTCCTGCTGCCCGCCGCGCTCGACCTGCAACGAGCCAGACACGCAGTGTTTGCAGGACGCCCGGGGGGTGGAACGCTGCGAAAGATGCGGCACGGCCGGCGGCAACTGTTGTGATGGAAACCGCTGTGCGGCTGGCGGGTGCTGCGTGCCCCAGGCGAACGGACCGTCGCTGTGCCTGGGTGGGGGTGGCCAATGTCCCAACGGGATGTCCTGTGGCGCGGGCGGCGCGTGCGGCGGGTGCGGCGGGCTCGGACAGGCTTGCTGCGTGAGCGGCACGAATGTTCGGTGGTGCTCGGCCTCGGCGACGACCTGTTCACCGCAGACCAGCAAGTGCGAGTCCTGCGGCAAGTTGGGTGAGCCCTGCTGTACGGCCTACGCCGGTATGACGGCGGCCACTGGGACCTGTGATGGGACCCTCCGTTGCGCTTTTCGGGGCGTGCTCGGTTATGCGTGCGTGGGCGGCGCCATCGTTCCGTAGTCGCCGTAGTCGCCGTAGTCGCCGTAGTCGCCGTAGTCGCCGTAGTCGCCGTAGTCGCGGCGGCCCGGCCAGTACAACGAAGTTGACGCTGGTCTGGGCTCGTGGTCGTTTCTAGGTGTGGCCTTGTTCCCCCGGCGCCGGCGAAGACGAAAAGCCGAGTTTCGCAACTCATTGCGTCTTGGCCTCGTTCTGGTGGCCCTGACGGGCGTCAACGTCTACGTCTTCTTCTTCCGCGACGACACCGCGGTTCGCAAGTTGATGTCGACGGGCAAGTTGCTGTCGAAGGAGAAGACGCGCGTTCTAGAGGAATCCATACCGACCGCGGCCAGCCCCATGCCGCCAGCCCCGGCCGCGGCTTCCGCAGCCGGCAAGGTGGTGCAGGGGGCGGCACTGCCCGCGGCCGTCACGGCGCAGAACCAGGCACCCGCCACAGGTGCGGAGCGCTCGGTCGAGGGGAAGTTCGGTCCCTCGGACGTCCTCGGGACGGTGCTCGTGCGCGAGGGACTGGGCGGTGTCGCGGGTCCCGTCATACGGGCCCTGTCGCGGCTGGTTGACCCGAAGCTGATACGACCCGGGGATGGGTATGCGGTGTTTTTCGACGACGAGGGCGCAGCGCAGACCTTCGAATACATCCCGAGCCCGGTGCTGCGCTATGTGGTGGCGCCGCGACCCGACGGTACCTGGTTCGCCAAGAAGCAGGAGAAAGCCATCGAGGTGCGGGCCACCGAGGCGGCCGGTCTTATCGAATCGTCGCTATACGAATCCGTGCAGAAGGCCGGCGAATCAAGCGCCCTCGTCAGCTTGCTGGTGGAACTTTTTGCCTGGGATCTCAATTTTTATATCGACACGCACCCGGGTGATCACTGGAAGGTCGTGGTGGAAAAGCAGTTCCTGGGCGGCCAGTTCTACAAGTACGGCCACCTTCTGGCGGCCGAGTACGGCGGCCGGGCGGGGACCTACCGCGCTTTTTACTGGAACCCGTCCGGGGCCCGGGGTACGGGGCACTACTACGACGAGCGTGGCCAGGCGGTCGCCAAGGCCATGTTGAAGACCCCGTTGCGCTACGTGCGCATCAGCTCGAAGTTCGATCTGAAGCGGTTTCATCCCATTCTTCACCGCACGAAGGCCCATCTGGGCGTGGACTACGCGGCGCCGGTCGGAACGCCGGTATGGGCCCCGATGACGGGCCGGGTGACCGAGGCGCAAATGAAGTCGGGTTCGGGAAATACGGTGGTCCTGCTGCACCCCAATGGCCTGAGCACCCGCTACTACCACCTGGCGCGTTTCGCCAAGGGCCTCAAGGTGGGCCAGACCGTGCAGCAGAAAGAGGTCATCGGCTATGTGGGGACCACCGGATTGTCCACCGGCCCGCATTTGCATTTCAGCGTGACCAAGAACGGTGGATTCATCGATCCCACCAAGTTGCAGATCGTTCGCGAAGCCCCAGTTTCCGATCGACAGGCTTACCTCGCAGCGGTCCGCCCCCGTCTGACAGCGATGAAAGCGCTGCCGCCAACGGTTGCCAAGAACGACTAGACCGACGGCAAGCTAGCGGTGCACTAGTTCCGCCGCGCCCGATCGTCGCCGCCGGCCGCGCCCAACGAAGCGGTCGTGGCGTTGTCGTCAACGGTTCCGGCGGTTTCCGGCGGTGCCGCGATCGGCGTGGCCCGTCGGAGCATGGGCTGGCTGGCGAGCACCTGGGCCAAAGGCGGCGCGTCCCCGCCTGAGATCTTCCTGCCAATAAAACGCAAAATGGCCGCCGCGTAAACAGTCGCCAGCGGAACCAGCGTGGGCTGTAACGCCTGCCTGGCCTTCCATATACCCGTATCCGCCGAGATGCCCACGTTTTCCGCCAGCACGTACGACAGGGGGATCGCGAGCACCGAGATCATCCACCAGCGCCAGGGACGCTTGGGCTGAAGCAAGCCCGCCACGAACGCGCCGATACCCAGTGCCCATATCGACGGCCTGACCAGGTCGAATCCCAGCGTCAGGACGCTTGCGGTTATCGCGGCCAGTACCGCGGCCACCGTGGCCATCCCTGTCCGGACATCCTCAAGAAGGCCTCTGGTCACGAGGGGATGCACGCGTCCGCCGAACTTCACGGTGGCAAAGGCGGTCTTGAGACTCTTGCCGCGAAAGCGAAACGCGACGATTGTCGCGACGTACGTCAATACCCGTGTGAGAAAGCCACCCCTCATGTGCGTCGCGGGAACACTACACCCGGGCTGCGGCGACGGCCGGAAAAATTGGGGTGACTGGGGGGCGGACACCCGTCGGTACCCGAAACTGTCTGCTAGACTGGCGCGCCAATGATTCGGGTATTCCTCGGGATTCTTAAGGGCGGCCTGGTGGGGGGCGTCGTGGGCGTGGTCGCGTCCCGGGCGGGTGTGGGCGGTGGCACCGTGTCGTATCTTGTCTACGCGACGGTCGGTTTCTTGGTCGGGATCGCGTGTGGCAAGCCGCCTTGGCGGCACGAGACGCTGTGGACGCCGGCGCTCAAGGGCCTGTTCGGGGGGCTGGTGGCAGCGGGGCTATTCTGGGTTGCGCGCAAGGCGCTGGGCGGGGTGGCTGTCCCTTTCGCCTCGCCCCTGTGGACGCCGGGTCAACCCGCGACGCAGGTTCCTGCGGTGCTCGGGCCCCTGATCGGAATCCTGTACGGGATCTTCGTGGAAGTGGACGACGGCGGCGGCGCCCCGAAGTCGACCTGACTCAGGTGCCCTTGACGTGTCCGGGGCCGTCAACGACCCCGTCTGCCGGCTCGTCCTCGGCGTCGTCAAAGGCACCCAGTTCGCGCAGGACGTCTTCTTCCTTGGCGGGCGGCGGTTCTGGCTTGATCGCACGTGCGGCGCCGCGCGCCTCGGCCGCGCGCGAGCGGAAGAAGATGACTTCCTCGGCGAGCCCAAGAGTGATGTAGGCCAGCACCAGAAAAAGGAAGATGAAGCCCTTTTCCAACCCGGCCAGCACGATGGCCGCCGAGGCGCCCGCGACCAGCAGCAGGACGCCGACGGTCTTGCCGCTTAAGTGCACGTCCTTGAACGATCGGAAGCGCACGCGCGAAACCATCAGCGCGGACAGCACCAGAACAATGGCCGCCGTGCCGCTTTCGCTGACGGCGCGGTACTGGCCGGCGTTGTGGCTGACTATCACCATGAAGACCAGGACGCTGGCGGCAGCCGGGATGGCGAGCCCCAGGATGTACTTGCCGGGTTTCTTCTGACCGCCCAGTTCGTCCCGGCGGGATAACACATTGAAGCGGGCCAGTCGCAATGCGCCCGCGCAGACAAACAGTCCAGGGATGAAGATGCCCAGACGACCGAAGTTGGTCAGGCCCCATTTGTAAACCAGCAGCGCGGGCGCGGCCCCAAACGTGATCACGTCCGCCAGTGAATCCAGGTCGCGTCCCAGATCGGTCTGTGTCTTCGTCAGCCGGGCGACGCGGCCGTCGAAGGTGTCGAAGAAGAATCCGAAGCAGATGGCGAGCGCCGCCAGATAAAAATCCGTCTCCCCCTTACCCGTCGCCGACAAGGACAGCGACGTGAAGCCGCACAGGACGCACGACAGGGTGAAGAGGTTCGGAAGGATGTAGTAAGTCTTCCGGAAATCCACGGAGGGAGGATACCATCCCCGGCGTGTCGCTGCTTCGTGCCGGGCTCAATAGCCTTCTGGTGGCCCTGCTGACGGTGGTGGGAAGTCTGCTGGCCCTGGGCACGCGCCTGCTGGACCGCAGCGGGGATCGCGTTCTTGACCTGGCCCGGACCTGGTCTCGGATCGCCATGCGCCTGTCGGGCCTGAGGATAAACGTCGAGTTCCGCGGCGCGCTGGATGTGGGCCAGCCCTACGTTTTCATGGCGAATCACGAGTCGGCGGTCGACATCTGGGCGCTGTTCGTGGCCATCCCGGCGCGGGTCCGGATGATAGCCAAGAAGCAACTGGGGCAGATTCCGTTGTTCGGCTGGGCGATGTGGGCGGGGCGTTTCATCTTCATCGATCGCGCCAATGCGTTGTCCGCCCGGCGCAGCATGGACGAGGCCAAACGTCGCATCCGGGGCGGCGAGTCAGTGCTGCTGTTCCCCGAGGGGACGCGTTCGCGCGACGGCAACCTCGGCGCCTTCAAGAAGGGTGGTTTTCATCTGGCGATCGAAGCAGGGGTGCCCATCGTCCCGATTGCGGTGCGTGGCACGCGCGCATCGATGCCGAGCGGCAGCCTGCTGGTGCGGCCGGGCCATGTGCAGGTCATCATCGGTCAGCCCATCCCGACGGCGGGCCTGACCGGCGCCGATCGCAACGCCCTGCTGGAACGCGTGCGCGGGGAAATCGCCGAGATGCGCACGCCCCCGCAGACGTCTCAGTAGATAACGCGCACAAGGGTCAGGCCGTTGGCCGGGGCCGTGACACCGGCGGCCGTGCGATCGCCGGACGCAAGGATGGCGCGGATGTCGGCCTCGTTCATCTTGCCCAGGCCCACCGCGACCACGGTGCCGACCAGGATGCGCACCATGTTCTTGAGAAAGGCTGTGCCTTCGACCTCCAGCGTGACGAAGGCGCCCTGACGATGCACGTCGAAGCGTCTCATGATGCGTGTGGTGTTCAGGCGGTCGCAGTCGGCGGCTCGGAAGCCGCGAAAGTCGTGTTGTCCCAAAAAGACGGCGGCGGCCCGGCGCATGGCATCGGTGTCCAGTGCCGCGCGGTGATGCCAGGTCCGACGCGCGTGCTGGGGCGATCGCACCACGTGGTTCCAGATCTGGTAGCGATAGACCTTCCCGCGGGCTGACCGTCGGGCGTCGAAGTCGTCGGCCACATCGGCCACGTCCAGGATGGCAATATCTTCGGGTAGGTAGGTGTTGAGGCCGCGCTGAAAGGCGGCCGCGGGAATTCGCGATTCAAGCAGGACGCTGGCCACCTGTCCGTCGGCGTGGACGCCGGCGTCGGTCCGTCCGGAACCTCGCACGGTGACCGGGTGGTTGACCATTTTCGCGAAGGCCTCTTCGATGCACCCTTGCACCGTGCGCTGGCCCGCCTGCCGCTGCCAGCCGTGGAAATCCGTTCCGTCGTACTCGACAAGTAGACGGAGCGTGCGCGCGGTCGGCGTCAAAACTCGAACATGAAGCCGGCGAACCACGTGGTGTCGCCAACCTTGAGGACGTTCTTTGTGCCGAGCCCCGACTGGTCGAAGCGGGCGGCCTCCAGGAACAGGTAGGTGTGATTCACGCCGACGTCGGCGTCCAGCTCGCGCGCGGCGCCGGGATCGAAGACGTCCAGTAGCAGGGACACCCCGAGGGCGGCATAGATCCCCGATGTGCCGCCCCTGCCATTGCCGGGCGGTGAATCGGATTTGGCCGTCGTGCCGTTGCCGTCGGATATGGACCACATGACGTAGGACAGTCCCAGTTTTCCGTAGGGCACGACAGGCAGATGCCAGCGGCGGGCTGCGGCGTCCAGGCGGTACACGACAGACAGCGCCGTTGGGAACAGCGACAGGCGGGTCTCGTCGGCGGAACGCGCGTCCGAAATGCCGGCGATTGTCTCGCGGAAGGCGTGCGCCGTTTCGCGACCGTAGCCCAGCGTCGCGCCCACGCCCAATGACCCGAACCCGCGAAAGAACTGGTAGTCGATGGCGACTTGACCCATCAGGCGCTTGCTGGTGCCGAAGTATTGCTTGTGTGGGGCCTTGTCCGTGCCGGCGAACTCCGAATCGATGTCGGGGTAGTAGGGGCCCATCTTGAGCTCGAAGGCCCAGCTTTGGCGCGATCGGAACCTATCGGCGTCGCGCACGGCGTTCTGGGCATGGGCGGCTGGTGTGGCAACAGACAGCGTTGTCAGGGCCACGCACAGTCCGACCAGGCGGGCCGCCACGGTCACGGTCATCGCCGCACCTGTCGCCGCCGGCGCCGAAGGACCAGCGCACCGATCAGCGCCACGCCCGCGGCGAAATCGCTGCTGTGCGACCGGCGTCCGTTGGGCGTCACGATGGTGCAGTAGCCGCCGGCGGCCTGGCCGTTTTCGCCCCGGTAGCCCCGATAGAAATCGCGGGTCGGCAGCGGGTATTGCAGCGCGACGGTTTCGATGGGACTGGCGTTGCCGCGTTTGTCGACGGCGCTCACGCCCACCAGGTAGGGGATGCCGTTTTGCAGGGTGAACAGACGAGCGCTGTTTTGCGACGTCAGAAGATCCGAGCACAGATAGGCAGGCTTGAGCTGTCGGAACGCATCGGGCGCCCTGATGAGGACGCTGGGTGTTTGTTCGTCGACGGTGAGGGCGGACGACTTGGCGACCGCGCCGTCTGAGGTGTTTGCGTCGCCTGAGGCGTCGGCGCCGGCCGATGCGTCCGCGCCCCCATCGCCCGCCGATCGGCGGACGGAGCCGGCGCCAGAGCCGGTCAAGACGCCGTCGATGCACTGTTGATACTGGTTGTTGTAAAAACTGGGTTCGAAGACGGCGTTGTCGTCGCCGCGGCTGCAGAAGACCAGGTAGCCCAGGAGATCGGGCACGCCCGTAACGCCCTTCCAACTGACCGACAAGGCCTCGTTGCCGCCCACGGCCGCGATGCCCACCGGCGCAGTTGGAGCCCGGCCGTCCAAAGTCAGACCCAGTTGCGGTGCCGCATCGGCGGTGAGGTCTGGATCATTCTTGAGATCCCTGAAGACGCCGAGCCATACCTTTTGGGCAAGCTCGCCCGTACACGGATTCGCGTCTGCGGCGAGGGGCGTCGTGGCGCTGCGGGCGGCGAAAAGTCGCTTCACCGTGGTATTTACGACCTCGCGTCCACGGCCCAGGTTCAGCAGGTCCAGCGAGGTCTTGCCCGGGTCGACGGCTGCGCAGTGGGCGTTGGCCCGGGAGGTCGAGTCGGCATCCAGGCAGCGCTCGGGTCCAACGAGGACATTGGCGGTCCCCTGTGTGAGTTGGCCCTTCTTGGCTTGGCCGCTGGCGGTGTATTCCACGGTGATCTGGACAGGCGTTTCGCATTCGCAGCGCGCGCGGTTGAAGAAATACAGTTGCTCGGTTGTGCTCAGCGGCACCCATTCGCCGGCTGAGGTCTTCTGCCAGAGCCTCATGAGGAAATCGTCCTTCGTGAACAGAGCGGTCGCAGTCGGTGTCGTCGTGGCCTGCGCGCGCGCGCGCGCGGGTGTGAGCGCCGCCAGGGCGAGGGCGACGACGACGGGAAGGAAACGATGCGGGAACCTCATGAACCACGGCATTGTGCTGCAAATGTGGTGCCGTGGGTAGCCGCGCGTTTGTGGGCGGAGCGCGGGCGCGACCGCGGGTTGCCGTCGACGCCATCTTGACCCCGTGGCGCGTGCGCGGGTTGGCGCACGACAAATTGGCAGGGCGGCCGTCAGGCGGGTGGGGCGGGTGCGGCGGCCGGCGGTCGCCCCACTCCGAGGGACGATAGATCGCGGCCCAGGTCCTCGACCACGGCCGCGTCGATGACGCGATCCCCGTAGCGTGACGCCTCGTAGTGTTCGGTCAGGCGGGCCAGCAAGTCGGCGCCGGGTACGGCGGCCTTGCCCAGACGGCTTGCGAATTCCCGCGGGGTCTCCGTCGTCGCGCGAAACCAGCCCTTGCCCGCCAGCCGCCCGAGCGCCCGGTGGTACAAGCGCGCGATGGGGGGTTCGCCCCGCTGTCGAGCACCGCCAGCCGCCGCGCGACGGGGTTGCCAGCGTCGACGGGCCAGGGCCCACGCGGCCACCGCGGCGGCAAGGGCCACCGCCAGCAAGGCCACGACCTTCTTGCTGGGCCATGAGATCGGCGGGTGGCCCGCAGCCTTTGATTGCAAACCCATTTGGCGGCCCAGCTTGCGCGCCAGTTCCAGCTGCCGATTGGCGTCGTAGTCGATGACCCATCGGCCCCAAAACTGGTCGACCGAATCGAAGATCTGGCGCAGGCGCCCCATGCGCGTCGGGATGGGCGCCGCCGGTGTGGCGTCGACGCGCACCCAACCCAGTGCGCCCAGGTAGGCCTCGACCCAGGAATGCGCGCGGTTGTCGCGGACAGTGATGTGCTCGCCGAATTCGTTCCATTCGCCGCCCAGGAACCCGTTCACGTAGCGCGTCGGCACGCCCACCAGGCGCAGCATCACGGCCGCCGCCGACGCGAAGTATTCGCAGTGACCGGCGGTCTGCGTGAAGATGAAATCCTCAAGTGGATCGGCTATCCGCTCATTGCGCTGCAGGTTGGTGGTATAGCCGTGTGTGCTGCGCAGCCAGTCGACGATCGCGCGCACTTTGCCGAGCGCCGTCGGCTTGCCCTTCGCGACCGACGTGGCCAGTTCGCCCAGGCGGCCGCTCAACGACAGCGGGACGCGCAAATAATTGTCCAGGGCGCCCGCTTCCATATCACCGAGCGGGATGCCCCCGTGCAGGTCGGGATGGAACAGGGGATCGCGCGAGTATGCGAAGTACTGCGCGCCCGAAAAGTCATGCGTGTCACCCATGGCCTGTCCGTCGGGCCGAGCGCTTCTGACCACCAGGCCCACCTCGCCCGAGGCGCGCGGTTCAAGACCCAGCTGTCGCCATGAGCTGAGCCGGGCCTGCGGCATCCGGAAGGCGATCGGCTGGTCGAGGGCGAAGGCCACCGGCGACGACAGGCCGACCACCGTGATTTCTTGCTCGTCCGTCTGGGACAGCGGAATTCGCGGTCGGGGTCCGCGCGTCGGCAGTGGGTCACGCGGGGCCTGGGGACTTTCGACGTACCAGACCGTGCTGCCGTCGTCTTGCGGATGGAGGTAGTCCTTTGACAGGATGGTCTTTTCCCGTTTCTCGACGGCCGTCAGCCAGCGCCCGTTCTGGTACGTGTCATAAACGGTTCCGCGCCAGTACAGCGACGAGATGGCGCGCCCGCGGGCGGCGTCGTCTGGCAACGCGGCGATTCGTGGGACCCGGGCCCGCAGGACCACCGTGTCGTTGTCGGACGACAGCACGCCGTGGTGGCCGAGAGTCACCTCGGTCGAAAATCCAATCAGTGTGGCGTGATGCCGCACGCCCCCCGACAGGAAGCCGAGGCCGATACGCGGCACGAAGGCGAAGACCAGTCCCGATCCCGCCAGCACGCCGACAGCGACCAGCGCCGTGACGGCGAAGAAGGCGCCGCCGACCACGCGGCGTGAGTTGAGTACGCGCGCGGCCGTCACCTTCTCCGAGTCGGCGTCGCGACGGTGCTTGACCAGGTAGTTGTCCTCGATCTCACGGCGCAGGTGAAACAGGATCAGCGTCCACGTGGCCAGCACCACGTAGGCCGAGAACCCGACGACGAACAGCACGCTTTGCGCCAGCCACGCCGCGCCCAGGACCAGCAGAAACGACAGGATGTACAGCTGCAGGTAGTCCCGGTTGCCGCGGCGGTGGAACAGCTTGTAGCCCAGCAGGAACAACACCAGGTTGAGCACCGGTGTCAGGTCGGGCTGCGGGAAGCTGCGCACGACCTCGAACAGGCTCAACGCGAAGAACGACAGCGCGCCCACGTTGAACACCAGGCCCGCGCGATCGAGCAGACTGCCCATGCGGGTCCCGGGCTCGACGAACCAGGACAGGACGCCAACCAGGACAATCAAGCCCAGCGTCGGTAGCGGCACGGCACCCGAGGTCGTCACCAGCGTCACGGCGGCCGCGGCCAGCAGGTAGGAAACCAGCTTGTGCACCGCCTGGAATCTCACGACGCTCGCCCCAGATTTCGCGTGTCGCCCTTGTCGACCTGTACCCTCGGTGTCACCTGGCCCGGGCTGATCCGAAAACAGGTGGCGTCGCTCTGAGATCTTGCACCGCCGCGCCTGGGACCCGTGGCTGCCTCCGCTTTCACAAGCGCCAGGACCTTCAGGATGTGCGCCATCTGGTTGGGTCCGTGTCCGGGCACGACGCTGGTCGTGGCTGTCTCCAGACCCACCTGGAAGCCGCGCTTGACCAGCGCGACGGCGATCGAGGCCGCCATTGATACCGCCGCCTCGAAAGCAGCGTCCCCGTCGGCGGACCCGCCTTCCAGAACGACCAGCGCCGTTCGGCCGCTGTCGTCCTCGCATTCGCGGACGAAGGGTCGCCCGCGACGGGCCGAGGTGCGCCAGTGGATGTCGCGCGGGTCGTCGCCTTCGCGAAACTCGCGCAGCCCGTAGAAGTCGCCGCTGCGGCTGGGGCGGGTGGCCACGCGCTGTCCGTTCTGTGCCGGCCCCGTCGGGATCAAATCCTGTGGCAGCGGAACCAGCGCCGGATAGACCAGCAGTTCAGTCCGCGCGTCCATGTCGCGCGACTTTCGGATCAGCCCAAACGGAAAACGGGTGGAAATGCGAAAGCCCGTCAGCTGATGAACGCCGCGCCGGTAAAGGGTGTGCCGGTACGCGGTCTCCTGCATGCGGCTGGCGGGCAGCTTCAGGTAGTAGCAGCGACGGTCAACGGGCTTGTCCCCGATCAGATCTTCGACCTCCAGTGAAAAGGTGGGCAGTCGCTTCTTGTCGTTGCGCACGGACACGCCCATCAGATACGGACTGCCCGCATGGATGGTGGCGGGTGGACGGCGGGCGACGGCCAGGTGCCGCAGGCCCAGCTCGGACATGACCCCGCTTGCCAGGATCAGAAACAGCATCATGCCGAACACCAGAAACAAAAGATTGATGCCGCCGTTCACCGCCGCGGCGCCGATCAGCAGCGTCGAGACCAGAAACCACCACCCCTCACGGGTCGGCGGAAAGCGGCGCGGCAGCAGCCTCATGGCGGGGGGCGCGCCTAGCCGGGAATGGGCGCGCGGTTCAAGATCTCGGTCAGTACGCGTTCGGCTTCCTCGCGCGTGCGCGTGGTGGAATCCAGCTGGTTGGACAGGATCAGCCGGTGTGCCAGCGTAGGCAGCGCCATCGCCTTCAGGTCGTCGGGCAGCACGAATTCGCGCCCATCGGCCAGCGCCACGGCGCGCGCGACGTTACGCCAGGCCAATTCGCCGCGCGGGGAAATCCCCAGCGACAAGAAGGGCGAATGGCGTGTTTCGTGTGCGACGGCGACGATGTACTCGGCCAGTTCGGGCGCCAGCCGCACGCGGTCGGCGGCCTCTTGCAGGCCAATGATGTCCCGTAACAGCAGCACCGGCGACAGCTTCGACAGCGATTCGCCGGACACGCCGGGCGCCTCCAGCAACAGGCGCTTTTCGTCTTCGGCTGCCGGATAACCCAGGCGGATGCGCAGGATGAATCGGTCCATCTGCGATTCGGGCAAAGGATAGGTGCCGTAATGTTCTTCGGGATTCTGGGTGGCGATCACCAGGAACGGTTGTTCAAGCTTGTGCGTGCGTCCGTCGACCGAGACCTGGCCGTCGTTCATCGCCTCCAGCAGCGCGCTTTGCGTGCGCGGCGTGGTGCGGTTGATCTCATCGGCCAGCACGACGTTGGCGAAGATTGCGCCGGGGCGGAATTCGAAATGACCCGTCTTCGGATCAAGCACCGACACACCGATGATGTCCGACGGCAACAGATCGCTTGTGAACTGTACGCGGTGAAACGTGCCCCCGATGGATGCCGCAAAGGCGCGCGCCAGCGTGGTCTTGCCGACGCCCGGGACGTCCTCGATCAAAAGATGCCCGCGGGCGACCAGCGCCATGACGGCGCTCCAGATGGCGGCGGGCTTGCCCCGGATGACCTTGGCGATATTGGCCTCGATCCGCTGAATGAGCTCGGCGGAACTTGCCGCGTATTCGGCCGCCAGGAACGCCGTCATTTCGGGTCACTATAGCAGGGCGTGGCGGGTGCGCTGACCGGGGCGGTCGGGGCGACGGGGTGATAGCTTGTCGGGTGCAAGGCGATGGGGCTCCCTCTTGTCATCCTAGAAGCGGCCGAAATCCTGGAAAAGTTTAGGGACGGAACCTTGCCGGCGCGGTGGCAGATGGTTGTGCCCGACGGGTCGCTTCTGCCCCTGGTCCGCGCCGGTGACAGAATTGAGCTGTCGAGGCAGCCGAGGGCGGGAGCCCTGTGCTGCGTGGCCGACGGAAAAGCCCTCGTCTGGCGGCGGATTTTGGCCCTGCGGCCCGACGGGCAGGCGCTGCTGCGCAGGGACAGCGCCCCGATGGCGGACGGCTGGGTGGGCGGAATCGTCGGTTCCGTCGGGGCCAGGGGACCTCTGGCGGCCCTGGCTGAACGGGCGCCCGGGATGTGGACCCTGGCGCTGTGGCACGCCGGTTTGGTCGCGGCCCGCAGCCGCCACGAAGGCCGCCGGATGTGGGGCCGATGGGGCGGGGTCAGCGCTGCGTCGGCCGACTTTCAGGTCCGGCAGTTGTTGGCCGCCGACATGTCAGCCTACGCCGACCTGATCCGCCGCGGTTACGGCCGGGTGGTGGCGGACCCATCGCCCCTGGGTACGGGCTTTGGCTTATTTGTGGGGACGGACCTGGTCGGAGCTGCGTGGTTGGCCCATCAAGAGGCGATTCCCGAGCTCCGGTCGTTGGTCGTGGATCCGGCGTATCGGGGCAAGCGCGGTGGGTCCAGGTTGACCCAGGCCGTGCTGACCGAGGCTGTGACCCGCAAGATTCCCCGCCTTCGCGCCTACGTTCACGTGAAGAATTTTGCCAGCCTTGCGGTCTTTCGGCGCGCTGGTTTCACCCGCACCGGTGGCTGGCTGGTGGAGCGCGCGGACCCACTTAGCGCCTCGCGCCTGCAGCAAGTCGAGCTGGAATTCGTCGTTCGCTCGGTCTAGCCGCGCGCCTTGCGCAGCATCTCGTCCGCGTGGGCCGTGGCCTGGCGCGAGGGCGGCTTGCCCGCCAACATGCGCGCTATTTCCAGCGTGCGGGCCTTGCCCGTCAGCACGTCGACGACGACGTTGGTCTGCCCGTCGCGGACTTCCTTGGTCACCATCAGATGGTGGTCTGCGAAGGCCGCGATTTGCGCCAGGTGGGTCACCGCCAGGACCTGTCTGTCGGCCGCGATGGCCTTCAGCTTGCGTCCGATGACCTCGGCGGTGCCGCCGCCGACGCCTGTGTCGACCTCGTCGAAAACATAGGTCACCGCCTGATCCGATTTGGCCAGCGCGCGCTTGACGGCCAGCATGACCCGCGACAGCTCGCCGCCGGATGCGATCTTCGCCAGGGGCCGCGGCTCTTGCCCCGGATTGGGCGCAAACAGGAAGCGCACGCGATCGCCGCCATTCGGACCGAGCTCCCCGCGCGGCTCGACCGCCACCGGCACGCGCGCGCCCGCGAGGCCCAGCTCGTGCAACGTCTCGTCGATGGTTTTGCCGAGGCCCCGGGCGGCCTTTTGTCGGCGCGCGGACAGATCCGCGGCGATCGCCGCCAGCCGGGCCCCGGCGTCGGCCACCACCCGCCGGCGCTCGCCGAGCACCTCTTCAAAAGATCCCATCTGCGCAAGCTCACTGGCCAGGTGCTCACGACGGGCCGTCACCGATGCCACGGTGCCGCCGTGCTTGCGGCACAGGCGTCCGACCAGGAACAGGCGCTCCTCGATCTCTTCGAGGCGCCCCGGATCGAACTTCAGCCCGCCGGCATAGCGACCCAGATCCGTCGCCACGTCCTCGATGACCGCCTGGGCGTCCCGCAGGCGTTCGACCAGCGGCGCCAGCGCCGGGTCCAGCCCCGCCAGGGGCGTCAGCTCGCGTGCGACACCGGCCACCTGACCGGCCGCCGCGCCTTCGCCTGAATAAAGGGCATCCTCGCCGCGCGCGCAGGCGCCCAGGAATCTTTCCGCGCCCTTGATCCGCTCGCGTTCGGCCCGCAACGCATCGTCCTCGCCAGGTTGCAGCGCCGCCTCGTCCAGCTCGCTCAGCTGAAAGCGCAGCAGATCTTCGCGTTCGGCCCGCGTGCGTGCGTCGGCGTCGAAGGCCGCCAGTGCCACCTGTGCGGCCGTCAGCGCCTCGTGCGCCGCCTGCGCCTGCAGGACAAGATCGCCGTTGCTCGCGAAGGCGTCCAAAATCTGAAGCTGACTTTCGGCGTCCATCAGCGACTGCTGGTCGTGCTGCGAGGTGATGTCGACCAGCGTGCCGACGCTGGACGCCAGATCTGCCGCTGTGGCGAGGCCCCGGCCAAGGTGAATGCGCCCGCGTCCCGACCGCGCGATCTGCCGCCTGACGACCAGGCCCTCGTCCGACGTGCGCCCCTCGGCGTCCAGGCGTTCCCGCAGTGTCGCGCCCACGGGTACCTCGAAGATCGCCTCGACTTGCGCCTCGTCGCGGCCCGTGCGGATCAGATCGACGCTGGCGCGCCCACCGCGCAGCAAGCTCAGCGCTTCGACCAGGATGCTTTTCCCGGCGCCGGTTTCACCGGTGATTACGGTCAGGCCGGGGCCGAAAGACAGCTCGACCTCATCGATCAGTGCAAACCCGGAAACGCGCAACAGTGCCAGCATGATTCACCTCAACCCGCTATCGGTCGGCATCGTCCGCCGTTTCGCCCGCTGTTTCGCCAACCGCTAACCTTGGCGCTCGCCCCACGACAGTTTCTGTCGCAGGATCGCAAAGAACCGGCTTGGGGGGCGGAAGGTTCGCAAGGGGCGGTCGGCCTTGCGCACGTGGATGGAATCGCCCCGGCCCAGCTCCCGGCTCCACTGGCCATCCAGGGTCAAGATTACGGGGCCGGGCGATACGTTGGTCACCGCAATGCGCGCGTCGGCGCGCAGGACCACCGGGCGGTTGGTCAGCGTGTGCGGACAGATAGGGGTCAGGACGATGGCCTCCAGATCGGGCGTCAAGATGGGGCCACCGGCGGCCAGGCTGTACGCTGTTGAACCCGTGGGCGTGGCCAGGATCAGGCCGTCGGCTTTGTAGGTCGTGATGACGCCGCCGTCCAGTTCGGCCGTCAGATCCAGCAGGCGGGCGATCGTGTGCGCGGTGATGGCGGCCTCGTTCAGGGCGCTGCGGGTCTCGACGTCCTGGCCGTTCACACAAACGGTGACGCGCAGGCGCATCCTGTCGTCGATGGGCAACTTGCCACAGGAGGCCTGGGCGATGGCTTCGGCGGCCTCGCCAAGGCTGTAATGGGTCATGAAGCCCAGGCTGCCCAGATTGATTCCCAGCAGCGGCACGCCATGGTCCGACACCAGGCTGGCCCCGCGCAAGAATGTTCCGTCGCCGCCCAATACAACAAGAACGTCGACCGACGAGCCGAGAGCCGCCGCGGGAACGACGGTGGCTCCGGGCAGCGCCCGCGCATCTTCTTCGATGACGACAACGCCGTGGCCGCGCGCAATCAGACCTTGCGCCAGCGTCGACGCGATTTGCGGCGCCTCCGCCTTGCCCTTGGTCAGCAGGAACCCGAACCGCATGGCCGCCGAGTATGGCACAGCCACCGGGGCGGGCGCCCGACCAAGCGCTGCTAACGACGGCGTCGCAGGTCCGGCCTCAGGCCGGCTGCAGCTCGTAGAAGATCGTGATGCTCAGACAGTGGAATTCGCGGTCGGAGCTTTGCGTGACCACCTTGTCAGTGACACGCGCTCGCGGGTTGTCGTGAAGCCAGCGGGTCAGCACCTCGCCCAGCTCGTCCCGATCTCTCGCCTTCGTCGCTGTGAATACCTTTGCGCCCAACATGACTCTCTCCTTTGTTGGCCCCTGCTTGCCGTGATTATGGCTGCAGGCCCCCCGTCACACTGTTCTCGGTTAATACTTCGGGCGCGCGAATAAGGCAAAGAAAATTTCGTCATGAGGCGTACGAATATCCGACCGAGCGCAAGAATAATGCACAGGGTCGACGGATCTCTCGGTGAGTCTTGCAACAACGACCCTTGACCCTGACCACGGGTGGGTGTTTTATCTCTGGCCCCGCTCGTACGGCGACCGCCATCTGACCGATCTGGAGGAATTCTTGGAGACACTGCTAGGCCGACCCCTCGAAGTTGAAGTTCGGGACTCTATCGAAAAGGCGATGAAGATCCTGAAGCAGAAGATGTCGAAGGAGGGGATCCTCCAGGAGATCAAGCGCCGCCGCTATCACGAGAAACCCTCGGTCAAGCGCAAGCGCAAGATGCGTGAGGCACGCAAGCGGCGTCGTCGTGAGGCGAAGCGGCGCGTGATTCGCTGAAGCGCGAAGCGCAATTATCGACCCGGGCGGCCCATCTGGGGGCGTCCCGAGGTTCCGACGGCGGCTCGCGTTTGGGCTCACCCGCGCTGGGGCCAGCGGGCGAGGTGTCGCACGCGCTGCCGATTTTTCAGACGTCCAATTTTTCGTACCCCGACGCCGCGGCCGCGGACAGCGCGGCTTCCGGTGGCGCGTACCTGTACAGCCGCCACGGTAACCCGACCAACGAGGCCTTCGAGCAGGCCATCGCGAATCTTGAGGGTGCCGAAGCGGGCCTGAGCTTCGCATCCGGCCAGGCGGCCGTTGCGACGGCGATTTTTGCCCTGGCCCGGGCTGACAGCGACGGTCCTGGCGGGGGCGCTGCCATCGGCGAGGTACTGGCGTCCGACGGGATCTACGGCGGTTCGACGGAACTGGTGCGTGATCTGTTGCCCGCGCACGGGTCGGCCGCGCGTTTTGTGGCAGGCTGGGACACCGATGCGGTGGCGGCGGCCGTGGGGTCGGCCACGCGCGCCCTGCTGGTCGAGACGATTTCGAATCCGCTGTTGCGCCTTGCGGATCTTCCGGCGCTGGGTGCGATGGCGCGCAACCGGGGATTTGCGTTGATTGTCGATTCCACCTTCGCGACGCCGTGCCTGTGTCGGCCGCTGGAACATGGCGCAACCGCGGTGGTGCACAGCGTGTCCAAGTACATCGGCGGCCACGGCGACTTGCTGGGTGGAATCGTCGTCGGGTCGGCAGCGACCATCGCGCGGGTGCGGCGGTACCGGACGCTGTTTGGCGGGATCATGGATCCTTTTTGCGCGTGGCTTGCTGCGCGTGGGACGCGGACCCTGGCCCTGCGGGTCGAGCGGCAATGCGCGACGGCGGCACGATTGGCTGACGTGATGGCGACCTTGCCGGGCGTGCAGCGCGTCCACTATCCGACGCGGGCGGATCATCCTGACCAAATGCGGGCGCGCGCCTTGCTGGCCGCAGGGGCCGGTGGCGCCATCGTGTCGTTTGACCTGGGCGGTGGCGCGGCGGCCCGGCGTTTTTATGATCGCGTCCGGCTGATCGTCCGCGCGGCCAGCCTGGGCGAGGTGACGTCCCTGCTGACCCATCCGGCGTCGTTTTCTCACAAGGGACTGTCGCCAGACGAGCGCGCGCGACACGGGATCTCCGACGGGTTGTTGCGTCTGTCGGTGGGCATCGAGGCGCCCGAAGATCTCGAGGACGACATCCGCCAGGCGCTGGCGCACTGATGTGGGTCGAGCTTCAGATCGAGGCGTCGGCCGACGCGGCTGAATTGCTGGCGGCGGCGGTGTCCCCGCTGACCGGAGGGGTCGAGATTCGCGACCGAGGGACGTTGCTGTCGACGGCCGCCGACCGCAGCGTGGTGGTGGCGCTGTGTCCGCCGGCCGAAGTCGAAGGTGTGCTATCCGAGGCCGAATCCTGCCTGTCTGTCGCGCGCGCATCGGGGATGTCGGTCGACCCCGTCGTCATCCGCCAGCGCGCGGCCCACGAGGACGAATGGCGCGATGTCTGGAAGCAGTTCTTCCGGGCGACGCGCATCGGGCGCCGGTTCATCGTGCGCCCCAGTTGGGATCCAGGCCAGGTTCAGGACGGCGAGCACATCATCGATCTGGACCCCGGACGGGCCTTTGGCACCGGGGCGCATCCGACGACGCGACTGGTAATTGCGCTGGCCGAACGCCTGCGCGACGAAGGCCTGCCGGTGTCGCGTTTTCTCGACCTTGGGTGTGGCTCGGGCATTTTGGCGATTGCGGCGGCCCGCTTGTGGCCGCAGGCCGAAGGCCAGGCCGTGGACAACGATCCCGAAGCCACCGGCTGCACCGACGAGAATCTGGCCCGCAACAAGGTCGGCACGGTCAAGGTCGTCACCGGAACGCTGGTGGAGGCGCCGGGTCCGTTCGACTTGATCATGGCCAACATCCAGGCGGATGTGCTGACGTTGTTGGCGCCCGATTTTCCCGCGCGTCTGCGTCCCGGGGCCCGGTTGGTGCTGTCGGGTTTGTTACAGACGGATGTTGACGCGCTGTTGGTGCGATACCGGGATGTCGGCCTGCGCCTTGTCACCCGCCAGGACGACGACGAGTGGGCGGGGTTGCTGCTGTCGGCGGGATAAGGCATGGCGCGGCTGTTCGTGGCGCCCGAGCGACTGACGGGCCAGACGGTCACACTGGATGGCGAAGACCACCGTTACCTGACGCGGGTGCTGCGTCTGGCGGTCGGGCATGAGGTGGAAATCTTCGACGGGGGCGGCATCCAGATTGACGGGCGGATCGCAGCGGTGGGTGCCCGTGCGACTGAGGTTGCACTGGGGCAACGGCGGCAAGTGCCACTGCCCCGCGTGTTCATCACGTTGTTGCAGGCGGTGCCGCGCGGCGACCGGATGGATTGGATCGTACAGAAGGCCACCGAACTTGGGGTCGGTCGCATCGTGCCCGCCCTGACGTCGCGTTCCGTTGCGCGGCCAGCGGCAGCGGGGCGTCCCACGCGCTGGCGCACGATTGCCGAGGAAGCCGCGCGCCAATCGGGGCGTGCAGACGTGCCCGTCATTGATGCGCCGTTGCCGCTGGCCGAGGCGCTGGTTCTTCCGGTGGCGCCCGACGCGCGTCGCCTGATGCTGTTCGAGGGGGTACGCGACTGTCCGTTACGTGGCGCCCTCACCGGACATGAACGGGACGTGTTGCTGCTGGTCGGGCCGGAGGGGGGATTCGCCCCGGATGAGGTCACTGCGGCGCGCGTCGCCGGCTTTGGCCCGGTGGGTCTGGGAGCCCGAATCCTGCGCGTCGAGACGGCGGCACTGGTCGCGCTTACACTCGTGCAGGCGGCCGTCGGGGCGCTCGATTGAAACACCTCGATTGAAACTTGCCACCGGGGGGACACCTGCCCACAATGGCTTCATGAGTTCGTACGCGCCGGCAGCCTTTGCCACGGGCACCTCGTCCGGGCGCGTACGCGGGCGCGAGGAAACCGTCATGTACGTGCGGGCGGCTGGGTTTCCGCGCCGGATGCTGGCCGCGCTTGTCGACACGGTCCTGGTGGCGGGCGTCGCCACCGGCGTGACCGTCGGTGCGGCATTGATCCTGAACATTCCCTTGCCGGGTGCCCGGGAACTCGGTCCCGATTTTGTCCTCGCCGGCGTTCTTGATCGCAACCCGCTGGCCCTCGGCGCAGCCGGACTGTTCGTTGGCATTGGCGCCCTTTACCAGATCTATCTGGGCGGGATTGTGGGACAGACGGTTGGAAAAAGGTTGCTCGGTCTTCGGGTCATCTCGATTCGCGGGGGATCACCCGGGCCGGCGCGTGGCATTCTGCGCTTTGTGTTGTTGGCTCTCAGTGTGATGCCGGCTGGCCTCGGCTGGCTGTGGTGCCTGTTCGATCGTGAGCATCGGGCCCTGCATGACCATCTCTGTGGCACCCACGTCATCGTCGATCGCTAGGGGCGGGGCGCCGGCTTCACCGCCGCTGTCGCCGTTGTCCTCGCTTCTGGTGCTGCGGGGGATCCTGGGCGCCGACGTCGCTCGACAGGCTGCGCGGCGCGAGCGGCTTTATGGCGGCGGGCTTGACACGGTCTTGCTCGAAATGGGCCTCGTGCCCGAGCGGGACTTGTGGGCGCACCTGGCGCAGGCGACCGGCCTGTCGTCGATCACCGACGCCCACCTTGAGCCCCCCGACAAGGAGGCGTCGTTCTTGCTCGACCCCGAACTGGCCCGACGCTTTGGAGCGGTGCCGGTGCGACAACGGGACGACACCATCCAGATGTTGGGTCGCCCGTCGGTGGACGTGGATGCCCTGATGGACTGGGGCACGGCGCGCGGCCTTGAGGTCGAGATCTTCGTCGCCCCAGAAGTGCGCTTCTGGGCCGCATTTGGTGCCGCCTACCGGGAAGCTGTGCCGGCGCGGTTTTTATCGCTTTTGTTGAAGCTCATCGGGCCGTCGGGCGCCCGGCAGTGGGCCCGCCTGCACACGCCGCCACGTTTGGCGGTGGCGCCAGCGGCCGACACCGGGCCGCGGCCAGGGCAGCGAATCCGCGAGCCCGAGGTTGGCATCGAGATCATCGAAGCGGCGGAGATCGACGAGGCCAACGATGACCTGGTGCCCATCGTGGATCCGGGCGTGCTGGTCAGTGCTGGGCACGACATCGACGTGCTGCTAGAGATCTACGAGCTTGAGCCCGAGAGCACGGCGGGGCGGACCGCCGCGGCGAAGATTCTGCAGTGGGTGGGGCCCGACAGCCTTATTTCTCGACTGCCGGATCGCGTCCGACGCCGCCCCGAGGCGGAACGCGCGCTGCTACGGCTGGTGGCGGGATACGGCGTCCGGCTGGCGCGGCCGGTCTCGCCCTTGCTGGAACATCCGGATGTGCAATGGCGGTTGTGGGCGGTCGGCATTCTTGAGTTCACCGATGTCACGGGCCCTGAACCGATTCTGTGCCGGCTGGTCGATGACGACGACGAAGCCATTCGACGTTCCGCGCTGCGGGCGTTGCGGCGGCGCCTGGAGCACGACAAGGTTCGTGCGCTGACGGCCAGTCTGTTGAGCGAGGCCAGCGCGGATGACATCCCGCGCGCCCGGCGGGCCATCGCGTCCCTCGGCGAATTGCGCGCGCCGTCGGCGGTGCCCTTGCTGATCGAGGCGTTGCAGAACCCGGAAGCGCGCATCGCCACGGCGGCGCACGCGGCGCTGGTGGATATCACGAAGCAGGACTTTGGCAGCGCGCGTTGGCGCTGGAACAACTGGGAGCGACAGTCCCGGGACAGAAGCCGCGTCGAATGGCTGCTGGAGGCCCTGGGGCACAAGAGCCCCGAGTTGCGTTTGGCCGCCAGCGTCGAGTTGCGCGATTTGACGGGCGAATACATGGGCTACCATTTCGACCTATCGAGGCGGGATCGCGATGAAGCCCTGCAGCGCTGGTGGGCGTGGTGGGAAGCGAGCGGCCGGTCGGCCTTCGGGCGCACGGACTCCGCTTGACCTGCGGGCGGGTCGCGGCTGGCCAGGGCCCGGGCTGTGGTAAGTTCCCGCCCTTATGTTCGAGACACTGACCAAGGGTTTCCGCACCGCCAAACAAAAATTCCAGGGCGTGGCCGAACTCGACGAGGCCACCGTCGACGAGGCGCTGAAAGACGTGCGCACGGCGCTGCTGGAAGCGGACGTCGGTTTCGAGGTCGTGACGGACTTCTGCCAGCGCGTGCGGCAGAAAGCCACGGGCGTGATTGTCCGGGTGCGCGCCTCGTCCAAGGAGAAGGTTCGCAAGGTCAGCGCCGAGGATCACTTCGTCAAGCTGTGCCACGACGAGTTGGTCGAGCTGATGGGCCCGGTCGACACCAGTCTGAAGTTCGCCAAGAAGGGGCCGACCGGAATCATGTTGGTCGGGCTGCAGGGCAGCGGCAAGACGACGACCATCGGCAAGCTGGCCTTGTACCTGGAAAAGCGGCACCACCGTCCGTTGCTTGTGGCGGCCGACGTCTATCGGCCCGCCGCGATCGAGCAGCTCAAGATCATCGGCCAGCGCCTGAACATTCCGGTTTACGCCGAGCCAGGTGGTAGCCCGCCCCTGATTTGCGAAAAGGCGCTGCGCATCGCCGCCGAAACGGGACGCGACGTGGTGCTGTTCGATACCGCCGGGCGCCTGGCGATCGACGAGCTGTTGATGAACGAGCTCAAGGAGATCGATCGACGCTGCAACCCGGGGAATATTCTGCTGGTGGTCGACGCCATGATCGGCCAGGACGCGGTCGGAACGGCCAAGGCGTTCAATGACCTGTTGAATCTGGACGGTGTCGTCCTGACCAAGCTCGACGGCGATGCGCGTGGTGGCGCGGCGCTATCGGTGAAGGCCGTGACTGGCAAGCCGGTCAAGTTCGTCGGCATGGGCGAGGCGTCCGAGCGGCTGGAGGAATTCCGGCCCGAGGGCATGGCGGGCCGCATTCTCGGCCGCGGCGACGTGGTGGGCCTGATCCAGCAGTTCGAGGACGTCGTCGACGAGGAAAAGGCCGAGCAGGATGCGATGCGCATGCTCAAGGGGAAGTTCGACATGAACGACTTCCTCGAGCAGATCGGCGTCCTGAAGAAGATGGGCTCGCTGTCCGAGATGATCGACAAGATCCCCGGCGTTGCCGACGCCATGCCCGACGGGGCCAAGATCGACGACCGAGAGCTCGGGCGCATCGCTTCCATCATCTCGTCGATGACCGAGGATGAACGGCGCCACCCCGAACGCTTCGTCATCTCCAGCTGGGAAGAAATCGTCGACGGTGGTGCGCGCAAGAAGAAGCGCAGCGCGTTTTACGACCAGCGTCGCATCCGCCGCGTGGCTGCCGGCAGCGGCCACAAGGAAAACGAGGTCGCCGACATCCTGAACCGCTTCGCGATGATGCGGCAGTTGATGATGCAGCTCGGCCAGTCAACGGGCCTGCTGGGTAAGATCCCCGGGTTCAAGCAGATGGCGCAGATGAAGAAGTTCGCCGGTATCGACGTCAACCAGCTGGCTGGAATGATGAACACGCCCTCGGCCGAAAGGGGACACTTCCAGGCGCCCAAGCGCAACGTGGACCGCGCCAAGGAAAAGCGCAAACGCAAGGACGCGCGCAAGGCCCGTAAGCGCGGCCGACGCCGCTAGGTCGCCGCCGGCGCCGCTTCGACGGGAATTCGGCGTTCCAGTACGCGCCGGGCTATTGCCAGCAGCGCCAGGGCCAGCAGCGCCAGTATCGATATGACAGCCGCGGTTTTGACCGCAGGTGGTGTGTACGAAAGCACGATTCGATGGGTGCCGGCATCGACGGATACGGCTCGCATCAGAAGATTTGCGCGCAGCAGGGGTGCCGGGTGACCGTCCACATCGGCGCGCCAGCCGATGCCGTACTGCTCGACGAACACCGCGACGCCCGGCCGATCGGCGCGACAGGTGGCCGCGACCCGCGCGTTCGAGAACGCCTCAAGACGGCAGTCGCCCACCCGCGCCGCGCTGCCTGTGCGGGTCGCCGCATCGGCCCCGGGGGCCAGCAAAACCCGCCCCCCCGCGACGATGTCGGGCTCGAACAGATGCTTCAGGGCATCGTCGTCCGCCGCCACCTCGGCCCGCCCGGCCAGGTACACGCGGGGCAAAGGATCCTCAACGCGGTAAAGCCGCGACCCTGGCAAGGGGTCGAACAATCTGTGTAGCCCGAAGCGTTGGTCGGCCGCATCCGGATCCTTTACGGGCAACAGCGCATAGTCGATGGCAAGCAAGCGCAGCACGCTCTGACCGACCTTTTGCCCCGTCACCCACAGCAGCGGCAGGGTTGAAGGGATGGCGGCGTCGTACCCGGGCAGGTTTGCCACGCCGAAGGTCGACATCGTGTTCTGGGTCATCGACAGCATCGAACGCAGCTCGCCCTCGGTGTTGTTGCTGGCCCTGACGAAGCGTCCCACTGACGACTCGACCTTGTCCGCGCGGTACAGGCGCGGTGGTACGAGGGATCCCTTGTAGTCTTGCAGCAGCGCCTTGACGGCCGGGGGCACGCTGGTGGCGATCCGACGCGGACCGAAGCCCTGTAGCGGCCACGCCGCCGCGGCAAGGTCGGTGGCCACGCATGCCACCAGCAGTACGGCGGCGGCTGCTCGGCGTCGGGGCGCCAGGGCCTGCACCGCCAGAATCCCCGCGACCGCCGCCGCCCCCCGCAGGGCGCCAACCCGGATGTAACCGCCAAATTCGATCGGGAACAGCGCGCGTGCCAGTGCGGCCAGCGTCAGCAACAGGAACCCAAATACCAAGGTGCGCAGCCACGGCTGCCGCTGCGGGTGGCTGGTCGAGAAGATACGCGACGCCCCAAGCCCCGCCAGCAGCGACACCCACCCGACGATGAGTACGATGTACTTCTCCGGGTAGCGCATATATTTGAGCGGCGGGATCAGTGTGCGCAGCGCCTGATGCACCGGCGTGTACTTGCCAAGTGACACCAGCAGGGCGAGGCCCGCAAGCGCGGCCAGGGCCGTCGCTAGGCGCCGCCCACGTCCGAAGGCAATCAGCGCAAGGGCAAGGGCGCTCGTGCCAAAGTACACACTGAACGTCAAAGGCAGATCCCCGAAAGCCGGCTCGCCGACCCACTTTCCGCCGGGGTAGTGCTCGTACACATAGCCCATGGCTTCCGGCGCGACGAACTCGAACAAGCGCAGCGGGTGCAGTGAACAAGCCTCGGCGATGTTGCGGGCCAGCGGCTGCGCACGGTCCGTGGCCGCGGCAACGGCGCGGGCAGGCAGCACGGTTATGGCGCCGATCGCCGCGGCCAGAACCAGGGCTCCCAGGGGCGCGACGAACCAGCGCCAGCGCGGCTGAACCGGGGCGGCCAGCAGAGGTGGCGCATCGGTCGCCGTCACCGCAGCCGCCGTGGCCAGGCCGAAAGCGACCCCCATCATCGCGACGAAGATCTCGCCCATCAGCAAGGTCAGGGCGACGGGCGCGGCGGCCTTTACGATGCCACCTAGCCACGCGAACCCGGGCCGTCGGAGGCTTCGCGCCAGTGCCACGAAGCCGACCGCACACCAGGGCACCCAGGCCCCGGCCAGCAGCAACAATCCAGCCGTCCACATGGATGTGGTGAAGCCCGATAAGCCCCAAGACACTGCGGTCACCACAGCCGCCGCGTGCCCCGCACCCAGGCGGCGCGCCAGCAGCAGCACGCCCGCGCTGCCCCACACCATATGCGCGAAGCTTTGCCAATTCACAAGTCCCACGACGCTTTGTGGGGCGCCCAGCAGGTAAAGCCAGTTCGGTGGATAGAACAGGCCGTAAAGAGGATTTCCGAATACCGAAAAACCCAACCCCTGATCGGGGTTCCAGCTGGGAACATCACCGCGCAGCAGCGACGTGCGCAGGAACCAACGCGCGGGGTAGTTCCAGTGGGCGGGATCGCGGAAGAAAATGATCTGCCCGTAGAACAGCGGCAGATAGGCGACGCACAGGATCAACAGCAGCCAGAAGTATGGCGCCGCGGATCGCTGCGTGCGGAAGGGCGGGCTCGTCACGCAGCCAGTTTCTTCCGGAAAGGTCGTCCCCGCAATGAAAGCGGCCCAATCTGTTAGGGCAATCGAGTCCTCGGGTCCTGTCGGTAGTTCCCCCCGATGCGCAGGCCGTGGACCCGGCCAAAGTGGTCGACGTTTCTCGTGAGCAAGGTTCCTTCGTGCGCGAGGCAGACGCCCGCTATCAGATAGTCGGCCATCCGGATTCCGTTGCCCTTTTTCTCTAGATCACGTCGCACGCCGGCTGCCAAGTCTGCCGCGTGGCCGTCGACCGGGAGGATCGTCAGTGCCGCGAGGAGGACCTCCACCTTTGCGTGTTCCCGACCCTCGCGCGCGCCGCTACCGAGTTCAAACGCATTGATCGACGTGGTTGCCTCGCTAGCCTTTTGGCTGAGGGTTCCTCCGAGCGCCAGCGCGGCTTCGACGCGCTCCTTGCGGCCGCCCTCTTCGGCGGAATAGCGATCGAGTGCCTCCTGTGCAATCCGGGGGAAGCCCTTGTCGCCTCGTCGAGCAGCGATCTCCACCAACCTCGCCCGGTGTGCATCACAGAACACGGGTCTTCTCCGATCGGAGGCTGTTAAAATTTTGGGTTCGAGGCCAGAAGCCGCACGGGCGCCTGTGTTTGAATTCGCCACGGGCCCGCACAGGCCGCCACCAGCGCGCTGTGGGTCGCCATCAAGTTCACGCTGCCCCCCGCAGTGCTGACGCGGGCGGTTCCCTCCAGGCAGGTCAGCAAGGTGCAGGTGTCGCTGGGATCTGCCTGCATGACGATGGGGCCCAGGCTGCGACGTTCCTCGACCTTGAATGACGGGCAGTCCACCAGCCAGCGGAACTCGCCACCGTCGCCGTCCGCCTGCCACGGCGGCCGCCGGGGCCCCAGGCCCGCGTCGCTGCGACCAAAGTCGATCGCTTCCAGCGATTCGCTGACGTGCACCGCGCGCGGTTTTCCGTCCAGGCCCATGCGGCCCCAGTCGTACACGCGAAAGGTCACGTCGGAGGTCTGCTGGATCTCGAACAACAGGCAACCGGCGCCCAGCGCGTGCACCGTGCGCGCCTCCAGGAAGAAGAAGTCTCCCGCCTTTACCTCAAAACGGTTCAGCGTTTCGACGAGCGATCCCGCCGTCAGTGCCTGCGCAAAGATCTCCCTGGTCACCCCGACCCGCGTGCCCTGGTACAGCTCGCCCCCGTCGGCCAGCATCAACCAGCATTCGGTCTTGCCGTTGTCTCCGACCCCCAGCTTGCGCGCCAGCGCGTCGTCGGGGTGCACCTGGATGCTCAGCCGATCGGTCGCGTCGATGAGCTTGACCATCAGCGGGAACGGGCCACCCCGGAAGCCTTTACCGATCAGTGACTGCCCGTGCGCCCGCACCAGGTCTCGCAGGGTGTTGCCGCGCAGCTCGCCGTCGGCCAGGACGCTCATACCGCGTTCGTGATCTGCCACATCCCAGGATTCGCCAATCGGGCCCGGCGGCAGGTCTGGGCGCCACTGTTCCATCCGTCGGCCGCCCCAGACCAGTGTCTGGTACACCGGCGTGAATACCAGCGGTGCAGCCAGCCCGGGTGGGTGCGACATGATTCAGAATCTACCCGGCACTAGTGCCCCAGCACCAGCCACGCCGCCAGGCCAAGGACGCCAAGCAGCACCACCATGGCCAGGGCCGCCAATACGCCTGGCATGGCGGACCACTTCCGTGCCGGTGGCTGGATGGTTGGCGGCAAGGCGACAGCGGCCGCCGGTTTGCTGACTGGCCGGGCGGGCTGGGCCTGTTGTGGCTTCTGTATCTCGCGCAGATAGCGATCTTCGGGATCATCCAGGCGCAGCCGCGTGGCGCCGACAGTCGCGGTTTCACCGTCGCGCATCCGGCGCGTGCCCTGGACGCGCTCGCCCGAAATTGTGACGCCATTCTTCGAGCCGAGATCGCTGACGACCACGCCTTCCCATGACCGTCGGAACGAAGCGTGCTCGCGCGAGACGTCCTCATCCGGCAGGCGGATCTCGCAATCGGCCCCCCGGCCCGCGCGGTAGGGGCGGTCTGCGGTGGAAAGCGCGATTGCCTGGCCAGTGGTGGGGCCGCTGTCCACCACGATGCGCGCGACGTCGGCGCCACCGCCGCCCCGGAACAGGTCGTTGACCAGACGACGCGCGATGGTGGCCGTGCTTTCGACTGTCCCGCCCGCCGGGTCGGCACCTTCACTTATTGCCTGCGTGAACGTCACCTGCACATCCGCCAGGCGAAAGGTGTCCCCCGGCACAAGTGGACGGGGCGCCAGTGCCGTCAAACGGGTCGTCCCCACCCAGGTGCCGTTGGCGCTGCCGAGATCGGTGATGGTCCAGCTAACCCCTTGACGGGAAAGTCGGGCGTGCAGCCCGGAGATCGCGGCAAAGGGCAGCTGTACCTGCACACCGTGCTGGCGGCCGAACTGAATCTCGCTGGCGGCGCCGTCGATATCGACAGTGCGCTCTATCGGCGTCGAGCCAGTCGAAACCTGCCCCGGCGGCGAGGCCGTTGCGCGAATGCGAAATCGCAGCCGCACGACGCAAGGCCGCCCGGCTAGCTCTGCGAGTCAGCCGCGTCGCCGGAACCTGGCGTCGCGCTTTCGGCCGCAGCCGGTGCTTCGGACGCGGGGGCTGCGACCGGCGCCGGCACGGGGCCGGGGTCGATGCCGTGTCGCTTGAGGGCGGCAAGATAGTGATCCCGCTCGGCCAGCGCTGTCAGCAGCCGGCCGCGCATGATGTCGTTGTTCTGCTTGAGGCGCCCGATGTCCGACAGGTCCCGCTGCCGGGTTGAATCCGTCTTGGATGCGCGCGCGAAGGCCTTGATGAACTCGGCCTGGGTTATCTCGACGAACGGGGTTGCCTTGTACTTGCCGGGCTCGATCTTTTCGAGACAACCCTCGGCCGACAGTCCAAGCAGGGCGCGCGACACCTGGGGCTCGCCCGCGCCAACGCTCAGTGCGATATCCACGGGCGTGAAGACCTGCCCGCCCTGGGCCAGCCGCTTCAGCTCGTCATACAGCTCTTGCCGTCCCACTTTCCCCCCCGGCTCCCCGCCCACTCCGAAAGGACTTCGTCCCGCTACGTAGCTTCGCTTCAGGCTCATTTGTTCCTCTCAGGTTGGAAAGTACGGGGCGTGTATACCATCTTCAGCGGTTTTTCCTACGCTTACCGGTGACCGTCGGCGCAGCAGCGCCCTGCAGCGCCGGCTCCCACAGGCGCAGCGACGCTGGATCGGCCCGATATTGCTTCAGCAGCTTGACCAGCAGCGCCGTCCCCAGCACCACCGAGACCAGCCCGATGAACTGCGAAGTGGACAAAGGCCCGACGGTCCCGCGCTGGTCGTCATCGCGGAAGATTTCGATGATGGGTCGCAACGTGCCATAGCCGATGACCCAGACCAGAAACGCCTGGCCCGAAAATTTCCTCGCCCGTCGCGTGTACATCATCACGGCGAACAGAAACAGGCCGGCCAGCATCTCGTAGACCTGGGTCGGGTGGACCGGAAACGACTGGGTGGCGTCGCGCGCCAGCCCCAGATTCTGAACGTGGTCGCGCCACGCGGGGCTGCCCTGCGCGTTCGTCAGGCTGGGGCCGGGAAAGCGAATGGCCCAGGGCAGGTCCGTGCGCTTGCCGTAGTCGCATCCGAACAGCAGGCAGCCGACCCGGGTGATCGCGGTGCCCAACACCACCGACGGAACGCCGACGTCGGCCCATTTCAGCAGGGGCACCTTGCGCTTGTAGCAGCCGTAGCAGCTGGCCAGAAAGCCGCCGATCATGCCGCCGTAGGCAACCAGTCCGCCCCGGTTGACCATGAAGATTTCGGTCACGCTGTCGAACTCGCGCCACTCGACAATCACGTAAAGGACGCGCGCCCCGACGATCGAGTACATCGCCGTCCACATATAGATGGCGCCCGCGTCCTCGTTCCGCAGGCCGTCCTGCGCGGCCAGCCGCATCGCCAGAAACCAGCCAATGATCATCGAGGTCCCCAGCATGACCCCGTACGAATAGATGGGGACCGGGGTCCACGTCTGGGCGAACCCGGGTCCCGTTGGCATCCACGAGCCGCTTTTGAGGCCCACCAGCAACCAGGCGCCGCCCAGCAGGTATAGCGGCGTCGACGACCAGGGATGGGCCGCGTTGCGACGGCGACCGATCACGTTTTGGACGAACAGACCCGCGGCCAGCACGAGGGCCGCGAAGAACAGGAACTTCGAGGGCAAGAAGACCAGGACCGGGCGCATTCGTGCGCTTCTACAACAGTTTCCCGGCCGGCGCCCGCGCAACCGCTGCGGGCGCCGCCGGCCCCCTGTGGGCCCCCAGGCGAGCGGTGGGACTACTTCTTCGGCGCTTCGGTGTATTCGGCGTCGATGACGTCGTCCTTGCCGCCGGGCCCACCGTGGCCGTCGCCGGTGTCACCTTCCGCAGACGGGGGTGCCCCGCCCGCTGCCTGGGCCGCGTCGCCGGTCGCCTTGTACAGTGTCTCGGCCATCTTGTGCGACGCCTTCTGCAGACGCTCGAAGGCGCCCTTGAACACCGCCGCGTCCGACATGTCCTTGTTGCCTTCCAGCACGCTGCGTCCGTCCTTGAGCGCGCTTTCGACGTCGGCGCGTTCGGATTCGGGGATCTTGTCCTTGTTTTCGTCGAAGTGCTTGCCGACCTGGAAGACCAGAGACTCAAGCTGATTGCGCGCTTCGATCCCTTCGCGGCGTTTCTTGTCGTCGGATTCGTGTTCCTGGGCTTCCTTCACCATGCGCTGCACGTCGGCCTCGGACAGTCCGGACGAGGCGGTGATGGTGATGTGCTGCTGCTTGTTGCTGGCCTTGTCCTTGGCCGACACGTTGACGATGCCGTTGGCGTCGATGTCGAAGGTCACCTCGACCTGCGGCACGCCACGCGGCGCCGGTGGGATGCCGTCCAGCCCGAACTTCCCCAGCAGCCGGTTGTCGCCGGCCATCGGGCGCTCGCCCTGGTACACCTTCACCTCGACCGAGCTTTGGTTGTCCGCCGCCGTCGAGAAGGTCTCGGACTTCTTGGTCGGGATGGTGGTGTTGCGCGGAATAAGAACGGTCATGACCCCGCCCAGCGTCTCGATGCCCAGCGACAGCGGCGTGACGTCGAGAAGCAACATGTCCTTGACCTCGCCCGACAGCACGCCCGCCTGAACGGCCGCGCCCAGGGCCACGACCTCGTCCGGATTCACGCCCTTGTGCGGCTCCTTGCCGAAGTATTCGCGGACCATCTTCTGCACCATCGGGATGCGCGTCGACCCGCCCACCAGCACCACTTCGTCGATCTCGCTTGGCTTCTTGCCCGCGTCGGCCAGCGCCTTCTTCGTGGGCTCCACCGTTCGCTGCACGAGATCTTCCATCAGTTGTTCTAGTTTCGCGCGCGACAGCTTGATCTGCAGGTGCTTGGGCCCGCTCGCATCCGCGGTGAGGAACGGCAGGTTGATCTCGG
>JANXXE010000062.1 GCA_025350815.1 Myxococcales bacterium | reverse complement strand
GTCGAAGAGGCGGCGCTGATGACCTGCCCAGCCCGCCACCATCTGCCCCGTAAACACCAGGGTAATGAAGATGAGGGACAGCCAGCTGTGCGCCTTCGACAAGCTCTCGTTCATGGTGCGGCCGAACATCTTCGGGAACCAGAAGTAGATGGCTGCAAAGCTGCCAAGGAACGAAGCGGCGGCCATGGTCAGATGGAAGTGACCGACGACGAACATGGTGTCGTGCAGGTAGATGTCCGTCGAGATGGTGCCGAGGAAGATGCCCGTCAGGCCGCCGAGACCGAAGACGAAGATGGTCCCCAGCGCGAACAGCATCGGCACTGTCAGGCGGATCGAACCCTTCCAGATGGTGTGCAGCCAGTTCAGAAACAGCAACTCGGCGGGCGCGCTGATGATCAGGGTCAGCACCATGAACGCCTTGCCCAGCATCGGGTTCATCCCGGTGGTGAACATGTGGTGGCCGTAGACGACGGCGGACAGCACGGTGATGGCGCACATCGCGTAGACCGAGCCGCGATACCAGTAGGCCGGTTTGCGCGAGAAAAAACTGACCATGTCGCTGACGAAACCCCAGGCCGGCAGGATCAGGATGTAGACCTCCGGGTGGCCGAAGATCCAGAAAAGGTGCTGGAACAGGATCGGGTCGCCGCCGCCGCGCACGGACGCCGCGCCCGCAATGAAGAATTGCGTCCCGAAGACGCGGTCCAGGAACAACAACAGGGCCGCCGCGCCCAGCACCGGCACGAACAGCACATTCAGAATCGCCGTCAGCCACATCCCCCAAACTGACAGAGGCATGCGCATGTAGCCCATACCGGGCGCGCGCAGACGGATGACGGTGGTGACGTAGTTAATGGCGCCCATGATGGTGGCGACGCCCGTGAAAAAGATGGCGGCCACCACCAGCGTTTGCCCCGCGCCGGGTGTGCCGATCTTGGTCGATAGCGGCGGGTAGGTCGTCCAGCCCGCGGAGGCCGAGCCCAGTTGCACGCCGAACGAAGCGGTGATCAGGCACAGCGACAGGCTGAAGGTCCAGAACGACAGCATGTTCAGCTTCGGAAACGCCATGTCGCGCGCGCCAATCATCAGCGGAATGATCAGATTTCCGAACGCGCCGATGAGGACCGGGGTAATCGCGAAAAAGATCATGATCAGCCCATGCATCGTGAACATGGTGTTGTAGGCCGCCGGGTTGATCACGCCGGACGACCGATGAAACAGCGTCTCGCCCAGCACCGGGACCTTGTGCCCGGGGTAGGCCCACTGCCACCGGATCAGCATCGCCAGCAAGCCGCCGAACAGCAGGAACATCAGACCGGTCCACAGGAACTGCTTGGCGATGACCTTGTGGTCGGTCGAAAAGACGTACCTGCGCAGGAAGGACGTGGGCGGCGGGTGTATCGGTTGCAGGTCCATTGTTTAGTGCGGCCTAAATTAGTTGTTGCGGCGTTCCCAGTCCCAGCCCCAGTGGGCGGTCTTGTCGTCGGGATCCCATGCGTGCGCGGACAGGTCCGAGGCATTGGCTTCCCAGGCGCGGTAGGCCGCCTCGTCGAGGACAGTCAGTTGTCCGCGCATCTTGTAGTGGTGCACGCCGCAGTGCTGCGCGCACGCGATGTCGAAGACGCCGGCTTCCTTGGCCGCAAACCACAGGCGGTTGATCATTCCCGGCACGGCGTCCTGTTTGACGCGCAGATTGGGCAGCGAGAAACAATGAATAACGTCCGTGGCGCCCAGCTGGATGACCACCGGCACGTGCAGCGGCACGCGGATGTCATTCAGCGTGACGATGTCGTCCGCCGTGTTGAACTTGCCGTCGGGCCCTGCATAGCGCGCGTCCCACGCCCACTGGTGGGCGTTGATCTCGATGCGCACGGCCCGGGGGCTGGCGTTGGCCTTGTCGAAATTCCAGAACGCCGCATTTAGATCGCCGAGCCCATTGACCAGCAGGTTGCCGTCCACGACGCCGAAGATGACGGCCGACAGGCACGTCGCCTTGATCACCGCTGATTTTGCGTTGCCGAGGTCATAGTGCGCCAGGTGGCGCGGCCCGTGGCGCACACAGGCCCAAAGAATCCAGACGACCGTTGCGGCGAACATGATCAACACGAAGACCGTCGTGATCTGCATCAGCCAGTCGACGCGCCACCCATCGACGGACACGTCGCGCGGCAAGGCCCACAGAGACGACAGCATGGTCAGACCCGTGGGTCCCCGTCGAGGCCGCGAATGACCCGGATGGCGACGACCGACACAATGTAGGGCACCGCGATCATCGCGCCGACCAGCGCGTAGGTGCCAAGGCCTGCTGCCTCCCGTGTCGCGCACGCCGGGCAAGCCTCGGCCATCCGGCTGGCCAGGAACACCGCGGCCGCTGCCAGGGCGGCGCGCGTCACCGCAGCAACCTCCACCCGGCCTCGCTGATCAGGACGAAGGCGTACAGCGCCGGCAGGGCGAAGGGCACAATCACGGTCAATTTCAGCGCTCGGGTTTCGTGACCCAGGTGCATGAACTGCATCAGCACCAGCCCCGCCTTGGCCAGGGCCAGCAGGATCAACGCGGACACCAGCAACCCGTGGCTGATGCCCGGGACGTACACAACGCCCAGTTCCAGCGCCGTCAACACCACCAGCGCCAGGAACACCAGCAGGTACGGTCTGCGCGAGGCTGTCATCAGGCGGCCCCCGGTGTGCAGGGAACCAGATAGACGAAGGTGAAGACAAGGATCCAGACGAGATCGACGAAGTGCCAGAACAGACCCGAGACCTCGATGGCGTTGTGGTTGCCGCCGTCGTACTTGCCCAGTGCCGTGCGCACGAAGACCACCGTCAGGTACGTCACGCCCGAGAACACATGCAGCCCGTGAAATCCGGTGATGAGAAAGAAGGTCGTCGCGCGGTGCGAGTGCCCGAAGACCAGGCCTTCCTTGATGAGGCCCGGGTGCCCGATGCCGAAATATTCGTTGAACTGACCGGTAAGAAACCCAATGCCGCCGAGGATCGTCAGGCCCAGGAACAGCAACATCTGCCGGCGATTGCCTTCGCGCGCGGCCGCAACGGCCATCACCATCGTGAGGCTCGAACAGATCAGCAGGAAGGTCAGGCCGGCGGTGAATGCGATGCCCAGCGGCGGCTCGCCGGCTGACCACCAGGCCGACGCGCCACCGCGCAGCACTCCGTAGGTCAGCAACAGCCCCCCGAAGGACAGGGCGTCCGACACCAGAAAGATCCACATCCCCAGCTTCAACGCCGACGCCTTGCCCATGAAGCGATCAGCGGGCCAATCAATCATCGCTGGGTGCTGCGCCGCCGGGTGCTGCGCGGGGGATCGATGGGGGGCCAAGGACGTCACTGACGGGGCTCATGCTGCCATAGCATGCGCAGCGCGAGGGCCGCAAGGTTCGGCGCTGGCAACGCGCGCCCGGGCCCCGTTGTGCTAGTTTGCCCTCCGATGTCGGTTTCGGTGCCGCTGGACGCCCATGCGCGGGCGGGGTTTGGGGCGCGCCTGCAGCAGCGGGTGCATCGCCTGGCGGGCAGGCCGCTGTTCTGGGTGGTCTTCGTGGCGCTGGGATTCACGGTGCCGGTGCTGAACCAGGTGCGTCGGGCGGTGACGCCGCCATTGCCGGTGTTGGGGATCTTGCCGCCGTTCAACCTGACCGATCAGGAAGGTCGCCCCTTCGGATCGGCCGAGCTCAAAGGGTACGTGTGGATGGCGGGGTTCATTTTCACGCGCTGTCCGACGATCTGTCCGACAATCACCGCGACCATGGCGCAGATTCAGAAGCGCGCGCGCGGGATCGAACAGGGGTTTCGCCTGGTCTCGCTCAGCGTGGACCCCGACTACGACACGCCCGAGCGGCTGGCGGACTATGGCCGGCGTTTTCGCGCCAGTCCACGGATGTGGAAGTTTCTGACCGGGCCCTTTCATCAGCTCGAAAAGACCGTCGTCGATGGCCTGAAGATCAGCATGGGCGGACCAGTCGGCGACAGCGATTTCGCCAGCATCTTTCACGGCACGCATTTCGTATTGCTGGATCAACAGCAACGCATTCGCGGTTATTACAATTCGTCGGATACAGATGTGGCGGACAGGGTCCTGCACGACGCTGCCATGCTGATCAACCGGGGCGATTAGGATGGCGGGGGACGGTGATACGCCCGTGCCGATGATGATCTCGCCGGGCAAGAATCTGAAGGGCCAGCAGCTCGGCCGCTATACCTTGCTGGAACACCTGGCGACGGGCGGTATGGCCGAGATCTTCCTGGCGCGACAAGAAGGGCAGGGGGGGTTCGTCAAGGAACTGGTGTTGAAGACCTTGCAGGCCCGTTACGTCACCGATCCGCGCGTGCTGGCCATGTTCCTCGACGAGGCACGCCTCGCCGCGCAGATCAATCATCCGAATGTCGTCGACGTCTACGAGGTCGGCGAAGAGGCCGGCGTCCACTACATCGCGATGCAGTTCATTCCCGGCAAGACGCTGACCGAGCTGGTTCGCCGGGGCATCGAGGTGTCGCTGCCGATGTCGATCGCCCACGTGGCGTTCATCGTTGGGCAGGCGGCGTGGGGCCTCGGCCACATGCAGGGCGCGCTTGATGCCGGCGGCCGGCCGCTCGACATCGTGCACCGGGATATCTCGCCGTCGAACCTGATCGTGGATTTCGCCGGACACACCAAGATCATCGATTTCGGCATCGCGCAGCAGGGCCGCAACATCCGGGAAGAGGCGGGCGCGCGTCCCGGCAAGGTGTCCTACATGTCGCCCGAGCAGATCACGGGGCGTCCGCTGGACGGGCGGTCGGACATTTTTTCGCTGGGCACCATTCTGTATGAGCTGACACTGCGCAAGCGGCTGTGGCGCGGGCCGGCCGAGGGGGTAATGCGCCGGATTGTCGAGGAGACACCGCCGCCGCCCACCTACGTCGACCGCGCCTATCCCCGCGATCTCGAGCTCATCGTCATGAAGGCGCTGGAGAAACGGCCCGACGATCGTTACCAGTCGGGCTCTGACCTGGCATCCGATTTGGAGACGTATCTCGACGGTCTCGAGGTGCGGACGGCCTACCGCCACCTGGCCGCGTATGTTCACGAGCTGTTCTCGCCACAGGCGGAGGTCTCGCCGAAAGGGGCCCGGCGCGCGCGGGCGTTTCTGGCTGACGACGACGAGGGAAGCGACGCCGGGGCCGACGACGAACTGGACTTTGATCGGCGGCCGTTGCTGCCCGCGGGGGCTGCCTTGGCGCAGATCCTCAAGGCCAGCGGCCCCCTGCGCCGAGCCGCCGCCCCGGATGCCGACGTGGCCCGGCAGACCGATGCGCCCGAGGCGAAAGGCGCCAGCCCCGCTGCCCCGCAGGCGCCGACCGCTGCCACCGCGCCCAAAGCCACAGAGGACGCCGATGTGGTGGTACCCCGGAAATCGCGCCTGGTGTGGGGCCTGGTACTGGCCGCCGCCCTGGGGGCAGGCTTGCTTCTAGCCCTCGCAAGGACTTGATTTGTGCCGCGATCCGCCGAACCCTGTGTTAGGTTGAACGTGCGAGTTTCCGGAAAATACGGATGAAGTTCGTCTGCGACCGCTGCCAGACCCGTTATTCGATCGCCGACGAAAAGGTCAGGCAGAAGATCCTGAAGATCCGCTGCAAGACCTGTGAAAACGTCATCACGGTCCGGGAAATGGCCCTCGGCCCGGAAAGGCGGCCGGCGGTGGCTTCGGAGGCCAGCGGGGCGAAGGCGTCACCGCCGGCCGCAGCCAGGGCGAGGCCCCCTGCGCCCGCCCGCCCCGTTGAATGGTATTTCGCGATCGACGGTGCGCAGCAGGGACCGTTCGAGCTTGCAGACCTGGGCAGGCGAATCATTGCCCTTCGGAAGGACGAAGACGTCCACATCTGGCGCGAGGATTTCGACGGCTGGAAGAGCCTGAAGGACGTTGCGCCCGTCGTTCAGGAACTGAGGAAGCAACGTGCGCAGACCGTGCCGCCGCGTCCACCGCCGCGCCCCGTTGCGCCGCCGGCAGCGCCCGTGCCACAGACGCGGGCTCGCGAAGCCAGCGCCCGCGGGCCCGTTGCGCAGGCGGCGATGGCCCCGTTCGCTGAACCTGAACCGACCCAACTTCAACCGTTGGACGCAGGCATGTTGTTTGCCCCGGGCGCTGTGGCTCCGCAGGTTCAGGGTGGCGCGTTTCCGTTAACCCCAGGACCGGCGGGCTCGTACGCGCCGGTGCCACGAACAGACAATGGCCTGGTGCCCCTGGCAAGCGAGGCGCCGGCTTTCGCCAACGGGCATGGTTTTGTTCCCGGGGGAGCACTGGCGCCGGCCCCGGTTCTATCCGCGCCGCCGGTCGCAGCCGTGGCCCCCATGACCATGACAGCGCCCGTCCTTCGGCCACTGCCGGCCGGCCAATCGCAGATTATGCGGGTGGCGGGGCTGTTCTCCGTCAATCCCGCGCTGAAATTCGTGGCGGTGGGCGGTGCGGTCGTGCTGCTGCTCATCGCCCTCGTCGTCATCAAGGTGTCGGGCCCCGACAAGGCACCCACCCGCGTCGCAACGCCGTCGACGACCACCGCGAAGGCCGTGCTGAAGCCCGAAGAGATCGAGGCGCAGGCCCGCGCCGAGGCCACGCAGCGATTCCGCGCCGCCGTCGGGGTGCCACCCGCACCGGCACCTGTGGTCGCACCGCCGCCACCGGACGTCGCACAGCCGCCCCGGGCTGTGAAGATGGCCAAGCACGAGCCGCCCCGACGCGCGGTCAAGGGTGGCCCCAAGGCCCCGGTGGCGCTGGCGCCCCCGCCCGTTGCGCCGCCCCCTGCGGCCCCGGCGAAGGTGCAACCGCCGCCGGCGGTGGCCGCGATCCCGAAGCAACTGGACGCGCGCCGGTTCGCCGAGCCCGAGCGCAAGATCGTCGCCAGCGCGGCCCACGCCCCGGTCGGCGAGGCGGTGTCGCAGTCGCAGATGAGCGCCGTCGTGAAGAAGAAAGAGAATCAGCAGGGGCTGAAGGTCTGCTACGAGCGCGCCCTGAAACGGGACGAGCGTCTGCGCGCCGGGCGCCTGGATGTCACCGTTTCGATCGGCATCTCAGGCATGGTGAAGGGCGTTTCGGTCAGTGCGCCGCCGGAGTTCAGCCCGGTCAGCAGCTGCATCAAGGAAAACGTCAAGCGCTGGCGCTTCCCCGCCAGCAATGAAGAGTATTCGATGGCCTTCCCCCTGATTTTTCAGGGAAGCCTGTAGCCGCAGTCGGCACTGCCGGCGCCTCTGTTACACTCGGCCGCGCATGTCGTCGCCGCGTCATCCGTATGCCGACTTCCTCGCGGATGTCGAGAAGCCGTCCCGTTACATCGGGGGCGAATTTCAGGAAGTGCGCAAGGATTTGTCCGCGGTTTCCGCCCGCGTCTGTCTGGCGTTTCCCGACGTCTACGAGATAGGCATGTCCCACCTTGGCACGAAGATCTTGTATTCGGTGCTGAACAAGACGCCCGGCATCGCCGCCGAACGGGCCTTCGCGCCGTGGGCCGACATGGAAGGCGAATTGCGCGCGAGATCGCTGCCGGTGCTGACGCTGGAATCGGCGGCCCCGCTGGCCACCTTCGACGTCGTCGGGTTTTCGCTGCAATACGAACTGACGTACACGAACGTCCTGAACATTCTGGACCTGTCGTCGATCCCGCTGCGCGCATCCGACCGCGGCGACGAGGCGCCCTTGATTATTTGCGGTGGTCCCACGGCCACGCATCCCGAGCCGATGGCCCCCTTCATCGACGCCTTCTTCATCGGAGAGGCGGAGGATGCGCTGCCGCCGCTGTGCCTGGAATTCGCAGAAATGCGCCGCGCGGGTGTTCCGCGTCGCGAACGTCTGATTCGTCTGGCCGCCCGCTATCCACTGTACGTGCCCGAGCTGTACGCGACCCTGCGCGATGCCGAGACAGGCTTCATCGTCGTCGGCGAACCGCTGGATCCGCGCGTACCGCGCCGGCCAAAACGCGTCTGGGTGGCCGATCTGAACAAGTTTCCGTTTCCCGATGATTCGCCGCTGCCCTATGCCGAGGCCATCTTCGATCGCATGGCGATCGAGATCGCGCGCGGTTGCACCGAGGGGTGCCGCTTCTGCCAGGCCGGAATGATTTACCGCCCGGTGCGCGAGCGGGATCCCGTCGCTGTGATCGACGCGGTTGTATCAGGGGTGAAGAAGGGTGGCTACGACGAGACGTCTCTGACGTCCCTGTCGACGGCGGACTATTCCTGCGTGACGCCGCTGGTGAAGGCGGCGATGGCCAAGCTGCGCGATGAAAAGGTGTCGATGTCGGTGTCGTCTCTGCGCGCGTACGGCCTGAACGATGACTTGCTGGCGGACATGGCGACCATGAAGGCGCAGGGGTTGACCTTCGCGCCCGAGGCGGGCACGCAGCGCATGCGCGACGTCATCACCAAGAACGTCACGGAAGAAGACATCATCGAATCCGCGCACCGCGTGTTCGGGCGCGGTTTTCAGCGCATGAAGCTGTATTTCATGATTGGCCTGCCAACCGAAGAAGACGCCGACGTGCGCGGCATCGTCGAGACGGCGGCCCGCGTGCAGGAGATTGGCCGTCGGTATCTGAAGGCCGCCAAGGTCACAGCATCCGTGTCGACGCACGTCCCCAAACCGCACACGCCGTTTCAGTGGGCGGCGATGGACACCGAGGCGGCGACCCAGCACAAGCAGGAATTGCTGGGGCAGGACGCGCGTCGCCTGCGCGTCGAACTGAAGATGCACGAGAACCATCAGTCGCACCTGGAAGGGATCTTCTCGCGCGGGGATCGCGCGGTGGCGGATTTGTTGGAGCGGGCCTTTCGCCTGGGCTGTCGCTTCGACGGCTGGGACGATGTCCTACGCATGGATCTTTGGGATCAGGCCATCGACGAGTTGGTCGATGCGACGGGGTTTTCGCCCGCGCGGTATCTGGGGACGATTCCGGTCACGGCGCGGCTGCCCTGGGATCACCTGGACATTGGTCTTGAACCGGGGTTCCTGCTGCAGGAATACCGGCAGGCGCTGAAGGATCGTTTGTCGCCGCCGTGTGGCAAGCCGTACAAGCAGCTTCTGCACCACACCAACGTGACCGACGCTGAGGCGGGCGCCGCGCAGAAGCTGGTTTGTTACGACTGCGGCGTGGCCTGCGATCTGGACGGCATGAAGGAAGAACGCCTGTATTACCTGCGGCGTATGAACGCGTGGACGCCGCCCCCGTCGGCGGGGCCTGGCGCGCGGCCGGAAGCCGGTGCCGTGCGCGATCGTAAGGCGCAACCCCGGCCGGCCACCAGTTTCGTTCAGGGACAGCGGCAGCGGTTTCGCCTGCGTTACACCAAGCTGGGTCGGGTGGCGTACCTTGGACATCTGGATCTGATTCGCCACCTGCCGCGCATCTTCCGGCGCGCGGGTTTCGAACTGTTCTATTCGTCGGGCTTTCACCCGAAGGCCGAGTTCAGCTTCGGTCCGGCGCTGGGCCTGGGCACGCCGTCGCTGGGTGAGATTCTGGATGTGACGCTGTCCGAGCGCGCGGACCCGGCCGATCTGCTGCAGCGTCTGAACGCGGTGACCTTGCGTGGCATCGAATTTCTGACCGCGGCGGCCCTCGAGGACAGCGATCCGACGCTGGGTCGGGTGCTGGCGTCGTCGCAGTTCGCGGTCGAACTACCGATCGGTCTTTCGCCGGACACAGCCATTGTCACCTTTGCCTCGGGTCTGCCCCTGTCGGTGGTGCGCCCGCCGTCGGATGAAGCCAGCAAGGTGTCGCTTGGGCGCACGGTGGATGTCAGACGGTCGCTCGCCTCGGTGGACTTGCCGACGGACGCATTGCTGGGGCGCTTGCAGCGGGAACTGGGCTGGACGCCGGGTCGCGTGATGGTTTTTGGCATCACCATCAGCACCGAGGGCAGTGCGCGCCCCATCGAGGTGTTGCAGGCGCTGCTGGGTCCCGCGGCGGTGGATGCCGAGGTCGCTCGCCTTGGCCTGTGGGGACAGGATCTGCTCGATCCCCTGGACCTGCCGTCTCTTCGTCGCGCGCAAACCACCCGCCTGGGGGCCCGCGTGTCCGCGCCTGTGTCCGCCTTTGGCGACAACGCCTCCGACGCGATCGCTTGATCGAGACCTTCGGCCTGACCAAACGCTTCGGCGACAAGGTCGCGCTCAATGCCCTGTCACTTCGGGTGGAGGCGGGCGAGGTGGTGGGATTCCTCGGGCCGAATGGCTCGGGCAAGACCACGACCATCCGGCTGCTGATGGGTCTGCTGAAGCCGACGGAGGGACGCGCCACGGTGCTTGGCCGCGACTGCCATAGCGACTCGGTCGCCCTCAAGCGCGACATCGGCTACCTGCCCGACGAGCCTTTCCTGTATCCCTATCTTTCGGGGGCCGAATTGCTCGAATTCGTCGCCGGGCTGCACGGGTTCAGCAAGACCGAGGCCCGTCGGCGTGCGGACGCGGGGATCGAACGTTTTGGATTGGGCGCGGACGCGGACACCTTCACGGTGAGTTACTCGCACGGGATGCGCAAGCGGCTGGCGCTGGCCGCTGCGCTGATTCACGAACCGCGGGTGCTGATCCTCGACGAGCCGACCAACGGTCTGGATCCGCGCGGGGCGCGCGACATGCGCGACATCATCGTCGACCTGGCGGCCGGGGGCCGGACGATATTCTTGTCCACGCACCTGCTGGAAACGGCCGAACGGGTGTGCCGGCGGGTCGCCATCATCCGGCAAGGCGTCCTGCAAGCGGTGGGCACGCCCGCCGATTTGCGCGCCCGCTACGCCGCGTCGCCGGACAGCAGCCTCGAAGATCTGTTTCTCAAGGTCACCGAAACGTAGGGGCGGGCATGGACGGCACCGACGGCACGGACGGCACCGACGGCAGCGGGCGCAAGGTCTAGCGACGTGGGCTCGACGTTGCATTTGGTGCGTCTGCTGGTGCGGTTCCGTCTGCGTTCGATGTGGAATACTGCGTGGCGATCACCGCGCGGAAAATCGCTGCGCCTGGTTTGGCTGTTTGTCCTTGCGACACCGGTCGCGTACACGGGCCTTTTGTGGACCGCGCTTGACACCATCGCGGCTGTCGCCGGGCGTGCGGTTCAGGGCGCGGCCCTTGCCGCTGTTTGCGGGGCGATCGTGACCGCCAGCGTGTTCGGCAAGATGGCCAGCAACGACGCGGTGGTGGCGGGGTCGGGGGAAAACGAATTCTTCCTGACCAAACCCATCGCACTGTCCAACCTGGTGTTGGCGCGCAGTCTGGCCGGAGCCGCCACCGATTTTTTCGATGCGCTGTTTCTGGTGCCGGCGTTGGTCGCGGGCGCGCTGGGCTGGAACCTGGGCGCGCCTGGCGTGGGGATGGCTGTCGCCACGTCAGTTGCGGTTCAGATCGCGGTGTCGGCCGTGGCCCAGGCCGGGCAGATCATCGTGGTGCGCCTGGTGAAACCGCGTCGGCGTCGAACCGCCTGGGCACTTTCCGCCACCCTGGCCGCACTGGCGATGGCGGGATTGTGGATGGTGGCGACCTGGGTCCTCAGGCAGCCCGTGGCGGCCGTCGATCACCTGATGCCATGGACGGGCGTCATCGCGCGCAGTCCAGCCTGGGCCATTGTGGCGCCGCTGGTGGCGCTTTCGGCGGGTGGTGCCGGCGCGGGCTTGCTTGCGCTGGGCGCGGTGGTGTCGTTGTCCGTGGTGGCCACGGCGCTGGCGATGTTCGCGGTGGCGCTGGCGGCCCGGGGCGGCTGGGAGCAAGCGGGCGCGCCCTGGGCTGAGGCCGCACGGGCTGTTGCCGCGGGAACGCGGCGGCGATCGATCGGACCCTTTGGCAAGGACTGGCGGCATCTGACGCGCGATCGGTCGCGCCTGCTGCGCCTCATCGCGATGCCTCTGGTGTTCGTTGGGGTGCAGGTGTTTGGCAGCGCCGGCTGGGGCTGGTCGACGGCGGATGCCCACCACGTTGGCCTGGTGGCGTTTTCGCTGGCGGCCTACGCGGCAACCTTCGGGCCGCTTGCGCATATGGAGGCTGAACGTCGGGCGTTTTGGATTCTGCGGTCGGCGCCGACGCCGCTTGGCCGTTTGATGGCCGCGCGGGCGCTGTTCTGGTCGCTGGTCATCGGTGGCATGGGTGGCGTGACCTTCCTCGGCCTTGGCCTGGCGGGCGACGTCGCCGCGTCACCCGAGACGCTGCTGCTGGGCGGTCTCGTGCTGCTGGGTGCTGTTGCGATTTCCTGGTTGGCAGTGGCCATGGCGTGTGGGGCCGCCGACTTCACCGACGAGGCACGCAGCACCCTGTCGCCGTCGGTGGTGTACCTGTACTTGCTGGTGGCTGGGCTCTACAACGTCGTGCTGACGGACACGGGTGTGTCGCGCTGGCGCGGGGTCGCGCTGTATCTGCTGGCGACGGGTCTTTACTGGTCGACGGGGATTCGGCGCGCGGCGGACGCCTTCGATCCAGACAGTCAGGTCGACCGACGCCAACGTCTGATGACCCCGGGCGCCGGCGCGTCGCTGGCCATCTTGCTATTCCTCGGCCACCGCGCCGCCCTCAACGTGCCCCGAACCACTGCCACGCCCGAGGCGGCCGTCTGGGTCGATCTCGCGTTCCTGGCGCTCGTTGGTGTGTGCGCGGCGTTGTATGTCGCCCGTCGCCCGCGTGACAAGGCACGCATGGGGTGGTGGCCGGCCCTGGGCCTGGCCGTTGGCGCGGCTTTGGGGGCGACGGCACTCTTGCGGCTGTCCGGCGGGCAGGACGTGTCATCGGATTGGCATGGGCCGTCCCCTGTGATGTCGATCGTTTTCGGCGTTCTGACGGTGACCGTCGAGGAAGTGGTCTTCCGCGGCATCATCCAGCGGGCTTTGGCAGACGACGGATACGGTCGTGTGCTCGCGTTCGTGGGCGCCACGCTGCTGTCCGTGGCAGCCGGACGCGGCGAGGCGTCGCTGGCCTTCGTCACCACCCATGTTGTTGCGGGGCTGGTTCGCGCGGGGACGGGCAGACTGTCCGCGGCGTGGCTCACGCGGCTGGCAATCGTCGGTGTTGCTGCCGCCTTGGTTCGCGTCGGAAGCTGAAACTTCAGGCTACTTGCGCACGCACTGGGCGCCGCCGCGCGCCTCGGTACACACGCCGACCGCGCCGCAAGTCGCGGCTCCGGGATCGCAGGTCCTGGCAAAACAGTACTTGGCCATGGTGCCGTCGCCCGGGATCCGGAACCCCAGCGGTCCCATGCCGTCGGCGGGCACGCAGGCCAGCAGGCCGTCGCCGTCGCAGGCGAACGCGGCGTCACAGGGGCGCAAGCAGATCTTCTGCCCGGTGTTGAGATCCGCGCAGCCCAGGCCCGGCGGGCAGCTGGCCACCCCGCAGTCGAGTGAGCACAGTCCGTTGGCGCCGAAGTTTGCGCACAGGCCGGTGATGCACAGATCGTGGCGAAGCTGGCCGTTGGCGCCCCGGCACGACGTCCCCGGCGATCCGGGCGTCTCGGCAAAACACGCCTTGACCCAGGAACCTGCCGGGTTGCGGGCGGGCACGTCGCGGCAGCGGAGGCCGGGCCCGCAGTCTTTGTCGCGCGCGCACGGTCGCAGGCACAGCGGCTGCTGCCAGGGCTCGGGGTTCGTGGCGGACAACGTGAGGTCGGCGCATACGGCGGCGTCCCCACACGGTTTGTCGCTGCAGGTCGCCGCGCAGATTCCGCGGGCGAACGCGGCCGGGCACTTGCCGGCAGAACCACACACGCACGACAGGCCAGCCCTGCATTGCGTGTCCACGTCACAGGGATCACCCAGATCATTTACTGTGACTACGACGAAGGCGGGCCGAACCTTCGAGACTGTCCCGGTCGCCCCCGCGCCCACCAGCGTGACGTCGTACGAGCCGGGGATGCTGTACGTGTGAACGGGTGTTGGTTCCGACGACTTTGCCGTCGCGTCGCCGAAATCCCAGAGGTAGCGGTTGATGCCGACCGGGTGAATTGGCACGAACGACACGGTCAGTGGGGCGTGGCCGCTGCACTGGGGCACCGCGAGGTCGATTTGCGTGCACTGCCCAGCGGTGAAGTCGACGGCGAGGATGGCCGGTGTCGCGTCGGTTGTCGTGGTGTCTTCGGCGGGATGCGCGTCGGACCCGCTGCCGGGGGGCGGGATGGGCTCGCCGTGGCAACCCGCCGCCCAAACTCCGGCCAAAAGTCCGGCCAAAAGTCCGGCCAACAGAAGCCGGGGGTATGCGTCTAGCGACCAGCGCCGTCTTGGCATCGAGACGGCACCAGGCTACCATGCCGCGCAGGTTGACAAGGTGGGCAGTCAGGGTGACAGGCGAGGTGATGCGATGACGGCGGCTGTAACGGTTCAACAAGACCAAGCGGCGTTGCGGCGGCTGCTGGACCACCTGCCGGCGGTTGTTTGGTCAGTCGACGCGGACTTGCGCTACACTTGGTCCGGCGGTGCTGGCCTCGCCGGTGCCGGTTGGCAGCCAGGCCAGGTCGTGGGCTCGACGCTGGAGGATTTTCTGGCCGATTCACAGGGGGTACGGGCGAAGATCATCGCTGCCCACCGTCAGTCGTTGTCCGGGCAAAGCGTCAGCTACGAGACCGACTTCGGGGGCCATTTCTACCGTTGCCACCTCGAGCCGCTTCGCGACCCCGACGGCCGCATCACCGGCGTGGTGGGCGTCGCCTACGATCTGACGGAGAGTCGCCGTGCGACGGAAGCGCTGCGGGTCAAGGAGGACGAACTTCGTCAGGCGCAAAGGATGGAAGCGGTGGCGCGCCTCGCAGGCGGCATAGCCCACGATTTCAACAATCTTCTGACGGCTATTTCTGGCTACGCGCACGTCATTCTCGCCGGTCTTGCCCCCGACGACGGCCGGCGCAAGGATCTGGGTCAGATCGTGACCGCGGCGCAGAAGGCGACTGCGCTGACGCAGCAGCTGATGGCGCTGGGCCGTCGCCAGACCTTGTCTCCGCAGATCCTGGATCTGGGCGCTGTCGTGTCGGGTGTTGAGCCGGTCTTGCGTCGGCTGCTGGGGCAGGGCGGTGAGTTGATCGTGAAGACGGCCCCGGGGCTGGCGCAGATCAGTGCCGACCAGGGACAGGTCGAGCAGGCCATCATGAATCTGGTCGCGTTCGCGCGGGACAGGACGCCCGATGGGGCGCGGGTCGCCATCGAGCTGTCGAACGGCGATTCACCTGACGGTCGGGAAGATTCTTGGGTCCGTTTGCGGCTGGGCGACGACGGACCCGGGCTGGGCACCGCTGCGCGCGACAAGATGTTCGAGCCCTTCGCCGTTGACGGAGTCAGCGAGACTGATGCGGGACTGCGGCTGGCCAGCGTCCATGCGGCCGTCACAAGAATGCAGGGGCGCATCAGCGTCGACAGTCCGCAGGACCGTGGTGCGGTTTTCGAGGTCCTGTTGCCGCAGGCCGCGGTTCCCGGGCGCATGCGTCCGGCGCACTCGACTGTGCCGGGGCCGAGGCAGGAAGCGGCCGGTCCCGAGACCGTGCTGCTGGTTGAGGACGAGACGGCCGTCCGAGAGCTGGTGCTCGCGGCGCTGCGGGAACAGGGCTACCGGGTCCTGGAGGCCGATTCGGTGCAGGCCGCCCTCGAGATTGGCGAATCGTTCGCCGGTCGCATCGACCTGCTGTTGGCCGACGTTGTCATGCCCCAGATGAACGGCCCGCAGGTGGCGGCACGCCTGGCCCCGCTGCGACCCGAGATGCGAATCCTCTATATGTCGGGCCACGCCGACGACGCCATTGTGCACCGTGGCGTCCTGTCCGCGGGACAGGCTCTGGTGGCCAAGCCCTTCACCATGGCCCGGCTGGTCCACGAGGTCCGCAGGGCCTTGCGCAACCCCTAGACTCCGACGCTGGGACCGTTTCCTGACGGTTCGCGCGCGCTGTCAGGATATTGGCTCAAGTCCGTCAGAACCCCGCCGATGGATTCTGGCAATGGGGTTATCTTCCATACAACTGGCCGGTACCGCGGAAGGCGCCGGCGCCGCCTTGGTTCATGCGCCGCGATCCCCGCTGGCCGACCTTCGTCGCACATGCACCCGCATCGCCGCCAGTGAAGCGACTGTCCTGCTGGGCGGCGAGACCGGTACCGGCAAGGAAGTCATGGCGCGTTTCGTCCACGCGAACAGCACGCGCGTGGGCCGACCGTTCGTGCCCGTGAACTGCGGCGCGATTCCGGAATCATTGCTGGAAAGCGAGCTGTTCGGGTACGTCAAGGGGGCCTTCACCGGCGCCGTGGCGCCCCGTCGCGGCCGCGTGGCGATGGCCGAGGGCGGGACCTTGTTGCTGGACGAAATCGGCGAGCTGCCACTGTCGTTGCAGGTGAAGATCCTGCGCCTGCTGCAAGAACGCACCTACGAGCCGGTCGGCAGCTCGGAGTCCACTACCGCCAATTTTCGTCTCATCGCCGCGACCCACCGGGATCTCGCCGAGGAGGTGCGCCTGGGCCGTTTCCGCAGCGATCTGTATTACCGGCTGCACGTCTGCCCGATCAGAATTCCGGCGCTGCGCGAGCGGCCCGAGGACATTTCGGTTCTGTTCGCGCACTTCTGGGCACGCCGGGGCGAGACGCGTCCCATCGAGGCGGCGGCACTGGCCTGCCTTGAAAGCTACGCATGGCCCGGGAACGTGCGCGAGTTGGAGAACTTGGTCGAACGTCTATCTGTGTGCGTGGAGGGACCGGTCATTCGCCTGTCGGACCTGCCGCCCATCTTGCGCCCGACCGCCCAGATCCAGATCCAGACAGACAGCGTCGCTGCGGTGCCGGCCTTGATCCCGGCGGTCGCCTACGCGCAGGAGATATCGACGCCCGCGCCCGTCGTGTTGTCGGCGGGCATCAGTGACGAACTGGTCAGCGCACCCCTGACAATGCCGGCCACGCCGACGCCATTGCCCGGTTTTGCTATTTCGTTGCCGATCGATCTGCCCACCATGCTGCGCCAGTTGGAAAATGCCTACCTCGACGCCGCCCTCGCGCAGACGGGCAGCAACAAGAAGGAGGCGGCCAAGCTGTTGGGGATGGGCCGCACCACCCTGGTCGAGAAGTTGCGGCGTCGAAATCCCGACGCGCCCGCCGAGTGAGCGCGCCACGCCTGTGACGGAAGGCCGCAGTCGGGCCGTCCCCAGGGCACACGATCTCGGGCGATCTCGGTCGGCACGCGGGCTGCAATAGAGGCAAGCGTGTTCTGGATCGCCACATTCATGGCGTTGGCCGCTGCTGCCGACCAGTCCGCCCCGTCAGCGACGCTGGCGACGGCGGCCGTGGTCGAACGTATCGCGATTCCCGCAACGGTCAGCGCGCCCGCCCTGGAACTGACGCCGCTCGACAGCCGGCTGGCGCTGGCAGTCGGCAAGGACGCCGCCATGGTTGCCGCGAAGATCGCAGGATCGTTGGGATCGATCTGCCCGACGGCGGTCGCAAAGGCAGATCGGGTCGAGTTCTCGTGCAAGAGCCGGCAGATCGACGCGCGTCTCAGTGTCGACAAGGGCAAGACCTTCCTCGACATCTACGAGCTGCGGGGCGTTCCCTGGCGCGACGGTCCCGACGGTCCCCCCCGCGTGATCTACGACCCTCCGCGCGCGGGCCTTGGCGGCGCGTGCCCGGGCACGACCGTCGCCGGTCAGGCGGAATGCGCGTTCGCGGCGGGAAAATGGATCGAGGCGGCCGAGCAGTTTCGCAAGGCCCTGGAGACGCCCGAGCGGCAGGCGGCGGCCGTGCGACTGGGGGATCTGGCGCTGATAGCGCTGGATCCGGCGACGGCCATCGGCTGGTACCAGCGCGCGGGGCGTTCCGGCCCCTACGGCCGCGTCGCCGGGGCGCGACTGTGCGAGTTCAGTGTTGCGTGCTTCGGACAGTTTCCGGTTCTGGATCCGCATGTCGCTGACCTTCCGCCGCCGCTGCGCGATGATCTGACCTTGCGCCGGGCGCGAATCGAGGCGTATCTGGGGCACTTCGACAAATCCTTGGCGGTTCTGCTGGAGGCCTTGAAAGCCGACCAGGAAAAAAGCCTGTGTCAGGGGGGCGGCCAGACACTGTGCCGCCGCATCGTCCTGTCGGCGTTGCGCCACACGGTCCCGCGCGACAGCGATCTCGCGATGGAGGTCTATCTGGCGCTTCCTGATCGCGACAAGGGCCTGTTTCACATCGAGTTGGCCGAAGCCGGGGCGGAGGCGTCCGCGCGTCTTGGTGCGCCGGTGTTCGGTGCCAAGTTGCTGGCGGCCGTCGCGCCCGACGTGGCCGCCGCATCGCTCGACGATCATTTGCTGCGCGCCGCCGAACTGTTTCTGGCCGGCAAGGATCCGGCGCGTGCGCGCGTCATCTTCGAGTTCATTCGCTCGCGAATGGGCCAGGCGCCGAACAGCCCCCGATGGGCCAGTGTGAAGCGCAGTCTGCTGAACACTGGAGCGATCGACGACGAATCCAGGCAGGTCAAGGAAGCACCGGCCGCAGCCGTGCAGGCGATTGGCTCGGATCTGGAGGCGGCGTCGGCGGCCCTGAAGCGGGCGCGGGCCGTGCTCGAAGACAACGGCATGCCCGAAATGGCGAGCGCGACCTCGCAGAAAGAACGCCCGTGAAGGTGGCCTGCGAAACCGCGCGGCTGGCGCGTCCTTCGTCGCCGGTCTACGTCAGTGAAGCGATGCGGGCCGTCCTCGAATCTGCGGAGGACGTCGCCGACACGAACACCACGGTGATGCTGCTGGGGGAAAGCGGCACGGGCAAGGAAGTGTTGGCCCGGCACATTCACCGACGGTCAAGCCGCGCCCAGGGGCCCTGGGTGCCAGTCAACTGCGCAGCCCTGCCGTCGGAATTGCTGGAAAGCGAGCTTTTCGGTCACGAGCGGGGCGCGTTCACCGGGGCGTCGGAAAAGCGCCTGGGCAAGATAGAGCAGGCGGACGGGGGCACATTGCTGCTCGACGAGATTTCCGAAATGCCGCTGCCCCTGCAGGCAAAGCTGTTGCGCGTTCTGCAGGAACGCGAAGTGGATCGCGTCGGCGGGACGCGCCCGCAACCCGTCGACGTGCGGGTCATCGCCACCTCGAACCGCGATCTTCTGGAGATGGTGGCGGCTCGGGAATTTCGCGCCGACCTGTACTACCGACTGTGCGTCTTTCCCATCGTGCTGCCGCCCCTGCGTGAGCGCGCTGAAGACATTCCAGAGCTGGCCCGGTACTTTCTTGGCCGGTTTTCCCAGGAAATGGGCCGCCCCGCCCCTGCGCTGTCCGACGAGGCGCGGGCGATGCTGTGCGGTTACGGATACCCCGGCAACGTGCGGGAACTGGGCAACTTGCTGGAACGGGTGATGGTGCGCTGCCGCGAGGCGGTCCTCGACGTCCGTCACCTCGGCGGGCTGAACCTGACGCGCCGTGGACCGGTGTCGGCGCCCGTCGTCGAGGTCGCGGCTGATGTTGCGCCCGGCGCCGAACTGCTGCCGGCCGGCCTTCCCCTCGATCTTGTGGCGCTGGAACGAATCGCGATCAACGAAGCTTTGCGCCGGGTCAGTGGCAATCGCACACACGCCGCGCGCTTGCTGGGCATCAGCTTGCGGACGCTGCGCAACAAACTGCGGCTGTGGCGGGAACAGGGCAGCGAGGACCCTGTCGACGACGGGGGGCCGGATGCGGCCGTGGCACGTTCCTCGCAAGAACACGCAGCATGAGGAGTCAGCGATGAAACTTTTCGACGCTGTTCTGACGCGGGTGGAGCGATCGCTGGATGTGCGTCTTTTGCGCCACGGCGTCCTGGCCGGCAATTTGGCGAACCTGGACACGCCCGGCTACAAGCCGAAGGACGTCGATTTCAACGCAGCGATGAGCGAAGCGTCCGCTGCCGGCGCCAGTGACCTGCGGCGCACGGACGCCGAACACTTCGACATCAACGGCGGCTCCGTGGGGACAGCGGTCGAGGGCGGCCACGCGGACAACCTGCGCGGGGTGCGTGTGGTTCAGGCAGGCGGCGTGGCCCCAAGCCTGGATCAGAACCAAGTGGATCTGGATCGAACGATGGCCGAGATGGCCGAAAACGCCCTTCAGTACGGTGCCAGTGCCAAGGCCGCCAGCAAGAAGCTGGCAATGCTGCGTTACGCCGCCAGCGACGGTCAGGGTTGAGCGAAGGAGGAATGAATCATGGACTTCTTCTCAGCAATGCGAATCAGCGGCGCCGGTCTGTCGGTGGAACGCACGCGCGTCAACGTGGCCACGTCCAACCTGGCGAACGCCGAGACCACGCGAACGGCGTCAGGCGGGCCCTACAAGCGCCTGGATCCGGTGATCGAGGCGGTGCCGTTTCAAGACATGTTGCCGGGATCGCCGGACGCGCCCGCTTCGGTTGCCGTGCAGCAGATCGTGTCTGATCCGGGTCCCGGCCGGCGCGTGTACAGCCCGGGCCACCCCGACGCTGACGCCGAAGGGTTCGTCACCTTTCCTAACGTCAACCCCATCTATGAGGTCGTGAATCTGATGGCGGCGTCGCGCGCGTACGAAGCCAACAGCACCGCCGTCGAGACGCTGAAAAGCATGGCCCTGCGGGGGCTGGACATCGCGCGCTGAGGTTGAAACATGCCCATCGAAAACGCCATTGCGCCCCTCACGGTTGTCAGTCCCGAATTGTCGGCACGCGAGATCACCGTCAATCCGACGGTCGGCGGTGAATCTTTTCAAGCCAGCCTGGGCAAGGCGGTCGCGTCGCTGGATCAGCTTCACGTCGACGCTGACAAGGAAGTCTCGGCCGTGGCGCTGGGCGGCGGCAACCTGCACGAAATGGCGCTGTCCCTCGAAAAGGCGGACATCGGGCTGCGTCTGGCGACCAAGGTTCGCAACAAGCTGGTCGAGGCTTATCAGGAAATCATGCGGATGGGCGTGTAACCGATGGAACCCCTGCTCAAACAATTGCGAGAGCTGAGTACAAAATTCGCCGCGTTGTCGTCGCTGGTGCGCTTCAGCATCCTGGGCTTCGGGGCCCTGGTGCTGCTGGCGGCGCTGCTGTGGGGGGTGACGGGGGCCGGCGCCGGGTATCAGTACGCGTTCACGAATCTCAGTGCCGAGGACAGCGCCGAGGCCGCCTCGCAGTTGAAGGCAGCCGGGATTCCCTTTCGGATGGAGGCGGGCGGCGCGGCCCTGGCTGTGCCGGCGTCGCAGGTTTACGACACGCGCCTGCTGTTGGCGTCGTCGGGCCTGCCACGCGGCGGGGGCGTCGGCTTCGAGATCTTCGATCGCGGCGACATGGGTGTCTCGGAGTTCACGCAGCGGGTGAATTTGCGGCGCGCCCTGGAAGGCGAGCTTGGACGCACCATCGGCAAGCTGGCGGCCATCCGATCGGCGCGCGTGCACATCACGCTGTCGGAAAAGGGCCTATATCGCGACGACGACCGGCGGGCGGCGGCGGCGGTGGTGGCGAACCTTCAGCCGGGACGGCAGTTGAACGAGCGGGAACTGGCTGGTGTGCGTCACCTGGTCGCCTCGGCGGTGGCGGGTCTGGATGCCGATTCGGTCACGGTGGTCGACGGTCGCGGCGCAGTTCTGGCTGGCAAGGATTCCGCCAGCGCCAAGGCGGTGTCCGAGCAGCGCAGCACCGAGCAGGGTCTGGAGACGCGCGTGACCGAGCTTCTGGAGGCCGCGGTGGGTTCGGGCGCGGTGGTTGCGAAGGTGACCGCGCTCATGGACGCCGCCGAGGTGGAAAGTACCGCTGACGCCTACGATCCCGAATCGAGCGTTCTGCGCAGCCTGCGCCGCACCACCGAGCAGACGCTGCAAGACGGCCCGACCCCCGTCGGTGTCGCAGGTGCCGCTGCGAATCAGCCGCTCGGTCCCGCGACTGGCGGGGCGCAGGTCACGACGCGTGGCTCGCTGTCGCGCGACGACGACGTCAAGAACTTCGAGATCTCGAAGACGACCACACATTCGATCTTGCGTGCGCCCCGGCTCAAGCGATTGTCGGTGGCCGTGCTGATCGATGGCGTCAACGGGGTGGCGCGGCCCGCCGCTGAAATGGCGCGGTTGGCGGAACTGGCCAAAAGCGCGGTCGGCTTCGACGCGGCTCGCGGCGACCATTTCGAGATATCCAGCGCGCCCTTTCGCCGCGACGACAAACCGGTGGTCGAATCGCCGTGGTATGCGGCGCTGCCCAGTGTTCCGTACAGCACCATCCTGGCGGGTGCGATGTTTGTCCTGCTGCTGGTTGTGGCAACGGGAGTCGGCCGCCGGCTGCGCCGGTCACGAGCACTATCGTCGGACAGCGTGACCCTGCTGACGCCGGGCTCACGGGTGGGCGATCTGGAGGCCGCGATGGGCCGTGCCGATGCCGCGCGTCTGTTGCCGCCGCCCGGCGCGATGCCCGTGCTGGCGGATCCCAACTTGGGCGTGCGTGACCGCGCCCGCACCGTTGCTGCCGATGATCCGGCGCGGGCCGCACACGTGCTGAAGGCGTGGATCGATTCCGATTACGAAAAACGGGAGGGCGCGCAAAGTGGCCGAACCAGATAACGAGACCCAGGAGGGCGCCCCGAAACCCGGTCCGGGCGCCGTGCGGGCGGCGGCGGTGCTGGTCGGTCTGGGGCCGAACTCCGCCGCGCAGGTCTTTCGCCACCTGGACGAAAGCACCGTGCGGCGGATTGCCCTGGGCGCCAAGGGTTTGCGGCAGGCGGGGGCGACAGTCCCGGAGGCTTTGCGTGAGTTCGTGATCGCTCTTGAGGCCGTGGGCGGCGACGCGGCGGCCGGGGACACTTTGTTGCGTGAGGTGGTGACCCAGGTACTGGGCGCCGAGAAAGCACGCCGCGCGTTCGATGGAATCGGTACGCCGAGCTCGGCCGAAGATCTGCTGGGTCCCATCGCCCAGGCTGATTCGGATGCGCTGGCGATGGTGCTGTCGCGCGAGCAGCCGCAGACGGTGGCCCTGGTGCTGGGCGCCATGGATCGTCTTCGCGCAACAGACGTCATGAGGCGACTGCCGGACTACATCCGTGGACCGGTATTGGGCCGCCTGGCCACGCTGGAGTCTGTGTCGCCCGAGGTGCTGCGCGAGGTGGCCCAAGCGCTGGCGGTCGAGTTGCGGGCGTCGGCGTCGAGTGGCATGCGTCAGCTCGACGGTAAAAGTGCCGCGATTGATCTGCTGCGCCGGTCGCCGGTCGGTCAGCAGACCGAAGCCGTTCAATCGATCGAAAAGGATGACCCCGACCTGGCGGCCGAATTGCGCTCGCGCCTGTTCACCTTCGACGATCTGGTGAATCTGTCCGACCGCGACGTGCAGACGTTCCTGCGTGAGGTCGACACCAGCCGTCTGGCGGTCGCCTTGAAGGCCGCACCGTCGACAGTGAGGGACAAGATCTTCAAGAACATGTCCTCCCGCGGAGCCCAGATGCTGGCCGACGACATCGGTGCCATGGGCCCGACAAAGCTGGCCGCCGTGGACGAGGCGCAGGCCGAACTGGTCAAGATCGCCTTCACGCTGGCAGAGCAGGGGCGCGTGACGCTGGTTGGGCCGGCGGAGAAGATGGTCTAGACGATGGCACTGTATTCTGGAGCCCAGTCGTTCGCGCCGCCCTTTTCGTCCGGCCGCGCCCCCCGCGAGCCACTGTTCTTGCTGGAGGCCAAGGCCCGCCGGGCACCCGAAGGTGTGGTCTTCCAGGAAGTGGGTGCAAAGGCCTTGCCGCGCGCCGCCGAGTACGCCCGTCAGCCGCCGGAGATGGCCAGCGCAGAACCGACCGTCGCCCAGTCGCCTGTGCCCGCGGAGCCGGCCGGGCCGCCACCTGGCGCCATCGAATTTGCCGAGCGCATTGCGGCCGCCGTCGGCGCCATGCGCCTGACCACCGAACGCCTGGCCGAGCAGGTGCGGTCGGACGCGCTTGAGGTTGCGCTGCTGGTCGCGCGCCGAATCGTCGAGACCGAACTGACGGCCGACATCGAACCCCTGTTCGGGATGATTCGGTCGGTCGTGCGCCGCGCGGGTGAAAGCCGCCGCGTCACCATTCACCTGTGCCCCGACGACGCTGCCCGGGTCGAGGCGGCCGGCGGCCCCAAGGGCCTGCCCGGCATCGCGATGGCGCAGGTGGATGTCCACGCCGATCCTTCGCTGTCGACGGGCGACTGTGTGGTCGAAGCGGACTTCGGCGTCGTGGATGGGCGCATGGACACCCGCATGGACGAGTTGCGAAGGATCCTGGCCGAGACGGTCGCGGGGATGGATCGATGAGTCGGCTTCTGGATGTCCCGCGGATTCGCCAGGCGCTGGCCGGTGCGGAGACGACGGTGCTGGCGGGGCGCGTGACCCGCGCGTCGGGCATCATGATTGAGGCGACGCTGCCGCAGGTCACCGTTGGGACGGCCTGTGAGATTCGCGCCAGCAACGGCAAGGTGATCGGCGCCGAGGTCGTGGGGTTCACCGGCTCGCATGCGCTGTTGATGCCGTTCGGAGAGGTGAACGGGGTGGGCGAGGGCTGCGCCGTCGTACCACGCTCGCGCGCGGCGGAGATTGCTGTCGGCGAGGCTTTGCTCGGTCGGGTGGTCGATGCGGGCCTGCGTCCCCTCGACGACAAGCCGATGCCGATGCTGGCCGAACGGGCGCTGCTGAACGCGCCGCCGCCGCCCGCCATGACCCGCCAGCGCATACGCCGGCCGCTGGTGCTGGGCATCCGCGCGCTCGACGGCTGCCTGACCTGTGGCGAGGGCCAACGGCTCGGCATCATGGCGGGGCCGGGCGTGGGCAAGAGCGTCCTTCTGGGAATGCTGGCCCGAAGTGCCAGCGCAGACGTGGTGGTGGTGGGCCTCATTGGCGAGCGCGGCCGCGAGGTGCGCGAGTTCGTGGAGCGGGATCTGGGGCCGGGCTTGGCGCGGTCGGTGGTGGTGGTCGCCACAGCAGACGAGCCACCCCTGGTTCGCGTGCGCGCCGTCATGGCTGCGACCGCTGTCGCCGAATACTTTCGATCGCGCGGCAAGAAGGTCCTGTTGTTGGTTGATTCCCTGACGCGCGTCGCGATGGCACAGCGGGAAATTGGTCTCGCGGCCGGTGAGCCGCCCACGTCGCGTGGCTACCCACCGTCGGTGTTCGCCTTGTTGCCCCGCCTGGTCGAACGGGCCGGCAACAGCGTCGGCCAGGGCAGCGTGACCGCGATGTACACGATTCTCGTGGAGGGCGACGATCTTAGCGATCCGGTGGCGGACGCCGCGCGCGCGACCCTGGACGGCCACATCGTGCTGTCGCGGAAGCTGGCCAACGCGGGACACTTTCCCGCCATCGACATCCTGGCCAGCGTCAGCCGCGTGATGACCGACGTGGTCCAGCCGGAACACCGTCGTGTCGCCGCCGAGGTACGCGACATCCTGGCCACCTATCGTGATTCGGCCGATCTCGTCGAGGTCGGGGCCTACATGCCCGGCAGCAACCCGCGCCTCGACCGCGCCTTGAAGGTGGTTCATAAAATCAACGCGCTGTTTCGCCAGGAACTGACCGAACGCTACAAGCTGGACGACACGTTGGCGCGGCTGACACAGCTAATGCCTGCGTCGGAGGACACCCATGCGCAGGCTTAGCGGTCTTGTACTGGTGGGCCTTTCGTGGGCGTTGCCTGCGTCCGCGGCCGATGCCGTCGCGCCACAAAGCCCGACGCCGCCCTCGGTGCCCCAGGCACGCGCGCCCTCGGTGCCCGCGCCGACTGTGCCATCGGTGGCGACGCCGCGTACCCGGGTGCCAGGTTTTGCGTCCGCGCAGCGGGACGAGTCGACACCGGCTTCGTCGCTGACGATCGGCGCGTTTCGTGACGAGCTACGCCGATCGCCGGCCGAAGTCGAAAAGGAATCGCTCAAGAAGGAACGCACGCATCTGGACGAAAGCGCCACGGCCGTCGCCACCGCCCGCGAAGAGCTGCGCAAGAACACCGCGCGCCTCGAAGATCTACTGCGCAAGGTGGTGGCCGCCAAGGGCACGCCCGTCGATGAATCAAGCCCCGAATGGGATCCGGCCCTGGCGCCGAAACCCGGGCCCGGCAAGATGCCGTTGGATGTCCTGGCCAAGGCCATGCGCGGGATGCGGCCCGAACAGGCGGCGCCCATCGTGTCCCGCCTGTCGAGGACGCTGGGGGCCGACCTCATGCAACGAATGCCGCCCGCCGATGCGGGGGCGGTGATGGGCCAGATGAAACCTGAAGTCGCGGCCGAGGTCGCAGCGGAAATCGCTTCGAGACAACCGAAAGCGGGGGGCAAGAAATGAGAACGGATCAGCCAGACACAGTGTCTTCGGTGTCCCAGTCGGCGGCGCCAGAGATGCCCGGACCCACTGTCGAGTCAGCCAGCGAAATGTTCGGCAAGTCGCTGGTCGAGGCAATCGCTTCGACGGCGCGGCACGTACAGGGAAAGGCGGGACTCAAGCCGCGGCTTGTCGGCGCGGCGGCAGCAAGACCGGGTCGCACGGCGCGTTCAGCCACAGGGGCGGATCACCGCGCGGATGACAAGACCGTCCAGGGCAGCAAGCGCCGCGCCGACGATTTCACCGCGGCGCTGCTTTTTGGGGCGCCCCAGCCTGTCGACGGCCAGTTGGAGCCTGGCGATTCCGGGGCGAGTGGCGGTGCAGCGGGGCGCAGCAAGGGCGCGCGTGGCGGCCGGCCGGTCACCGGCGCCGAGGAGGGCGTGGTGCACGACCTGCGCGGCTCCCTCGACAAGACATTGGCCAGCGTCGCCCGGACGGCGCACGAGGCTTTCTCGGCTGCCTCGTCGCTGGGACATGGCAAGACCGGCCTGGACGCGCAACCGCGTCCTCGCAAGGGCGCTCAGGCGAAGGCGGATTCGTCGTTCGATCCTTCGGCACGCGAGGTGACGCGGCAGATTTCTCTGGAGACGAAGGAACACCCACCCGGTACGGGCGGCGGCGAATCCCGAAGTCGTCACCGCCAAGGGACTGAACAAATGCCGGTCCTGGCCGCCAGCGACGGTACCTTCGGCCCGGCTGACGTCGATGCCCCCGCGCGGGCCCCGTCGACGACGCCCGCGCCCTTGCCCCTGCCCGATTTGGATCCGCTGATCGCGAGTCTGGGCGCGCGTGTGTCGATGTCGGCGGGCGAGGCACAAATCTCGTTGGATGCCGGCGCTGCCGGCGATCTGTCGCTTTATCTTCGTGTACACGACGGCAAGACGGACGTGCGCGTCGAAGGAACCGCGGCCCACCTGGTCGACGCGCGTGTGCCTGAGCTCAAGGCGGCGTTGTCGCAAGAAGGGTTGTCACTGGGCAGTTTCGCCTTGGGTGGGCAGGCCTCGGGGGGTGATCCGCGTGGCGACGCAAACAAAGAGCCGCCGCTTCCTTCGCCTGTCGCCATCGGCACGTCTCCTGCACTGACCAAGAATTCACAGTCCATGACGCCGACCCACAAACACCACACGGGCAAGCGCCGCCTTCACGTCACTGCCTGAGGAGTCCGCGATGCAAGCCACACAGATCCTGAACGATTCCGCCCAGGGCCCCGGGATTGCCAGCAACAACCGGGTGGGCAACGCCACGATGGGCAAGGACGAATTCGTCAAGCTGCTGCTCGCGCAGCTAGGCAATCAGGACCCCACCACGCCGATGGACAGCCAGGCATTTGTTGCCCAGCTGGCACAGTTCTCATCGCTGGAACAGCTCAACACCGTCAACGAGCGTCTTGATTCGTTGCTGGTTGCGCAGACGTCGACCAGCCAGACGGCGGCCACGACCTTCGTCGGCAAAGAAGCGACGTTCAAGACCGACAAGCTGGCACTGGGGGCGGACGGCGCGGCCCTGGCCAGCGGCAGCCTTTCCGCCGACGCCGACACGGTCGCGGTGAACATCGTCGACGGTCAGGGCAAGACTGTGCGCACGCTGCAAATCGGCGCCCAGCACAAGGGCGATTTCACCTTCCAGTGGGACGGACGCGACGACAACGGCGCGCGCGTCGCCGCGGGCGACTATCAATTGAAAGTCACCGCCGCCGACAGCAAGGGCAAGACCGTCGAGACGACCATGCGCAGCACGGGTCTGGTCAACGGCGTTTCGTTCCAGAACGGCTATCCCGAGCTGTTGATCAACGGCAGCAAAATCAAGATGTCCGAAATCGTGGAGATCAATCAAAGGAGTACACCATGAGTCTTCTGTCAGCTCTCAACACCGGTGCAGGCGGCCTCGACGCCAACAGCCTCGAACTGTCTGTCATCGGCGACAATATCGCCAACGCCAGCACCATCGGCTTCAAGTCCAGCCGCGCGGTGTTTCAGGATCAATTGGCCAGAACGATCCTCGGTCAGGGGCCCGCGCAGGTGGGCCTCGGCACGCGCGTGCAGGCGGTGCAGCGGATCATCACGCAGGGCTCGCTGCTGACAACCGCGCGCGCCACCGACGTGGCCATCGACGGCAACGGTCTGTTCATGGTGCAGGGGGCGTTCAACGGGCGTACGGCGCGCTACTACACGCGCAACGGCCAGTTCACTCTGGACAAGGATGGCTTCCTGACGAATCTCTACGGGCTCAAGGTGCAGGGATTCGCCGCGGACGCCACGGGCAAGGTGGGAACGGCACTGGGCGACCTTCAGATTGGCACCTCGTCCAGTGCGCCGCTGGCCACATCGACCGTCACCATGCGGGCGAACCTTCAGGCCGACGCCCCGATCGTCGGCGCCTTCAACGTCGCCACCCCGACGACCACCAGCAATTACGCAACAAGCGTCGCTGTCTACGACTCGCTGGGGCGCGCACACCAGGTGGACACCTATTTTCGACGCACCGGCAACGGGGCGTGGGAATACCATTCGCTGACCGACGGGGGCGGCCTGAACGGCGGGGTCGCGGGAACGCCGACGGAAATCGCCTCCGGCAATATCACTTTCGGTACAAACGGCCAGTTGACGGGCGTCATTCCGGGGCCGGGCACCTTCAGTCCCCTGGGGGCGACGGCGCCGCAACCCCTCACGTTGAACTTCGGTACATCCACGGCGGCCGGCGGCACCGGGCTCGATGGGTTGACCCAGTTCGCGAATCCCTCGGTGTCCAGCTTCATGGGCCAGGACGGCTATCCGTCGGGTGATCTGGCGTCAGTCTCGGTCAACACGCAGGGTCAGATGATTGGGGCTTTCACCAACGGCCATGAACGGGTCATTGGTCAAATCGGGATCGCGAAGTTCACCGCGGAAGAAAAGATGGAACGCGTCGGTGGCAACCTGTACGTGGGCACCATTGACGCCGGTACGCCGACAATTGGCACTCCGGGTACAGGTGGCTACGGGTCGGTCGTGGCCGGTGCGCTTGAACAATCCAACGTGGATATGTCCTCCGAATTCGTGCGCATGATCGCCGCCCAGCGCGGCTTCCAGGCGAACGCCAAGACCTTGAGCACGGCGGACAACTTGCTGGCCGAGCTGATGAACCTCAAGCGGTAGCCATAAGACACCGCAGGAATGAATCGCATGATTCTGCTAACGCGACTTGACGGACGGGAGGTCGTCATCAACACCGACCTTGTCGTGACCGTCGAAAGGACACCCGACACGGTGGTCACCCTGACCACCGGGGATCGCATCATGGTGCGGGAATCGGTGCAGGACGTGGTCGAGCGCGCGATCGCCTTCCGCCACCGGGTGTTGCAGGGGCCGGGTTTCCAGTCGGGCGGCGTGCCGTTCGTGTTTTCCCCGGAATCTGCCGATCGTAAGGACAAGTAGGCGAGGAACCCATGGACACCACATCAGTCATCGGAATCATCTTTGCTGTCGGATGCATTCTGGTGGGTCACACCGTCGAGGGCGGAAATCCCCTGCAGTTGCTTCAGTTGACGGCGGCCATGATCGTCCTGGGCGGCACGTTCGGCGCGGTTGCAGTGGCGCTGCCGCGGCAGGATTTCATCCGCGGGCTGCGCATGGCGCGCGAGGCCTTTATCGAAAAGAAAAGCGACCTGGATGAAATCATTGCCCAGATCGTCGATTTTGCCGGCATCGCCCGACGCGACGGCGTGCTGGCCCTTGAGCAGCAACTGGACCGCATCAACGACGCTTTCCTCAAGCGCGCGATTGGCTTCCTGGTTGATGGCGTCGACGCGGCGATCGCCCGCGATTCTCTGGAAACGCAGATCTATCAAGAATACGACGACGGCATCGTGGCGGCGCGGGTCTTTGAATCGGCGGGCGGCTTCTCGCCGACCATCGGCATCCTGGGCGCGGTGCTGGGCCTGATGCACGTCATGGATCACCTGACTGATCCGTCGCGGTTGGGCAGCGGCATCGCGACGGCGTTCGTGTCGACGGTGTACGGCGTGGGCCTGGCGAACCTCGTGTTCCTGCCCATCGCCAACAAGCTCAAACGCAAGCTCAGCATCGAAAAACAGCGCAAGGTTTTGATCGCCGAGGGCGTCCTGTCCATCCAGGCTGGCCTCAATCCGCGGGTTCTGGAAGACAAGCTGCAGGCCTATGCGGGCGGGCGAAAGCTCGCGGGCGCGGCGGGCTAGACCGTGCGCCCCGGCGGCAACCGACGCGACGCCCCCGAAGAAAGGGAGAACCTCGACCGCTGGCTGGTGTCGTACGCCGACTTCATCACCTTGCTGTTCGCCTTTTTCGTCTTGCTGTACGCCACCAGCCGCATCGACAACAAGAAGCTGGTCGACCTGGAGAAGGCCATCAAGTTCGCCATGCACTTCAAGGGCAGCGGCGGCATCGGCGAGTTGCCCATTTTCAAGGGCCCACCGACGGATTCTGGCTGCCCGCCGGCCGCCATCTACAGCGATCGCGTGCCGCGCATCGGTCCGCAAGATCGCCGCATCATCGAATCCTTGCGCAAGAAGATCCAGGTGCGCCTGCGGCAGTTTCTGCAGTACCGCCCAGACAATTCACCCGTGCAGATCGAGACCGAAGGGCGCCGTCTGATCGTGCGCCTGTCTGCCTCGCATTTCTTCGATCCCTCGCAGGCGGCCATCCGGCCCGAAATGATCCCGGTTCTCGACGTGATTTCCGCCGAGCTGACGGCCATCGGCAAGCCTTTGCGAATCGATGGCCACACCGATGATCGGCGGCTGACGAATACGAAATTCCGCGACAACTGGGAACTATCCGCATCGCGCGCCGCGGCCGTTGCGGCCTACGTGCAGGGCGCCTTTCATTTTGACGGCAAGATGCTGTCCGCCAGTGGATTTGGTTCCAGTCGCCCCGTCGGTGACAACGAAACCAGCGTGGGCCGCGAGGCCAACCGCCGCATCGAAATGGTGGTCGAAGTGACCGCGGGCGAGCCGCTCGATACCCTCGGCCAGTAGTCAGCCGCCGACGTAAACCTGGCAGATCTCCAGGTAGCGCGCCTCGGGCCAGTCAGGCGGCGTCGGATAGTCCGGCGGCAGACCCGCCAGTTCCAAAACAGCAGCCGTGCGCCCCGCGCGGCGCATGCCTTCCCGCAGGTGGTCAAGAATGTCCGGGCCCCGACGGGTATTCGCCGACGCCCACACGATGCCGCCGGTGGCCGGCAGCAGGCTGACGGCCAGGGCGATGAGGTCGGGATAGTCCTTCTTCATCGACCACTGCGAGGCGCGCGCGGCCGACACCGTCGGGGGATCCATGATTATGGTGTCGTAGACGACGCCTTTTTCCTTTTCCTTCTCCATGAACCGGCGCACGTCCGACGTTTCGAAGCGAAAGCGCGCGTCGTTGGGATCAAGGCCCGACAGCCGGAAATTCTCTTTCGCCCAGCTCAGCACGCCGGAGGACAGGTCAACGCTGGTGACGGCCGTGGCGCCCGCCCGGGCCGCCGCCACCGACAGCGCGCCAGTATAGGCGAAGGTGTTCAGCACGCGCCGGCCGGCGACGAATCGACCGATGCCCCGGCGTTGCTCGCGCATGTCGGTGAACAGGCCCACGTTCAGTGAACCCAGAAGGTGCAGTTCGAAGGGAACACCCAGTTCGTGTACGACCAACTTTTCCGGCGGACCCTCGCCGATGACCTCATCTTTGGAAGTCCGATCCTGCGGGTCTTTGCCGCGCACCTTGATGACCACGCCTTTCACTGTAGCGGGCAGGCCCGTCACGGCGGCCGCCGCCTCGGCTATCAGCCGCCCGAAGGGCAGCAGCGCGCGACTCGGGACGCACACCACCGCGTATTCACCGTAGATATCCACCGTGAATCCGGACAGCCCGTCGCCCTCGCCGTTGACCAGGCGGTAGGCGCCGGCCCCGTCGCCAGCCGTTAATCCGGCCGCTCGTCGCAGTGCCACGGCGGCCTCGACGCGCCGGCGGAAGAAGGCGGCGTCCAGTGCGCGCAGGGCGCCCCGGGACAGCAAACGCAGGACCCCGTTTTCGGGATCGGCGATGCCACAGGCCACGGTCTGCGCGTGCCGGTCAATAAGCTTGATTGGCCGGCCCGGTTCAAGGTTCGCAACCTTCAGCTCGTCTATCTGCAACACCGGCGCGCCCTCGTCGAGCCGCGCCTGCGTCGCATCGGTCAGTGTGATTCCAAAAAACGCCATCGTGGGCCGCGCATGATAGCCGCCCGCATCGCCAGACGCACGCCGCGGGTCAAGGCTACAGGTCGACCTCGGCACCCCGATCAGTCGGCCGCACCGCCGGCAGCGATCCGCGCCCCAGCATGTGTTTCAGCGCGGGCGCCAGCATCGGCCACGCAAACTCGTACCCTGCCGCCTGCAGGCGCCGCGGCACCGCGCGCACGCCGTCCAGCAGCAGCGCCTGTCCCATCTCGCCCAGGCCCAGCTTGATGAATCCCGCGGGCACCGGAAACAGGGTGGGGCGCCCCAGCGCATTTCCCAGGGTCCGCGTGAATTCCGCGTTGCTGGCGGCGCCGGGCGCAGCGACGTTGACGGCACCTGATAGTCGGTCGTCGAACAGCACCTTGTGTGCAGCACCCAGCACATCGTCGACGGTCACCCAGCTCATGATCTGCGTGCCTGCGCCCATGCGCCCGCCTGCGCCCATGCGGAACACCGGCAGCATGACCGACAGGGCGCCACCGTGCGGCGACAGCACGACGCCCAGTCGCAGGTGGGCGACGCGAATGCCCCGGTCCGCCGCTGGTGCCGCCGCGCCCTCCCAGGCCGTCGCGACTTCCGACAGAAAGCCCGTGCCGGCCGCACTGTCCTCGTCTACGGGCTCGTCTCCGTGTGCGCCGTAGATCCCGACGGCCGAGGCGCTGATGAACACGCGCGGGGGCGCCGCAAGTTCGGCCAGGCTGCGCGCCAGCAGCTCTGTCGTGCGCACGCGGCTGTCGCGAATGGCTTGTTTGCGCGCCGGGGTCCAGCGGCCACCGCCGATGTTTTCGCCCGACAGGTGCACCGCCGCATCGAGGCCTTCAAGATCGCGCGGGTCCAGCTTTCCCGCAGCGGGATCCCAGGTGATTTCCCCGCCGGCAGCGGCGCGCCTGCGCACCAGGCGCACGACCCTGTGTCCGCCGGTACAAAGAAATGCGGCCAGCGTCCGGCCCAGCAGGCCCGAGGCCCCGCTCAACAGGATGCGACGGGGCGTCGTTCCCGCGTGTCGCCTTAGATCTGCAGCCAGGATCTGGTGTCGATAGACAACCCGGCGCAACAGCCGCACGGGAAGGCGCGTGCCCAACCACCCGGGCCGGTATTCAATCGCGTCCTGCAGCAGGCTTGCGTCTTCCCCATCCGCAATCACCTGCGGCACGTACGACCAGGCCTGCGGTTTGCCGTCGGCGCTTTCCCACGGCGGCAGCAGCCTGTCGGGCGCGCCGGGTCGGTCCAGCCACGCAGACACCGCGGCAGCAGGCGCGGCGATTCGCGAGCGGACGACCAACGTTCGCAATCGTCGCGTCAAGTTGGGTGACCGACGGGGGTTGAACCCGCGACCTCCTGAGCCACAGTCAGGCGCTCTACCAGTTGAGCTACGGCCACCACTCGGGCAGGCCGCGCTTATACCTGTCTCGCCTCATGGCCGCAAGCTGGGCGTTCGACAGCAGCCTCGATAGACCAAGCTTCTTGTTGCAGTCACCATCGGAAGTGCATACTTTCTGGGCGCATGATCCGCGTGGGCTCAGTCATCCTGTTGGTGGTAACCCTTGGTGGGTGGTCGAACGCCTTCGCGGGCGAGGCCGACGATCTGCAGAACATGATTGATCGCGCGCGCCAGGGGGCCAAGGATCTTGAGGCCCTGGATGAGCACAAGGCTGTCACGGACGAGATCACCTTCCTGCGCGTGTGGCTGGACGAGGCGTGGAAGCAGCGCTCGCAGCAACATTACGACGAGGTTCGTGCCGTGCTTGACCGCTGCGACGCCCAGGCGGATATGGTCCGCCAGCGCATCGTGGCTTCGCAGTTGAGCGCCCAGGCCGCGGAACGCGAAAAGGCGCTCAAGCGCACGCGCGCCAAGATCGACGAAACCAAGAAGGCGATCGAGGCGGCCACCATTCAAAAGGCGGCGCTGGGGGCCAAGGGGAGGAAATGAGAACTCTTGCCCTGTTCGCCGCATTGCTGCTGGTCGGTGCCTGTTCGACCCCGCCCAAGCCGCCCGAACTGGAGGCTTTCGAGAAGCTGCGCAGCGATCCGGCGGCAGCGGCTGCCAGCAAGCGCGCGCCCGATCTGGTGTTGAGCGCGGATCGCCTGCTGGCGGTTTCGCGCGACCAGTGGCAAAGCAACGATCTGGACGATTCTCGCTATTCGGCCCTGGTCGGACAGATCAAGCTCAAGCACGCACTGGCCCTGGCCGAACAGGACATTGCAAAGAAGCGAATGGCCGTCGCGGACGAGCAACTGACCGCCGCCACCGACGAACAGCTGCGCCTGCAGCGGGATCTCAACGCCCTGAACAACGAGGTGGCGCTTATCAAGCAGCTCAACGACGCCGCGGCCGAGCGCGAGAAACTGGCCGAACAGTTGAACGCCGCCCAGCAGAAGGCGTCCGCCGACAAGCAAACAATGGCCGAACAACTGGCGGCGGAACGCCAGAAGGCCACCGTCGGCGAGAAGATTTCCGAGGTCGAGCTGGCGATCAAGACCGCCGACACCGTAAAGGCCGGTACGCACGCCGCACGACCCTACAGCGCCGCGCTCGACATGCTGGCGCGTGCGCAGCAGGAATTTGCCCAGGGCAATTTCCGCGCCGCCGAAACCAGCGCCGACATGGCCCGGGCGAAGGCCGAAGAGGCCACGGTGATGGCAAAACCGATCTACGCGCAGGAGGCCCAGGGGGCCGAGAACAAGGCGCTGGCCGAGGCTTTGTCGCGTGACGCCGCCGCCATCCCGAATGTGGTGGTGCGGCGGGATATTCGGGGCTCTTTGCAGCGCTTGGTGTTACCCATTCCTTGCAGCGAGCTCTTCATCAAGCGTGACACGATCATCGCGCCCGGTCGTGACGCCATCCTCGAAGGCATCGCGGCTCTGTTGAAGAAGTACGCCTCGTTTCCCGTTCAGATCGTCGGCTATACGGACACACGTGGCCGGGCCAGCGAACTTCTGGCCATTTCGCTTGCGCGTTCGCAGTCGGTTTACTCGGCCCTCGTCCTGCGCGGTGCGGACGCCAAACGCATGCTCGTCAGTGGTCAGGGTGGGGCGGAAGCCATCTCGGACAACCGCACCGTGGCCGGCCGGGCCCGCAACAACCGCATCGAGATTATCTTTCTGTACCAGTAGCCGCCGCCGGCGGTCGCCCGGCCCAGGGGACGCGGTCGGCGATGAAGAACAGCCCGGCGTACAGCTTCGCGGCCACCAGCAGGCCGGCGGCCTCGCGACCGCGCAGCCACTCATGAAGTTGTCGAAGCGGGATCTCGCAGACGCGGATGTTTTCGTCGCCCACGCCGCCACCCGCAGCCACCTTCTTCAGCCCCGTTGCCAGGAACAGCGTCACCATTTCGGAGGTCGTTCCGACAGAAGTCGGGCACGTTACCAGTAGCTCCATCCGTGCCGCTTCGTAACCTGTCTCCTCGCGTAGCTCCCGAACGGCCGCGGCGATGGCGGCCTCGCCGACCGCCTCGTCACCCACCAGACCGGCGGGCAGCTCGACCACCTCGCGCCCTAGCGGAATCCGAAATTGCTCGACCAGAACGATCTTGTGATCGTCGGTCAGGGCGACAATTGCGACCACGCTGCCGCCGTTCGGTCGCTCGACAAAGGCCCAGCCGTCGCGGTCGATGAAACGCAGATAGGGTGTCTGGGCCAGCAGGCGATCAGTCATCTTGTGTTTCTACTGCGGCCAACGCGTCAAGCCAATGCCCCGCGGAACAGCGCCGGCATTCGGTGACACGATCGCGCGCGTCGTGGTAGTTGTGATCGGCCGATCGAGTTGGGCGTCGGCCAGGAGGTGCTCGTGAACTGCTGCTTCGCCATCGTTCCGGACGGACGCGACCTGCCGACCGCCATCTTCGAGAACCTGGAGGACGCCATGGACTGGGCGCTGGCCAGATACGGCGACAACCAGTTCGCGATTCGCCACGTCACCATGACCGAACTTCCGACGGCCGAACGGCGCGCGTCGTAGTCGCGCGAATCAGAATTCGTAGCCGACGAAGACGTTCACCGAGAACGTCCAGTTCGAATGGAAGGTCTGGTCCTGCTGCAGCGACAGCGTCTGCAGGTCGATGTTCGACAGCCGCTGCAGGAAGAAGTACTTGCGCGCCTCGGCCTGCACGAAAAGGATCGGCAACAGCATCAGACGCGCGCCCGAGAAGAACACCTCGTTGTCGCCGTTGAACTTGAACAGGCCCAAGGACTTTTCCGACGTCGTCGAGAAAAGCTCGTATGACGCGAATGCCTGCAAGAAGCGTCGGAACGGAAGTTCGGCATGGAACTTCAGCGCGGTGAATCCTTGCTCCTTGCTCAACGAGATCTTCGACGGGCACGTGAGATCCCCCTTGCCGTCATCCGTACACGCCTTGTTCAAGTCGGGAAACGACGGCAGAACGAACGCCGGGTCCACCGGGGCACCCACGGGCGCCCAGCCGCGAATCGACGCGCCGACGGTCATGTAGTTCAGGAACGAATGGGTCAGCTCGAAGTACCCGCCGACGCGCCGGCGCCCGCCATGGCTTGCCTCCAGGTACGCCACCTTCGTCGGGTGGTACGTCAGACCGTTGGATCCTTTGTAGCCGACGGGCAGGTACTGGTACTGGAAGATGTCGTGGAAGCTGTCGAAGAAATTGGGCATGTAGTCCGCGTCGAACAGACTTACTTCGGCCCGCGTCCTGACGGCCCGCCACGCCGGCCTGCCGTAGCTGAAGCGACCCAGCGTGCCCAGCGTGAAGCCCTGGCCGTGCTCACGCATCTTTTGGTAGTCGAGGTAAACCTTCAGGTCAGATTCGTTCGTGCGCAGCACCTTGGCCTCGAGATCGACGCCCATGACGTCCATCTGCGCGAACTTGCCGCCGACCAGATTCAGGTTGTCACCGACGCGTGGAATCGGCTGGTCGAACGATGGCGTGAACAGGCCGGGCTCGTATAGCAGGGTGCGCGGCTGATTGACCCCGTGGGCCCAGGAGAATCCAGCGGACAGGCTGCGCCAGAAAATGCTTTCGGAAAACGGCCGGAAAGGCCGCACGAACAGCATCATGCCGATCACATCCGGCCGCACCAGATCGTTCGCCATGCCCTGGATGCCGATGGCCGAGCGATTGAAATCCATCACGGTGCCCAGGCGCGCGACGTTGTAGTCGATGTTCGGGTTGTACTGGCGGATGACGGTGCCGTGGCCCAGTGACTGGTCGTAAAGGCGGCTCAGATTTAGATAAAACGGCTGTTCTTGTCCGCCGACCACCGCGTAACGGATCAATTTCGCGAAGTCAGACGCCTGGTCCCAGTCCGCACGGCGAAGCTTGCCGAGGTTCTGTGTCGCCCGATCCTTCTGCTGGCCGACGCACTGGGCGGTCTCCGCACCGATGGTGGCTTCGGTCCCGCCGGCCGTCTTCGAGGCACGGGCCTTGCCCACGCAGACCTCAAACGCCCCGCGGGTATCCAGCAACTCGAACTGCAGCGGCGCTCCGAGGCCCAGCTTCCAGTTGTACTTCGGGTTGCTGACGTCCAGTTGCGGCTCGACGGTAAGAAAGAACGAATTCAGCGCGGTGTTCGCGTCGCGGGGCAGGGCGCTGATACCACCGCCGACGCCAATGAAGTTGCGGCGGGTCAGCGGTCGCAGCGCAAAGTTGGAAAGGTCGCCCTTGATGAAGAACGGACGCGCCCAGGCGTCCTCGGCACCGCCCTGCGAGGGCAGATTTTCTGCGGAGGGCGGGGCCGCCGACGGAGGCTCGCTAGTGGATGCGGGCGCCGGGGCCGTTGCGGGGGACGCAGCCGTCGGTGGCGCGGCCGGTGGGGCCTCCGCGGCAGGCGTCTTCGGCGTGGCTGGCGTCGGATCGGGAATCGGTGCGGCGGCCGGTGGCGGCGTCGGTGGTGCCGGCGGCGGGGTCGGTGCTGCCGGCGGTGGCGAGGTCTGATTCCCTTGCGCAGCTGCAATGCCGGTCGAGGCGACGGCGGCCCAAAATCCCAGTGCAGCGAAGATGGCGCTCTGCGTTCTCATGTTGCTCCCCACACCTTCGGCGGGTTGAGTCAGACACTAAAACGCAGCTCGTCGTAATGGCGCGCGGCGTCGTGCGGAACTAGCGACCCAGCTCTTCGTTGATCCAGTCGCGCAGGCTTTCGATGTCCCGATGGTCCGTGTATTCGCGCCCGTTCAGGTAGATGGTCGGCGTCGACTGCAGGCCCAGGGCACCGCCCTCGGCATGGTCCTTTTCAACGCGGCCTTTGACCTCCGCCGACTCAAGATCCTTTCGCCACTTGGCGACGTCGAGGCCGACGTCTTTGGCAAACTGCTCCAGTGCCGCGGGCGTCAGGCTATCAGCGTTGGCCCAGATCTTTTCGTTGTAGGGCCAGAACTTGCCCTGCTTCTGCGCCGCCACGGCGGCCTCGGCCGCCAGACGCGAATTGGTGTGACCGCCAAGCGGGTAGTGCTTGAAATACACCTTCACCTCGCTCTTGAACTCGTCGACCACCTGGCGCATCACCGGCTGCACCCGTTTGCAGTGAGGGCACTCGTAGTCGACGAATTCGATCAGCACAACAGGTGCGCTGGGATTGCCCTTGAACGGTGCGTCCGCGACGTCGATCTTCTTCGGCGGCGCCCCCGAAAAACGCTGTCTCAGGGCCTCGCCAACCTCGGAATCGGTGTAGCCCGAATCCACCATGCGCGCGACGTACTTCACCGCATACAGGGACTTGCGGCACGCCCGATCGTTCTTCGCCGAAAAGATTAGGCTGTGCGCCTTGCCGCAGGCCGATGGCTCCTTGTTGACGATGCGGAAGAAGACCTTGCGCTCGAATTCGTCCAGCTTGGACATATCCACGCCGGGCGGCGGCGTGCTGTCCTCGGTGGGCGCCGCGGGCGCAGCGGTGGCACCGGCGGCAGCGGTGGCAGCGGGCGCCGCCGCCGTGGTGGGTGCGGCGTTGGCAGCCGAAATGTCAGAGGTGTTCTTGGCGCACGCCGCTGCCAGCAGCAGCAAGAAGTTCAAGGTCCCGCGCACGGATGATCGTCTCGGCATGGCCCGCATCAGGTGCCAAGGTATAGAAACGCATTCACCTTAAGTCAAACATGGTCGCGTCGCCGGCGGCGCGCGCGGGCCGTTTCGGAATTGACGTAGGGACCGGTAACCACTATAAATCCCGTCGCCGGCGTCACCCTGGGGTGGACTGCCTCCGGCGCACACATGACCTCCGATTACATCGCCGCAACGCTCGCCATTCTGGCCGGGGTCGGCATGGCGCTGCTGCTGACCATGGTGGCCCAGCACGTCGGCCCGCACCGCCCCACCAAGGCGAAACAGATCCCCTACGAGGCGGGCTCCGACGTCATCGGAAGTCCGCGCGCCCGCTTCTCGGTCAAGTTCTACCAGGTCGCGATCATGTTCCTGGTCTTCGACATCGAGGCCGCCTTCCTGTACCCGTGGGCGGTCAACTACCGAAAGTTGTCGTGCCTTGGACCTCTGCAGGACGGGGTCTGTACCGCGGGCGTGTCCTTCTTCGGTCTCGGCGGCGTCATGGTGTTCATGGCCGTTCTCGTCGTGGCGCTGGCCTACGTGTGGCGCAAGCGCGCCATCGGATGGGAGTAGCAATCCATGGGTCTTGAGATCTACACGGGACGGCTGTACGAGGCCATCAAGTGGGCGCAGAAGTTCTCGCTGTTCGGCTATCCCTTCGTGACGGCGTGCTGTGGGATGGAATTCATGTCGACGGCCGCGCCGAAATACGATCTTGCGCGCTTCGGCGCCGAGTTCCCGCGTTTTTCACCCCGGCAGGCCGACCTGTTGTTCATCGTTGGCACCATCACGGAACGCCAGGGACCGGCCCTTCGCCGTATCTACGATCAGATGTGCGAGCCGAAGTGGGTCATCGCCTTCGGCGTCTGCGCTTCGACGGGCGGCTTCTACCAGAACTATTCGACCATGCCGGGCGCCGATCAGTGCGTGCCCGTCGACGTCTACATCCCCGGCTGCCCGCCGCGCCCCGAACAGGTGCTGGACGGCCTGATGATGCTGATGGACCGCATTCAGCGCGGTGAAGGACACAGCCAGATCACCCTCAAGGCCGAGAAGGGCTTCGACGTACCTCTGGCCTCCATTCGTTCGACAGCGGCGGCCAAAGGATAATGGCGCAGCTTATTCTTGATCGGCTGGGCCAGAAGTTCGGCGCCGGCGAGATCCTGCAGACCGGCTCGCAGCATGGCAACGAATGGGCACGGGTACGGCGGGATGCCTGGCAGACGGTCGCCCGCTTCCTGCGCGACGATCCGGCGACGGACATGAACATGTTTACCGATCTGACGTGCGTCGATCGCTTCAGCACCGAGCCGCGCTTCGACGTCGTGTTGCACGTCTATTCCGTCGCGAAGAAGCACAGGGTCCGCCTGTACGGCGGCGTTTCCGAGGATGACGCCAACATCGAAACCCTGGTGCCGGTGTGGCCGGGCGCCAACTGGTTCGAACTCGGGATACATCAATATGCGACGCAGATCCGGGTGACCCTTGAAACGCACGCCGTATAGATCGTAGGCCTCGCGTTCGAACCAGTTGGCGCCCGGCCACACCGGCACCAGGGTT
>JANXXE010000041.1 GCA_025350815.1 Myxococcales bacterium | reverse complement strand
CGGCCGCCACCGTCGGCGGTACCAGTGCACCACCGACAGCGACCATCATCTTCCGGTGGTCACCAATCTACTCGACAGGAAGTTCACGGCGGCAGCGCCCAACCAGCGATGGGTGACCGAGCTGCTGGATAGGAATTCGCGGCAGCATCACCAACCGCGGACGTCCGCCTTTCCCCCGTCGGACGTGGATGATCCCGGCCTTACCGTCGATGTCGCCGGTCTCGAGCGCCAGCACCCAGGGATCGTCTCCTTGTGGCTCTCGGCGCCCGCTCATCGGGCGCCGGGGGTCACAGGGTCAACCGATGGTCGCAATCTCAGCCACCTCGACGATGATCAAGTCCGGAGCTGGCGCGCCAGCGCCTTGGTTCAACTGTTAAGACAGTTGACACCAGAATCGAGTCATTTCAATCTGTTACGCGTCAACTCTCCTAAGGGTTAAACAGGTCGGCCATCTTAACAGTTGAACAGGTCGGCCTCTTGACGGTAGGCACTTCTCGGCAGCGACGATGCGATGCGGCGTTGTGCTTGCGGGCCTGTACTTGGATCCCCGGTTCGGGCCCATGGCTCAGGACTCCCGGCGCTTCGATGTTCAACGCTTCGAGCGTCGCGACAGGCAAGCCTCGATGCGTGTCCGCCGCATCCGGCCGGGGGATGCGGTTTCCGGCGCCTCGGGACGTATGGTCGGGTGATCCCGGACGGGATGCGGGTGGCGCGGTGGTACTGCCCGTCGGGCCAGACGACGTTCAGCCTGTTGCCGGACTGCCTGGCGGCGAAGCTCCCGGGAGATCTCGACGAGGTCGAGCAGGTCGTGGCGACCGCGGACTGGTCATGGGGATGCTCAGGGGCGCCGCTGCGCACGCGTCCGCGCCGGGATCGCCCCCGCGCCGCTGCTGATTGATCCTTTTCGGCGAGATCCGACCTGAGCGCCGTACGGATTTCGAACGTCAACGCCGGTAGTGCCAGGATTCCGAAGGTACCGTCCGACGGGACGCCTCGGTCCGCTACGAAGAACGCCCCCGACCTCGGTGGAAGGTCATGGCGCTCCAGAAAAGGGCGCCCGGGTTCAGATCCAAGCCCTCGTTGCCAGCGCGCGCTGAAGGCTTCGTGGGTATGTCCGACCACCAGTACCTTTCCTCGAGCGCGACGAACGAATGCCTTCGGGCAGGCCTCATGGTCCGATCGCCCAGGTCCTCGGACTGTCGCTCGACGAGTTGCTCTTGGACCGCCCGGCCGGGCAGCGGCCACAGAGGTCTCGGACTTGATCGAGTCCATCGACCCGGTACTCCACCCTTGCGATCGAGTTTCTTCGAGGTGCGAGCAAGATGCCGCGAAAGCGCACGGCAAGCCCGTCGCGACGCTCGAAGCGTTGAACATCGAAGCGCCGGGAGCCCTGAGCCAGGGGCCCGAACCGGGGATCCAAGTACAGGCCCGCAAGCACAACACCGCATCGCATCGCCGCTGCCGAGAAGTGCCTACCGTCAAGAGGCCGACCTGTTCAACTGTTAAGACGGCCGACCTGTTTAGCTGCTAAGAGAGTTGACTCGTAACAGATTGAAATAACTCGATTCTGGTGTCAACTGTCTTAACAGTTGGGCACCTCGATCGACGCCGCCATGGAAAGCTGGAACAGCACCCTGAAGACTGAACTTGGGGAGCACTTCGACAGCCCGGCCAGCGCCAAGGAAAAGATCTTCGATTACATCGAGGTCTTCTACAACCAGACCCGGATGCATTCGTCGATCGACTACCACTCGCCGGCCGAGTTCGGTATCAGCTGCACGGACCGGTGCTTAGCAATGACGATCTGATGGTCCATCGTTGGGGCCACGGCGAATGCAGGGACGTGGGCCGAGCGAGTTGACGAATGGAAAAAGTGCGGGTTGAGCGCAGTGAAGTTCGCCGAGGGGCGTGACTTTTCGTCGCACCAGCTTTGTTACTGGGGCGTAAAGGTGCGTAGGGCGGAGGGGGTGCGGCAGGGAGACGCGGTTCCTGGACCAGGTCGGCGGACCGACATAAGACTGTCCCGCGTCCTGCGCGTGGCGACGGCGGGGATCAGCAGCGCGCCCGTGGTGGTCGAGGTGCACGGCGTTCGTGTGGTCGTGGCGTGCTGTTGTCACCTTCGGCTGGCAGCGCCGGCACCGTTTTCTGATCATTTGGTTTTGTCCTTCGAGAGTCCAGCCGTCAACGTCCGCGAGAACGTCTTGCGCACGAAATGGTCGTAGTTCTCCTTGGTGACGACGGGGCTGGAGTGCCCGACCGCGGCCGACACCTCATCGAGGGACGCACCCGCCTTCAGGGTGCGCGAGACGAAGCTATGGCGGGTGGCCTCGTACCAGGTCATCGCTTCCGGGATCGGCGGTTGCTTGGCACCGGTTTCGCGCGCGTCCTTGTTCACCTTATCGCGGGCCGTGTCCCAGCAAAGGTCGATGTGCTCCCGCCGGTATCCTGTCCAGGGCAGAGTGCGCGGCCGGCGCGACGACGGCGCCGGGAACACCAGGTCCTCCAATCCCGCGCCTTGCAGCCTGCGCCGCTTCAGCCAGACGCCCAAGTGCGCCTCCGCATCGTCCGCCGCGGGAACCCACTTCACCTTGCCGGTCTGACGCTTGTCCTCCTTGAGCGGGCCGTCATACGAGTACCGCACTCGGATCGCTCCATCGCGCAGGTGGTCCATGTCGCCCATCCGCAGGCCGCAGATCTCACCCGTGCGCAGGCCCGAGCGGTTCCCGAGGTACAGCATCAGGTTGATCGGCTCGGGCAACGCCTTTATCAGGGCCACCACAGCGCCATCGTCAGCCAGCCACGGAACGTCGCGGCGGATCTGCCGTTGGGGCCGCCGCCCCATCGGCACCATCCTCACCGGGTTGATCTGCGCGTGGCCGCTCTCGATCGCCCATCCGAAGAAGCGGGATAGTAGTCCGAGGTTGTGGCGGACCGACCCCGTGGCCAG
>JANXXE010000191.1 GCA_025350815.1 Myxococcales bacterium | reverse complement strand
GTTTTGGGGGGCGTAAGGAGCCGGGTACGGCCGCCGCGGCCGGACCGTAGGCGACGATCGCAGCGAGCCGCGCACGAAGTGCGCATAAGCGAGCAGCCCCCAAACCGGCACACCACACCCCCGCCGCTCTTTGGCCCGCATCACCTCGCGTCCGGAAACCCGGAAAGCTAGCTGATCAGGCCCGGAGCTATTTAGTGCGTGTCGGGGAATTCGGGTGGGCAAAACCCGGCGCGGGCGGTGGCGGGACTCGTGCGGCAACGTGGGCGGCAGGGGCTGGCGTGCCCGGTTCCGCGATTCCAATTGCCTCGGCGGCTCACCCGGCCGCGGCCCTGGCGGGCTTCGCCAATCCTCGAACGAGTTTGGCCAGGTTGGCGCCGAGGGCGGCACGCTGGCCGCACACGCCCATCATGGCGGCTGATCGAGCCGCAGGGCGATTGAAGCCGTACTTTTGACCCTTGATTGTTCCGATCGACCCTTCGACCTGCGCTCGCTCTCTGATCAGTTTGTCCCGAATCTTGCCATCGACCTGCCACTCGGCGCGTCCCCGGGGGGCCAGTCCCACGTTGCGCACTCCGATAGCGCGCAATCGCTTGATGTTCTCGTCGCTGTGTCCGCCACGGTCGTACGCGTAGCTCTTCGGCGCCTTGCCGAACAGCGCGGCCAGATCCTCTGCGGCTCGCACCGCAAACTTCGTGTCCTGAACGTCCGACCTGGTGGTGCCCATCGTGGCCAGGATGAAGCCGCCCTGCAGTCGCGTGATTCCCCAGGACAGACCGAACTCCACCCCCTTGCCGACCTTTCCCCGCACGATCGAGTACAACTCGGGAATGTGCAGGTTGATGATCTTGCCGACTGCCACGTGGCCGGTCTTGATCCAGTGCCTGATCTGCGGCAGCAGCTTCATCATGGTCTGATGCAGGTTGGATAGCTTGTTCTGGGCTGCCATTGCGTGGCCGTGTAGTTGCCGGCCCGTGTCGGCTGCGGCCTCGACGGCCTTCCCCAGTTGTCCCGTGAGCCGTTCGACGATCTTGGTCAACTCCACCAGGATCCGGCGTCTTGCATCCGGCGTCTTGGCGAACAGGTGATGCGCCCGCACCTTCTTCTTGCCCGCCTTGATCTTCGAACCCATTTTCGCCAGAAAGCCCTTGAATTTTACCCCCGCGGTTCGCGCGTTTGACACCACCGACGCAAGGAAGCTGGCGAGGAGGCCCACCTCGGTGGGATGGGTGATCGCCGCTTCCTGCGCCGTCGTGTCGGCGACGGCGAGCCTCGGATCCGCAAGGCCAAGCTCCACCGCCAGTTGAACCACGTACTCGTTGATCAGCTTGACGCCGTCCTCCCCCAGCAACTGGGAAAAATCCTGGATCGTCGTGAAGTCCGGTGTCCACTCCGTCTCCGTCAGCCCGCACAGGTAGCGGGCAGGCGCGTAATAGCGGATCTGCTCCTCCGTCTCGCGGTACGGCAGCCGCCGCACCGCCATCACCGTAACCGCTCCCAGCAACGCGCGCAGGTGCGGCGGTCGCCCGGCTGCGTTCTTCAGCTTCTTCGCGCGGATCTTCTCCGCCCTGACCTCCATCTCCGTCCAATCCAGCGCGTCTGTCAGAACCACCATCGGGTGATCCTGCGCCAATGCGATTGTGGTTTTCTGCGCCCGGGGAATGAGATCTCGTTGGCGATTTCCGCCTTTCGCGTGCTTCGTCATGGAACGTGCCCTCCAAGGTCACGTCCTCCATTGATCATTTTGCGAGCGATCTGTCGATCCCCTTTCGACAGAATATTGCGCCCCTTCGGCTTTCCCTACCCACGACATCGCCAGGTTTCTCGGAAGTCCCACCCGAATTCCCCGACACGCACTAGCTATCTGAAGAGCGCCTACTACACCAAGGAACCCACTTCGAAGGGGGGCCTGCTTTTCGCCGGGCCCATCTGGGATCTGGACCTGACGTTCGGCGAGGACGAGGGCATGCAGAAGTTGCCGCAGGGTTGGTCATACAAGAAACCGCCCCGCTCGGGCGTGGTGCCGGCCATCTGGCCGAAGCTTTGGAAAGACCCTGCGTATCTGAACGCCGCGCGCTGCCGGTGGGACGAGTTGCGCAAGGGGCCGCTGTCGCAAACGGCGATCTTTGCGTTGATCGATCGCTGGGTTGAGGTGACCGCGATGGCGCGTGTGCGCGACCAGGGCCGCTGGCCCGCGCAGTACCGGCCGAAGCCCG
>JANXXE010000097.1 GCA_025350815.1 Myxococcales bacterium | reverse complement strand
CTTCGGCGCCGCGACACCCTCATGCGGGCCCGAGGCTATCTCGACGCGGGCGAGCCTGGCAGAAGTGTCGAAGTGTTGCGCGAGACGGAACGTCGTGACGGCCTGGATCGAAATCTCCTCGACGTTCTGGCCCAGGCGTATCGCGTCCTCGGCGACGTCCCGGCAGGGATCCAGATCGAAAGTCGCCTCAAGGCGCTGACCGAATCCGCCCTCTTCTGATCAAGCGTGGGGATGAACTTCAGCGACCGCGCGGATCAGCAGCGGGCGTGAATGCAAGGCGCGGGTGGCTTCGCGTTTGGCGCGGATGTCTTTGTAGATGAATCCGGCACGTTCCCCCGAGATCCCCAGTGCCTCGGCCAGCACGCCTTCGGGCAGTCCGTGGTTGTGGGCCCACAGCGCCAGATCCATCTGCTCGTAGGGCAGGGCGAAGTAGAATTCGTCCTGGGTTTGCTCAAGGCTGTAGGTATCCGTCGTGGGGCGCACCCGGCAGATGTCGTCCGGCAGGCCCAGGTGGCGCGCCATCGCGTAAACCTGCGTCTTGTAAAGGTGGGCGATGGGCTTAATGTCCGCCGCGCCGTCGCCGTTCTTCACGAAGAACCCCTGATCGTACTCAAGCCGATTGGGTGTGCCGATGACCGCGTAGTTCAGGCGGTCGGCGTGGAAATATTCCACGGTCTTTCTGATCCGCTGCTTGTAACTCTGCGAGGCCAGGATTTGCAGATACTGTTTAAGTGGCAGGCGCATCTCCTGCAGCGGTCCCCCTGGCGCCTGCACGACCAGTTTGAAGTGGTTGAAACCGCCCTGTAGGCCGCCGCTGATGATGATCTTGTTCTTCCAGTTGTCGGCGTAGTCGGGGAAGACTTGACGGATCGCTTCGTCGCGCATGCGGTAACAACCGATCGCGGCCAGCGTCGGGGCGATGTTGTGAACCTCGTACGCAACGCCCAGGCCCTCGACCACGCGCCGCCCCAGTTGCTCGCTGGTCGGTGACGAATCCGTCTCGGGCAGCAGCAGTCCGAATACCCTGTCCTTGCCGAAGGCCTTGACCGCCAGCGCACACGACACCGAGCTGTCGATGCCGCCCGATACCGCCACGACGACGCCCCTGCGTTTCAGCGTCCCGGCGTGTTCGCGCAGGCGCGTGGCAATGAAATCGGCTTCTGCGGCAAGGTCCAGGTCCAGAACGTGCGGACCAAAAGTGGAGGGCGACGTGGGGGGCGAATCAGTCATGTTGATGAGAGTATGATGCGTTGATGAAATCCGCGCGCGCCCACCTAGGGCACGTAGATCGTGTCCCCGGCCAGCACCACGATGTTCATCTCGGGTGCGCGGCCGGACAGAATCGCCTTGAGGTTGATCGGGATCCGCCGAAAGCCGCCGTCCGCCTTGCGAATGATGACTATGTCGTTCTGGTTGGCGAATCGGTTGGGCCCGCCGGCCAGGGCCAGTGCTTCGGTCAGGGTGATGAACTGCGACGCCGAGAACATGCCGGCGCGTTCGGCGTTCCCCGACACCGTAAATCGATAGCTGTTGACCGCCTGCACCGACACCACAACGATCGCGTCCTGTTTGACGAATGCGGCCAGGCGCTTTGTGATCCCGTCGCGTACCTGTGTGGCGGTGTTGCCCGCACCCCTGATTTCGCCGATCAGCGGCATCGTGATGGTTCCATCGGGCCGCACCGTCGCCTCGCACGTGAGGTCGGCGTTCTGCCACACATTGACCCGCAGGACGTCGCCGGGGCCGATGACGTAATCCTGCTTGCGGGGGTCGGGTTCGGTACCGTAGTCGTAAGACGGCAGCGTCGCCGCGCATCCGACAATACCCAGGGTCACAGATAACACAGCGGCTAACCGAAGCACGCCCGATCACATATCACAAAACGCCCAATGTTCGCCCTTCCTGCCGCGATTCTCATCACCGTCGCCTGCTACACGCGGCTGCACGAGATCATTCCGTTTTTCCAGACGCTTCCGGTCATGACAATGCTGAATGTCGCCGGCCTTCTGGGCGTTGCCATCGATCTGCGACTGCGGACAGGCCTTCTGCGCAACACGCCGCATCTGCCGGCCGTGTTGCTGACGTACCTGTGGGCGGTGGTGACGGCGATTCTGGCGGCGCCCGCGACCTTCTTGCAGACCACGGTGGCGTTCACGTTTCAGGTCTTGCTGCTGCTGATCCTGTCGTACGGCGGACAAAGTTTTCGCGCGCTTGAGGGGTTGATGGCTACGCTCGCCGTGCTGGCCGTGTTTCTGGCGCTGCTCGGGCTTGACCAGGGAACCAGTCAGTTCCAGTGCATGGTCATTGCGGGAACCGTGGAAACCGACGCCGCCGGCACGCCGGACGGCCGCCCCTGTACCACCCCGCGCGACTGCTATCCGGGGGGCGATTCGGCAAGCGAGTACCAATGCGAGAAGGCCGGCTGGCTTGGGACGACGTCCATCGGCGGCGGCCGGGTGCGCTACCGGGGCTTTCTGCAAGATCCCAACGAAATGTCGACGGCGATTGCCGGCGGCTTGCCGCTTGCCCTGACGTTTCTCGGTCGCCGGCGCAAGTGGGTCCGTCGCGTGGTGATGGTTCCGCTGGTGGCACTGGTCCTTGGCGCCACGGTTTTTACAGGATCGAGGACGGGGCAGATCATCGTGATTGTCGCCATGTTGGTGATGTACGGGCGGGGCCTGGGCTGGAAGGGCTGGCTGGCCGGCGCCCTGTTCGCCGCGCCGGTGTTGCTGCTGGGCGGCCGCGGCGGCGAGGAAGCCAGTGAATCGACCCTGGAGCGACTGGAGGCTTGGGGTGCCGGTCTGGATATGTTTCGATCATCCCCGCTGTGGGGCGTCGGCTACGCGCAGTTCACCCAGAATCACTACCTGACGGCGCACAACACCTTCATCCTGGTGTTGGCCGAAATGGGTCTGCCCGGCCTGGTCTTGTGGTTGTGCATCCCGTACGCATGTTTCAAGACCATGCTCACCGCCCTGCGGACGTTCCGCGACAGGCCCGAGGCGCAGGTGGCCTGCGAATGGGCGCGTGCCCTTTTGGCCTCGTTGTGCGTTCTGATGGTGGCAGGCCAGTTTCTTTCGCTCGCGTACCACATGCTGATGTGGATCGTCTTCGGCGCTTGCGGCGCGTTCTACCTGGCCGTCCGGCGCCACGTGCCCGAATTTCAGGTGCGCCTGAGGCTGAAGGACGTCGTGGCCCTGTCGGTGTTCAGCTGCGTCTACGTCGTCGGTGTCTTCGCGTACGTGCGCTCGAAGGGATTCTAGCGGGCCTACCAGGTGATCTTCTGGCGACCGCCGAGAAACTTCCACAGACCCAGCACCGCGGCCGCATTGAGAACCACGAACGTGCGGCCAAGCCCACCTAGCCGCCCGGCGCGTCGCCCCAGCGCCGCCGCCGCGTAAAACAGAATCTGGGCCCCCGCAAGCGCGGCCATCGCGTTCCCCGCCGCCGACACGGGCCCGCGTGCGCCCAGCAGCGACGACACCAGCAACGCCATCAGCGCCCAGGGACAGGCCAGCCGCAGCACTTTGTGCGACACGATTTCGAACCACGACGGATTGACCCCGGGCACAAGCAACTGGGGCAGCCGCGCGAAAATCTGATAGTTGCCGGCCAGCGTGCGGACCTTGCGAGGAAATTCACGACCGTCGTCGAAGGCCTCGTCGTAGGCCAGGGCGTCGTCACAAAAGGTGACAAGGCGGCCCTGCAACCGCAGCGTCATGGGGATCCACATGTCGTCCAGCAGGATGTCAGGCGGCAGCACGGGCATGTCCGCCCGTCGCACGGCTGCGATGGAGCCCGATATGCCGACCGTGCTGCGGAACTGCGACTCCGAACGGCGAATCCATTTTTCGTACAGCCAGTAAAGGCCCGCCCCGGTATTGCCCCGCAGCACCAATTCACCGGAAACGCAGCCGACCTCGCGGGGGGCAAGCGCCGTCAGCAGGGCGCGTAGGGCGCCCGATTCCAGATCTTGGCGCACATCCGTCAGCAACAGCACGTCACCGGTCGCGGCCTCGCGCATGCGGTTGAGCCCGGTCGGTTTGCCCAGACGCTCCTGGCCGCGCAGCAACCGCACGCGCCCGTCGCGCCCCGCCCACGCCTGCACGCGGGCGTCTGTGTCATCGGTCGAGCCGTCGGAATAGACCAGAACCTCAAGTTTGCTGGCGGGGTAGGTCAGCGCCAGCGTGCTTGCCAGCTTGCGCTCGATCAGCGCGCCCGCGTTGTACGCCGAAATGCAGACCGACACCGTCGGCTCGAACGAGACGCCGGGCAGCGCGCGCCGCGGTCGCGTGCGGGCCAGAATGCTGATCAACACTGGATATCCCGCGTAGGTGTAGGCCAGGACGGCCAGCGAGATCATCGCGACGAGGGCCATGTCCGGGGGCAACGCCGCTAGCGGCCCAGGCGCTTGAACATCACAAGGGGGGTCTTGGCAAGGATGGACAGCTCCATCCGCACGAACGACGAAAAATTTTCAATCGCCATCCCGTACGCGCAGTCGTACAGCAGTTTCATTCTCATGTCGTCGGCAAGGGCGCCCTCCGCCCCGGGCACCTTGAAGGGATTGGACAGCGAATCGTGAAGCTGGGCGAGTTCACTGCCCGGGGATGGGCGTCCCGTATACCCCAGTGAGATCTGCGCCAGGCCCGTAAGGCCCGGCTTCACGCCGCGGGTTCGCTCCTCGAAGAACGGAATGGCGACCGCTAGATCCTTCAGCAGCTCGGGGCGCTCGGGCCGCGGGCCGACCAGGCTCATTTCGCCACGCAGGACGTTCCACAGCTGCGGCAACTCGTCCAGGCGGCTGCGCCGCAGAAAGGTCCCCACCCGGGTAACGCGGTCGTCGTTCTCGCCTGACAGAACAGCGCCGGTGTTGGCCTCCGCATCAGGTCGCATGGTTCGAAACTTGAACATCTCGAACTCTTTGAAGCGGAACTGGTGCTTCGACCCGGGGTCGGATCCCAGCAACTCGCCGGCCCGGCGCTGACGAAAAAATATCGGCCCGGGCGACTCGCGGTAGATCGCCGCGGCGATCACGGGATAAAAGGGAAGGGTGACGGCAAGACCGAACGACGACGCCGCCACGTCCAGGATGCGCTTGGCAATACTGACGGAGCGTCTCACGGTGTTTGTGCGGTCCCGGCGTCTCGTGTCACGGGCTCAATATACCGGAAACCGAAGGAATGGGCCTGCCACCTGATGGGGGCGCGCCGCCCGACGGCGCGGATGCGGCCGACGGTGCGGATCGGCCAGACCTGGCCTATTTCCCGCTGGCCCGTCGTCTGGTCGGCAAGGGGCACGCCAGCTTCGGCTTGCTTCCTGTGGATCTCGATACGCCGCTGTTTCCCTTGGCCCGTCACCTCGCGCGGGCCCTCGGCGAGTTGGGCGAACGCGTCGCCCTGGTCGCACCCTGGGCGGACTGGAAGGCCCTCGGTGCCGCCACCGCCGAACGCGGCCCCGGCGCCGAGGGTGATGTTCTGGCGGTCAGTCGTTCTCGCAATGTCACGGAAGTGACGTTGGTACGGGGCAGCAGCGGGCAGATACCGCGCACCCTCGAGCAAGCCAATCCGCACCTTCGCAGCGAATTCAGTCGCGTTTTGTTCGATCTGTCCGGGATGGATGTGACGTCCGAGCAAAGCGAGGCCGTGGATCTGGTGGGGGGCGTGGTGATTGTCGGGCGTGCCGGGCGGACCACCGAGAAGACCCTCGCTCGCCTGCGGGACAGCCTGTCACCGTCGCGCGTACTCGGCGTGATTCTGGTTGCCTGAGGGGCAAGCGGCTATCATCCAGGGCGATGTTCGACGGGCTGAAGGAAAGGCATCTTGAGACCTGGGTGCGGGGCTACGTCCGGCATGTCATTCACCGCGCGCGCGCCCCCCGCTTCGACGGAACCCGCCACTTGCTGTTTGCGCTGTGCGATCACTACGAGCCGTTGTGGGGCAAGGCCGACGTCGCGCAAGGCAAGGTTCGTGTCCAGGCATGGGAAGAAGGTTATCCCGCGCTGGCCCGCGAATTTCGCGATGCCGACGGGCGCCCGCCACAGCACAGTTTCTTTTTCCCCGGCGAGGAATACACCCCGGGTTTTCTCGATTCCCTGGCCGGTCTGGCACGTGCGGGATTCGGCGAGGTCGAACTGCACCTTCACCATGACGGCGACACGCGCGACCAGCTGCGCGCCAAAATTGCCGACTACTTGCGCATATTCGCGTCGCACGGCCACCTCAGTCGCGATCCCGATGGCCGGATTCGCTACGGTTTCATCCACGGGAACTGGGCACTCGCAAACGCGCGCGCCGACGGGCGACAGTGCGGGGTGGACGACGAACTGCCGCTGCTGTTCGAGACCGGCTGCTACGCGGACTTCACCTTTCCGGCCGCACCGGACGAGGCGCAGCCGGATATCGTCAACCAGATCTATTGGCCCACCGGCGATCTCACCCGTGCCCGTTGCTACGAAGGCGGCGAACGGGCCCGCGTCGGTCAGGTGCGGGACGATCGGATCCTGATGATCGAAGGGCCGCTTGGTCTGGCTTTGCGGCCGCGTCTTCGAAGTCCGATCCGGATCGAGAACGGCGCCATTACAGCCAGGGATCCCGCCGGTCTCGATCGGGTTCGCACGTGGGTTCAGCAGGCCATCGGTGTCGAGGGCCGCCCCGACTGGGTTTTCGTGAAGGTTCACACGCACGGGGCGCCGGAGCAGCAAGGGGCATCGTTGCTGGGTGCAGGAGGGCGACTCATGCACAGCGCGCTCACCACCCGCTTCAACGACGGCAAGCGCTGGGTTCTTCACTACGTGACCGCTCGCGAGATGTTCAACATCGCACGCGCCGCGATGGACGGGCGGTCGGGCAATCCGGCCCAGTTCCGGGACTACCGTTTACCGCCCCCACCGGTCAGGGTTATCTAGGCAATGCGTCAAAAGAGAAGTAGATAGTTGCGGAGCACCTGGGCTAAAAAGGAAGACGTGACGACGACATCGCGGGCCACCTCGTTGGCGGTTCGTCCGGCGGCGGAATCCGCTCCGGTGGCCCGGGTGCGCGTGGCACTGACAGCCAGCTCGGTGCGTATGTTGGGCCGCCGCACAGGCGTGCCTCACAGGGTGGGCGAGGGCGTGTTACAGTGGGGCGTCGTGGAAGGGCGCGACGTCATCCAACTCGAGGTACCCGGCATTATCGGTTACCGCGATGTCGTTCTACGAACGCTGTCGGCGGTGTGCAAGCTTGCCATCGGCGCAAACGCCGAGAAGACCGCTGCTGATGGTTTCTCAGCCCACGTGGTTTCCGCCGTGGGCGAGGCGTACAACAACATCGCCCTGCATGGCTACCGCGACCGCGAGCCCGGCGTCATTCGTGTCGAGATGGAAATTGGCGAGACTTGGATTCGCGTGGTGTTGCGCGACTTCGGCGCCAGTTTCGACCTCACCGCCGTCGAGGACCCTGATCTGAGCACGCTGCCCGAGTCGGGTCTGGGCGTCTTCATCATCAAGTCATTCGTCGACGACGTCGCGTACACACCCGGACATCCGAACACGATGACTTTGTTCAAACGGCTACAGGCGTCACTTTAAGATGATCTTTTCCACGACCACAGAAGGCAAAGAAACCGTGCTTCGCATCGATGGCGAACTCGATGCGGTATCGGTTTCGGACATCCGCGCCACACTTGACCAGATCGTCTCGGCCGGGACTCAAAGTGTGGTTGTGGACCTTTCGCACTTGCGCCTCATCGACAGCTCGGGGGTCGGTGCCGTGGTGTCCTTGTACAAACGTGTCCGCGCCACCGGCGGCACCGTGACGGTCCGGGGCGTCCGCGATCAGCCGCTGGCGATTCTCCGCCTGCTGCGCCTGGATCGCATTTTGATTTCATAGGGTGTCCGTGGCTGACCCGAAAAAGCCGGAATCGGACCCTGCGAACGGCGCCCCGGCTGGCGACGAGCCTGGCCGGGTGACACAAAGCTTCGTGGCGCGGGGTCGGGGCTTTGTCATCGGACGCGCCCAGGGGGCTTCCGATCGTCCGCCCGGCTCAAGTAAAGGGGTTGCCGGTACGATGATTGATCTACCGATGATCAGCCGTCTGCCCGTGCGGTCGACTGCGCCCATGCCTGGGACCAACCCCGACCCGCGTCCGGGCCCGGCGCCGCCGCCGGCCGATTCCTTTGCGCCACGCTCGGCATTCGACCCCGGCGCTTCCGGCTTGCCCGTGCTGTACCAGCCACAGGCGGTGCAGGTGGCGCAGCCGGTGGCTTTCCGGAAGGGCCGTCCCGCCGTGCCGCGCGCCGATATTCGTGTCGTGCGGCATGCGTTGTCGGACGATCCTGATTCGCGCATTTGTCTACTGCGTGAGGACGCCACGGCGCGGGCCGCCAGCTTCCGCGTTCTGCGCCACCGACTGGCCGAACGCGGCGATGCCCGATCCATCGCCGTCACCAGCGCCTACAACGGCGAGGGCAAGACGACCTGCGCTGTGAACCTGGCCCTGGCGCTGGCCGAATCGGGGCGGTTCAAGGTGTTGTTGGTGGAGGCGAACCTGAAGCGGCCGACCCTGGCTTCGCTTTTCGACATGGTACCTTCCCCCTGTTTTCTCGAACAGTTAGCTGTCCATAGCGAGAGATCGGATGAACCCTGGACGGTGGCCGAGATTGAGCCGGTGAATCTTCACGTCTTGGCGGTTCACCCGGACGCCAAACAGCGGCGCCTGCTGGACGGACCGACCTTCGCGGCGGCCATGGATCGCCTGCGGGGAAGCTACGATTACCTGGTGGTGGACGGCGCCTCCATTTTGACCAGCGCCGATGTGGCGTTGATAGAGGACGCGGTCGACGCCCTGGTTCTGGTGGCGCGGGCGCACGACTCACGCGCACGGATCATTCGCCAGGGCCTCGACCAGGTATCGATGGCCAACGTGGCGGGGATCGTCCTCATGGACACCTGACGACGGTTTCGCCCAGATATTTGTATTGAAATATTATGTTCTCTAGATCGCAATTTTAATCGTGGCGATGTTTGGGTGAATCTGTTACAAGTACCAGCACCACGGCGACACCTCGGAGTTGAGGTCAAGAACACATGGATTTTTTTCAGGACGATCTAGCTCGCGCCAGCGAGATGCAGCGATCGTTTTTGCCGGTTCTGGAAGGCGATCGCGGTGGCCTGCGGGTGGTGGCTGAATACCGCCCCGCTTTTGAGGTGGGTGGTGATTTTTACGATGTCGTCTATCTGCCCGACGGTCGCACGACAGCCCTGATCGGTGACGTGGCCGGCAAGGGCGTGGCGGCGGCCCTGTTGATGGCGCGCGTGAGCACGGAATTTCGTCGGCTGGCGACCGCCAAGCTTGAACCGAAGCGCATTCTGGAACGCGTGAATGAGTGGCTCGAAAGTCAGGCGATGACCGACCGCTTTGTCACGGCTGCGTGTGTCCAGCTTCAGATTGCCCGGGGACGCTGGGTCGCCTGCAACGCCGGCCACGTCGTGCCGTTACTGCGGCGCAAGAACGGCGACGTTGTCAGGCTGGCCGAGGCTTCGGGGCTGCCGCTCGGCCTGGGCAACATGGGCGTGGTGCCCTTCTCGGATCCTTACCGGGAAGAGGACGTCGCGGCCCAGCCCGGTGACATCCTGTTGCTGGTCACCGACGGAGTGATGGAGGCCTTCAGTGACAACGCTGGCATCGGTCTTGACGGCGCGTCCCTGCAGCGCCTTTTGACAGGGGCCGGCGAGGGGCTCGATCAGCTGCGCCAGAACATCTTCCGTTCAGTCGATTCGTCGACCGAGCGGCGCGACGACGCGACTTTGCTGGCGCTGTCGCTCAGCGAGGATGCTTTCTCGCCGCCGGCCCTTCGCATGGCCGGCTAGGTCGGCCCGGGCGGTAAGGCGTCTAGCCACTCAAGCGGTGGATGCCGTCCAGTACGTGCCAGGTACCGATGATGGTGAGGTCGACCAGCTTCTCGGCGCGCCGGGCCTCGGGCACCACCAGGTGTTCGTAGGTGCAGATGGCCTGAAGCTGGCGCAGGAACCGCGTGATGATTCGTTTGTCCGAGTTACCGATCCAGCCGGACAGCTTGTTGACCAGCAGCGGTTGGTGTTGCTGGATGAAACGCGCCGCTGACTGCGCGTTTCGGGTGAAGGTCAGCTCGCTGCCGCCCTTGCCTCGCGGCCTGCGCGGAAAGATCTCAAGCAGATCCTTGCGGTACTCCGCCAGGTCAGGATCCACGGCGTCGTTGATGTCGAAGAACTCTGCGACGGTGTCGCGAATGTCCGTGTACGGCACCCGAACACCGGCGCGAACGTTGCCGGGCGCCTTCTTGCACGCGCCCTCGACTTCGATGATCCGGTCGACGTATTCGAGTTTGGCCAGGGCGACCTGCCAGTCGCGGTAACGGCGGCGCCAGCGGGTCGAGGGGTCCAGCCAGACCGCGAAGCTTTCGGCCCAATCCTCATCCGGATGCTTCTGCGCGTAGTGATACATGCCCGCTCGGTGCAGGTACCGCACGTAGTCGCGGCTCCACGGATTGGGGTTGTAGACGTCGCGGTAGGGCCGCCGAAAATCGCCGAAGGTCTGCGTCCAGTCCCGTCGCCGCCACAGTTCGAAGGCGTAGTTGATGGCATGTCCGGTCTCGTGGCGCAGGTACATCAGCACCTCGGCGCGCGAATACTCGAACAAGTGATCGTTCACCAGGCGCCACAACACCCCGTTGGCGAGGTACCACGGAATGTTGACGCTGACGGCCCGGTCGGTCGTCCAAAAATCGTCCTCACCCAGGTAATAATCGGGAACGAAGGTGATGCCTCGGGCGCGCAGTTCGGCGGTCACCTCATCGATGCATTCGGCCAGTACGCCCTGGGGTTCGAGCTCGAGGTTGGACACGCGGGTGGACAGCAATTTCTGCAGTCCGACCTCGCGTACCACCGCGTTGTCGATGCCCACACGCGCTGCCGCGCGCCGGGCTCTGAGCGCCGCCACGGCCATTGCGTACGTTTACCACGCCCACCGCGGGCCTTCGGCAACAGTTGGCCGGTTTGGGGGTGTCAGGCGTACATAGACTCCCAACAGGAATCGCACAAACATAAACAAATACAACGGTATATGTCGCAAACAACGATATGGAAGGGGACGGCCTGTGGCGCGATTCCGGGGCGCGCGGTCCGGGGCGCCAGCTGGTATCGTGCCCGGCATGCGGCCGTCGGGAACCAGCTGGTCACGTCCTGCGCTGGTACTTGTCCTGTACTTGGGCCTGGCCGCCGCCGGCGTCGTCTGGTCGTCGCTGCGGGGGCATCCCAATCTGTGGACGCAGGAAGGGCGCCAGCATCCCGAGACCTTATTGGGAATTCTAAGCGGCCTGGCGATTGGCCTTGGACTGGTGTTTCTCTCGCGTCTGTCCGTTCACCGCTTCGAGTGGGCCCGATCGCTGCATCAGGACTTCCGCGCGCGCCTCGGGCCGCTCGGCAATTCCGAGATCATCGTTCTGGCGGCTGCCTCATCGCTGGGTGAAGAGCTGTTCTTTCGGGGCGCTTTGCTACCGGTCGTCGGGTTGTGGCTGTCGAGCGGTCTTTTTGCCCTGCTGCACGTTGGACCCAAGGCGCGTTACCTGCCCTGGACCGTGTCGTCGCTGCTCGCCGGCGCCCTGTTCGGGCAGCTTTCCATTTGGTCGGGCGATCTCTCGGGCGCGGTGGTCGCGCACTTCTCGATCAACTTTCTCAACCTCCGACACCTGTCGCGGTACGAACTGCGATGATCCGGCACGTGCGTGGTCTGGGTGGGGGCCTGGTCCTCGTGGCGGTGTTGGCTGTCGGCGCGGGGCGCGCCGCGGACGAATTGTCCGGCGCCGACAAACTGCGCGCGCTGTATTCGGCCGAGTTTCGTTTCACGAAGGACGGCCTCCCGGTGGTGCCTGTCGCCATCGCCGACGGGCTGACGGGCGTCGCGATATCTTCCAGCGACGGTCTGCGGCTGTTGCCCGAGGGCGACGGGGGCCCGGAGTTTCGGGCCGACGATGCCTGGAACGTCAGGGTGCAGGGCACGTCGCCCGCCAAGCTGCGCCACTGGACCGTCGTGTGGCGCGGCCGGGCCACCCAAGGCGCTGAAGCCGCCGGGGTCGCGAAGACGTGGCGGGATCGGGGCGAAACTGCCCGGGTGTTCGAGCAAGGAGCGCTGTTCGGTGTGTCCGGCGAGATCCTTGATCGGCGCGAGCAGCTTATCGGCATCGGGCCTGTGCCGACGGCGGAAGCGGCTGAAAAGGCCGCCGAGCGACTGGCCAGCAAAGGTGTTCTGTCCAGCCACGGCGTCTTCACCGAGCTGGTCGATCGCCCGCACGGCACCGTCGAGGCCGTGGGGCTGAAATCCGGCGCGCGGGTTCGCAACGAAGGGATCCTGTGGTTCAGCGGCATCGGCGCTGCGCCCTTGCGAGTCGAATGGACCGGCGGTCCCGGCAAACCCGGGGGCACAGGCACCTATCATGGGCGGGTCTACGTGACAGTGGATCGACTGGGCGCCCTGGCCGTGGTGAACGCCGTGCCCGAGGATCAGTTGCTGGCGGGGTTGGTGCCCGCCGAGATCTTCCCCAACGCACCCGACGAGGCGCTCAAGGCGCAGGCCATCGCGGCGCGCGGCGAATTGTTGACCAAGATCGGCACGCGCCACGCCGGCGATCCCTTCCGGATCTGTTCGCAGACGCACTGTCAGGTGTATGCGGGGGCCGGGCGCGAAACCGCGCGCACGACGGCGGCCGTGCGGGCCACACGGGGCGAGGTGTTGTTCGCGCCGGGCGGAACAGACCTGGCTGACAGCGTCTATTCGGCCAGCTGCGGCGGCCACACCGAGAGCAACGAAAATGTCTGGCCCGACATGGGGCCCCTGGCCGAGCTGCGCGGCCACCGCGACGGGGGCAAGGACCCCGATCCCTTTGCTCAGGGCATCGACGCCGCGTCGGTTGCGCGGTTCATTGACGCGCCACCGCCGTCCTGGTGTGGCCAGGCCAGCCTGGGAGTCACCGATCGCTTTCGCTGGACGGTCACGCGGTCTGCCAGCGAGCTTGGGCGACTGCTGGCGCCGTTGAAGGTGGGGGAACTGCGGGGCATCGAGGTGTCCGAGCGCGGGATCTCGGGGCGGGCGCGCACCGTGCGCGTGATCGGGACAGCGGGGGCGCAAACGGTCCGGGGTGAGCTGCGGATTCGGCAGATCTTCGGGGGCCTTCGCAGCTCGCTGTTCGTCGTCAGCGTCGAGGGCGGGGCGGCCACCTTTCGTGGCGCCGGTTTCGGCCACGGGGTCGGGTTGTGCCAGGTCGGCAGCATCGGGATGGCGGAGGCCGGCAAGACCTACCGGGAGATCCTGCAGCACTACTATCCCGGTACTGTTCTGCGAAAACTGTGGTAGCCGCGTCGCGGGCGTCAGCGCCTGACCAGCCCGACCACGTGCCAGGCGCCGTCCTTGGCCTGCAGGACCAGCACGAAAGTCTCGCCGCCGGCGTGACCGACTGCGAACAGCATGCCGGCGCCGTCGTCAAAACCCGCGGGCAATCCCCCGGCGACGCCGCGGATCCCGGCCGACGAATACAGCGTCAGCATGCGCACGGTGCGTTTGCCGCTCGACTCCTCCAACAATCCCGCCAGCAGACCTTGTAGCTCGGCGCGGCTCTTGGCTGCGATCCCCGACGACGAACGAAAGGGGAACGATGCTTGCTTCAGCATTCGTTGGATGTCGCCGCGGGCGTAGGCATCGAACCATTGATCCGCGACGGCCCGCGCGGCTGGATCGTCGGCGTGCACAACCTGCTGGGCTGCCCTCCGCGCGGCCACCGGATCCGGTTCGGGCTCGCCCCCGGCGGCGGCGTCCAACTCGCGCATCTTCGCCCTGTGCCCGGCAGTGTCCGTCGGCGCGCCCCGCTGCAAACGCTTGAGCGCGTTGATGCTCGGCCGCGATTCGGTCAAAGGGTTAGCGGCGTGTCCGCCCTTGTCTGCCCCGGGCGGACCGTTGTCCAGGATGAAGTAATCGACGCCCGAGGTGGCGCACTGGCGATCGTCGCGGTGGAAGGTCCAGTGCACATAGATCTTGCCGTTGGCAGAGCGAATCGCCCGCGGGGGATCGGGGTAGGGCCCCGCGCTGAACGCGACATCGATCGCGGTCTCGTCGAAAGGCAAATAGCCGGACGAGCGCACCATGGTGACCTTGTCGACCGTACCGTCGCCATTCAGGACCAATTCCAGTTTGGTGATGAGGGCGGGATTATTCAGCGGGTTGCTGGTGCCCTTGGAATCCCAGTCCTCGAGGACTCCAAAGCCCCATAGTTGGTGAATGCTTCGGTGCATCCGTGCGATATAGGCCGCGAACGGCGCCGCGCGGGTGTTGAGTTCGGTCTGATTGCCGGGCTGGACTTCCGGGATGAAGTTTTCCAGTGCGGACTGCACACGCCCAAGCCGGCTCGTGAAGTGGCCTCCGTGCTTGGACCGTTCGGTCTGCGCCAACCGTCGCTGGGCATCGGTCTCGGCGCCGAAGAGGTACTCGTATTCCTGCCCCGTCACGCGCAGGCGAACCTTGTCCGCTTGCCCCGCACGACCGCCGACGTCGCGCAGGCTTTGTAAGCCCTCCATCGGCAGCGTCCGCAGGCCCTCGGGATCGCGCGGCAGCGATGAGTCCACCGTCTCGGGCGTGATCTCGTGCTGGATGCGCGGGGCATCTCGCAGCGTCAGAAGGGATTTCTTTGAACCCTTGACCTTCTCGAGATCAGGATTCTCGTGCGGTGTGACGGCCGGGGCCGCGCGTCCCAGTTTCGATTTCTGGTCTTCTAGCTGGGCAATCTTGTCCTTGTCGTCCCCCACGCGATCGTCGCGGCGGTCGGAGGGCGACGATCCCTGCGTTCCTTTTTGGGCCCTGTCGAGATTGGTATCGGTGGCGCGGGTTTCTTTGTCGGCGCGGTTGTTTTTTTGCGCCAAGTACTTCGCATCGGGCGGTGGCTCGACCGCTTTGTCGTTGTCGAGGTCGACCACCTTTTCGTGGGCTTTTGGCGGCGGCGGTGGCTCGGGCGGCCTGGGCGCTTCAGGAATCTTCGGCGTTTCCGGAATGGCGACCTCGGGGTCGGGCTTGGCCGCCAGTTCGGGCGCTGTCTTGTCCTTCTGCTTCTTCTTGTCCTTCTCTTTGTCCTGGGCGGCCAGCTCGCTGGGCGCGGGATCCAGCAAGTCTTCGAGCTTCGGCAGGTCCGCCGGCAGGTCAGTGGCGCTTGCCGGCTGGAAGGAGACGTCGACTTCCTCCGCCCGCTGGGCGGCTTCCTGTTCGCCGAAGATGAACGCCAGGACGCCGAATGGCAGCAGGACTGAGGCGTGTAGCAGCGCTGAAAACAGCGCGCCACGGCCCAGGTGGCCGCGGAGACTCGCTTGCCGCTCCGAGTCCATGTTTGCCCCGAAAGCCTACCGCAGAATGGGCAGGGGGGCCCGGTACAACTTCGGCGGTTGCCTCGTTCGCCGCGCGGGTCCGATTTTGCGATGGCCCGGCGCTCTTGCTGTGTAACGACTCGAACGAGGCCCTTGACGTCTATCGATCGTGATCGTCGCCCCAGTCCTCGGGCGGCAGGCCAAGAATCGCTGTGCGAAGGAGATTGAATCGCTGGTCGGTGGCCTCCAGTTTGTCCGGCCAGTACATCTTCAGGTCATCCCTCGCGAGCGCATAGAGCGCCGCCAGCTTTTCGGCGCTGAAGTTGGGGATTCTGGTCAAAAGCTCGATATCAGAGCGATCCTTCGAGTGGTAGCGTCCAAGCTTGGTGATGATGATGTCGTGCAACTCGAGTGCGAACGGCTTGATGGCCCGGAGTTTCAAGCCCTCTATCGGTATCGCCCTGTCGAACATTCCGGGCGCCATCGGGTAAATCGGCGGGACCAGCTCGAAGAAGTAACCCTCGCGTTTGGCAACGGCACTGTTTCGCCCCGCCCACGCCTGCAGTTCTTCCAGCACTTCGTTGCGTTGGGCAACGAAAGCATCGACGTCCTTCGTCCGATCCGTACTGCCGTACGCAAGTACCACCGCGGCACCGCCCGACAGGTACAACGAAGTCGTACGCCCCATTGCAACCAGGTGGCCATCGAGCACGCCCAGGTAGGCGAGCAGTGATTCTCGGGTGGATGCGACCATCTCTCCTATCCTGACTCGGGCGCGGCCAGGATGTCGCGGGCGCGGGCCAGGAAGTCCTCTTGCGGGGTCGGGTATGCGATTTTCCACTTCCTGGCGATTGGTGAAACGTTCGCCAGACGCCGGGAGACATCGTTCTCAGCCGAAGCAGCGGTCCTCCCGAACAGGTCCCAGCCTTCAGGCCACCGCGCCCCTCTTGATAGCTTTTGGACCTCTTCTTGGCGGCGATTCCATGCCGCCAGTCGCACCTGCCCGAGCTTGGATGTTGCGGACGGACGGATGCGGCTGACCGGTATCTGACCGGCGATCCATTCGGCCGTCTCGGCCAGCCATCCGAGCCGGTGCAGAACGCGCGTACCCGTGGCCTGGGCTTCGAGTTCCTGCACCGAAAAATCGTTCTTCAGGAGCAAGGCGGGAATGCTCTCCAAGATTCTCGGCGTGCCGGCCTCGGTCAGGCTTAGAGCGATGAGGCCTTCGATCGGCCGCGCCTCGCCGATCAGCGCGACCTCACCGGGCACCGTGTCGTTGAGTCCCCAGTACGCGAGGTGGGCGATCAGATCGCGTGGATCGCTGCCGGTGCGATCGCGCCCGTCCGCCAAGAATAGCAACGGCGTCCCCAGCGCTCGGGCGATGGAGCAGGCATCCGCGAACCCCGGTTGGCTCGCGCCCGCCTCGAAGCGAGAAAGACTGGACACGGACACGCCAGAGCGAGCCGCCAGAGTGGACAGCGTGATCCCCGCCCGCACCCGGGCAGATCGCAAATGCGCGCCGAAATCGGTCTGCAGTTGGCGGCGGCGCATCTAACCTATATAGCAATCAATTTGCTATATAGCAATAGTATTGCTGTATCACAATACACGGCCGGGCACGCCGGCGTTCGCGGGACGCTAGTGCATCTTGCGGTAGACGCCGACCACAACGCCCAGGATGTTCACGCTGCGAAAGTCGCGTTTGCGGACCAAGATGGGTTCCATCGTGGCGTTGGCGGGCTGGAAGCGGATGGTGTCGCCCTCGGGGTAGTAACGTTTGACCGTGGCCTCGTCGCCGATCATGGCGACGACTATCTCGCCAGAAGCGGCCTCGATCTGCTTTTGGACGAACACAAAATCACCATCGAAAATGCCATCGTCGATCATGGATTCGCCCTTCACTTTGAGGGCGAAGACTTCGCGGCTTTGGCCGATGAAGAAGCGATCGATCTTGACGGTGTCCTCGTGGTTGGCGACCGCAAGCAGCGGCTGGCCAGCGGCGACCTGGCCGAGAATGGGCACCTCGACCATCTGACCGTCCAGCGTGTCTACCGGCCGCAGTGCGCGCGACTTGAGGTCATCGCGTTGCAGGTAACCCTTCTTTTCGAGCGCTCGAAGGTGGTCATTCACACCGTTCGTGGACCGGATGCCGAAGTGGCTTCCGATCTCGCGCAGCGTGGGGGGGTAGCCGCGCTTGCCTATGGACCGGTTGATGAAGTCCAGGATTTCGCGCTGCCGCTCCGTCAACTCGACCCGCTCGTCGTCGCGTACCAAGGTCAGCCGGCCCATGTGTCCTCCGTGTTCAGGCGTGTTCAAGTCTGCACTGAACATCCGTATGGTACGGAACAGATGTCCCGTGTCAAGTTTCGTGAACGCCCGACCGCGCGAGGGATCATCAGGAGAGTTGTCAAAGTGGCAATGTCGTGGACCTTCTGGCGAACCTTATGTCACAATGGCGCAGTTCAAGATGTTTGTGCCAACTGGGCAGTCATGTATTCACTGTAATTACAGTAAGTTGTCCGATCCAGGGCAGTTGGCACCGCTGTTGATGGAGGGAAAGGCGAGGCGATCCCATGGTTGACGAAGCGCGTACGAGTCCAGTGCCGGTGCCGACGATCCTGGTGGTCGATGACGAGCCCGGGATTGTCGATTCCTTGCAGAAGGTCTTCGAGCGCGAGTCGCTGCGGGTTCTGACCGCCCGCAACGGCACGGACGCCCTGGAGATCTTGCGCCGCGAGGGCGTGTCCGTCCTGTTGACGGATTTCATGATGCCGGGAATGTCGGGGCTGGATCTCTTGAAGGCCAGTCGCAGCGTTTCGCCCGAGACCGAGACCATTCTGATGACCGCGTACGGCACCGTCGAAAACGCCGTCGAGGGCATGAAGCAGGGTGCTTATGATTTCGTCACGAAGCCGCTGAAGCGCGCGCACGTCGTCCGGGCGGTGTTGAAGGCGGTCGAGAAGCGCACACTGGTGCAGGAGAACCGGTCGCTGAAGGCGCAACTGGCAGCGCAGCGACAGAAGACCCTGATCGGACAGTCGCTGGCGTGGCGCCGAACGATGGAGACGGTCATGCAGGCTGCGCCGTCGGTGGCCACCGTCCTGCTGCTGGGTGAGTCCGGCACCGGCAAGGAACTGCTGGCGCGGGCGATTCACGAAAATTCGCTGCGTTCGGGTGGGCCCTTCATCCCCGTAAACTGCGCCGCGTTGCCCGAGACCATCCTGGAGGCCGAGCTGTTCGGGTACGAGCGGGGCGCGTTCACCGGCGCGGTCCAGCGACACGACGGGCGCTTCCTGCAGGCGGATCGGGGAACGTTGTTCCTGGACGAGATTGGCGAGATTCCGACGCACGTGCAGGTCAAGCTGTTGCGCGTCTTGCAGGAGGGCGAGGTCGAACGTCTGGGTGGGCGTACGACCAAGGTCGACCTGCGCCTGGTGGCGGCGACCAACCAAGATCTGCGCGCGGCCGTGAAAGAAGGGCGATTTCGCGAAGATCTGTACTACCGCCTGAACGTGATAGCCCTGCGCGTGCCGCCCCTGCGGGAGCGTCGCGACGACATTCCCTTGCTGGCCGAACATTTCCTGCGCCTTTACGGCGAGCGCAACGGGCGGCGTCTGTCGGGTCTGTCCCGGCCGGCGGCCGAGGCTTTGTTGCGTTATGACTGGCCGGGCAACGTGCGCGAGCTGGAAAATACCATCGAGCGAGCGGTCGTTCTGTGCCGCACGGGCGCGGTCGAAATCGAGGACCTGCCCATCGAGGTGCGTTCGGGCACCGGCGGCGTCAGCGACGGCAAGAGCGTGACGTTTGCGATAGGAACGCCGCTGGGTGAGATCGAGCGGCGGGTGATTCATTCGACCCTGGCCCATGTGGGCGGGGACAAACGTTTGTGTGCGCAGCTCCTGGGCATAGCGACCCGGACCATCTACCGCCGTCTTGAGGAAGAACGAGACGGCGAGGGGCCTTTGACCGCAGTTTCGGCGGACGTCGACGACGACCTGGACGCGGGCGCGGACGACGACAACACGCCGGTCATTGGCGCCTGATTCGTCGTCACGCAGAAGGGGGCCCTTTGGCCTTTTGGCGAGGTCGATTTTCCGGGTGTGCCATTTTGGCATTCCGGTCATTGCCTGTGCCGACATAAGTATATGAAAGCATTGCTTATTAGTCGCCGAGGCACTGGCCCCGTCGTTGCTGTTACCACGGGCTAAGCCGTGGAATCCCTTTTGCGAAAGTATCTCTGGGCGGTCGACCTGGTGGTCGTCACCCTGTGCTCCATCCTGCTGGCCCGGGCCGCGTCGAGTGCGGTCGAGTCCAGGTATTTCCTGAACACACCGTCCTTCCGACCCGCGGTGCGCATGGCCCGCGCCGCGACCGAGCCTGTCTACGCCAAGCAGGTCGAGGAGATTTTGAAGCGCAATGTCTTCTGTTCGACCTGTCCGCCAATCATCCCGGGGCCTGACAAGGCGGACGCCGGGGCGCCGGTTGACCGTCCTCCGGAGAAGACGTCGATGCCGCTGACGCTGATGGCGATCATGTATTCGCCGCCGCCGCTGGGCCTGAAGTGGTCCGTGGCCGTGGTGCGCGACACCGAAAGCAAGACCATGGGGCCCTATGCCGTGGGCAGCAAGATCCGCAGCGCGACCGTCACCGAGATCGAAGAGACCCGCATCTATTTCGATAACGGCGGCAAGACAGAGTTCCTGGATCTGCTGGATTCCCAGCCGCCGGCCGCATCCGGAGTGTCCCCGCAGGCGGCGCCCGTCGCGGCGGCGGTACAACCCGTCGATCCGCTGACCGCCGAGATGGACCGGGGAATCAAGAAGACGGGCGAAAACACCTTCGACATTACGCGCGCGACCCTGGAGGCCGTGCTGGGCAACATGAATCTGCTGTCTCGATCGGCCCGCATCGTGCCCGAGATTCGCGACGGCAAGGCGGCCGGGTTCCGTCTGTACAGCGTCCGGCCCGATGGGCCCTTCGCCAAGATAGGCATGCAGAACGGCGACGTGATTCTGGCCATCAACGGGCTTGAGATCACCAGCCCGGAAAAGGCCCTCGAGGTTTATTCGAAACTCAAGTCCGCAAGTCACCTGTCCGTCGGTCTTGAACGCAATGGTGGGAAAGTAACCAAGGACTACAGCATTCGATGAGAAGTCACATCAAGGCGAATATCAAAGCGATCTGGCTGGGCTACCTGATGGTGTCCGTCGTTCAGGGCCCCTTGGCCTGGGCGCAGCCGAACATTGTGCCGTTGCCCTCGCCGGGCGGGGCGCAGCGACGACGGGCGCCACAACCTGCGGGCAAGACCCCGATCGTGCCGCAGCGGGGGGCACGGCCGCTGCCGCCGGGGACAACCGCCACCGGTGTCGGTAAGCCTTCGGTTCCAGCGCCGGGAACGACCGTGGCCGCGTCGGCGAACGCGCCCGGTACCGTCGAGATCCCGGGCGAGAAGGAATTCAACTCGTGCAAGAAGATGCCGGCCGGTCAGCGCAATGTGAAGTTCAACTTCAAACCCGACAGCGAGATGAGCGATCTCATCGGCTGGATCTCGGCCATTACCTGCACGCAGTTCTTGATACCGAGCGGCGTGCAGATCCAGGGCAAGAAGGTGACGATCATCTCGCCGCAGAAGATCACCCCGGAGGAGGCGTATCGGTTATTTCTGGCGGCCCTGGAATCGGTGCAGTTGACGGTCGAGCCCATGGGCAAGTGGGGCTTTCGCATTGTCGACGCAGCCAGGGCAAAGTTCACCAACCTGCCATTTTACAAGGATGGTGAGAAGGGGCCGTCGGACAAGCGATTCGTTACCCGGATGATTCGGCTGGAGCATCTGGACCCCAACGACGTGGTGCCGAATGTCCTCAATCGCATCAAGGGCGAGCAGGGCGACATCATCGCCTACCAGAATTCGATCATCGTCACCGACCAGGCGGTGATCATCGATCGGCTGATGGACGTACTGAAGGAGATCGACGTTCCCCAGGCGACCACCGACAAGATCTGGATGCTGCGGATCAAGAACGCGTCCGCGACCGAGATGGCCAGCCGCCTGGCGGAGATATTCCAGGTGCAGCAAATGGGTACCGGTGGACGACGTCAAGGTGGCATCGGTGGCGCGCCCATCGGGCCGGCACCGGCGCCGCCCGCGGCACCGGGCGCACGTCCCGGACAGGCGAAGAAGCTGGGCACCGACCTGGTGTCGCAGATGACGGTCACCAAGATCATTCCCGACGATCGGTCGAACCACCTGATCGTCATCGCCAATGATCTGGCGTACGAGTGGCTGTTGACCATGGTCAAGAAGCTGGACGCGCCCCTTGAAGGCGGCGGCGACGGCCGGGTGCACATTTACTATTGCGAGAACGCGAACTGCGACGAGCTGGCGGCCACTCTTGGCAGCGTGACGGGCGTGTCCGTGGTGGGATCGGCGGGGGCGCGGCGTCAGCGCACGTCGACGTCAGGTGCGGGTGCCGTTGCCGCGCCGATACCGACGCCTATGCCGACGGGCGCGAACGGCCAGCAGCAGGGGCAAAGCCTTCTGTTCGAAGGGGAGGTTCGCATCACGCCCGACGTCGCGACCAACGCGCTGCTGGTGGTGTCGACGCTGAAGGACTTTCAGGCGCTGCGCAAGGTCATCGTCCGCCTGGACGAGCCGCGCAAGCAGGTGTTCGTCGAGGCCCTGATCATGGAGGTCTTGCTCGACAAGTCGCGCAAGGTGGGCGTCAACTACCACGCCGGTTTTCCGCAGTCGGTCGGCGGCAAGGAAAGCCTGGTCCTGGGAGGTTTTGGCGCCAACAAGACGCTGAGCCCGGCGAGCCTGGTCGCCGATCCGGCGCTGATGGGGCTGTCGGGTGCGCTGTTCGGCCCGGCTATCAATGCGGCCAGCACCAAGTTGTTCGGGGTCACGACGGACATTCCGTCGTTCGGCGTGTTCGTGCACTTCCTGCAGGACAACAACGACATCAACGTGCTGTCGAATCCGCACCTGTTGATCACCAACAACCAGGAGGGCGAGATCTCGGTCGGCCAGAACCTGCCGTTTCCGGGCGCGCTGTTGCCCAGTTTCGGTGGCCTTGGGGCGGCCGGTGGCGGCCTCGGTGGCCTTGGGTCGGTGTCAGTGCAGCGCCAGGACGTCGCGCTGAAGATGAAGCTGATCCCCAGCGTCAACGAGCACAACATGATTCGCCTGGACGTGGATCAAGAGATCTCGGACGTGGCGTCGCCGAACTACAACGGCCTTGGGCCCGCGACGTCCAAGCGAACGGCAAAGACGCAGGTCGTGTGCAAGGACCAGCAGACTGTCGTCATCGGCGGACTGATGTCGGACAGGACGACCGAGCACATACAGAAGGTACCCATTTTGGGTGACATCCCGGTGTTGGGGTTCTTCTTCCGAAATACCGAGCGCCAGGTTCAGAAGACCAACATCATCATCGCGCTGACCCCGTACGTCATCACGGACACGTCCGACCTGCGGCGCGTGGTCGAGAAGAAGATGCGCGAGCGCCGCGAGTTCCTGGAGCGATACAGCGCGATCGAGGACACCATGCAGAACATGGAGGTCGACGTCGACTACCGCCGCAAGCGCGGGATGCTGGAGGAGATCAACCGCAGTGCGCGTGAGATCGACGAAGAGGAGGAGGAATTGCGCAAGCTGCACGAGCGCGACCAGCAGGAGGAATCCACGCCCATCGAGTTGCGCGGCGGTAAGAAACGTCCCGTCGGCCAGGGAAAAAGCGACGGCGACGAGACGACCGCCGGGGACAGCGTACCGGTCCTGCTGAGGCGACCCACCGACGGTGCGACGGTCACGACGGCACCCGCCGCCCACCCACAGCCCCAGAACTAAGAGGACTGCCGTGGCACACAAGCTGTTGGGCCAGATCCTCACAGAGCACGGGAAGGTCACGCCCGCCCAGCTTGAAGAGGCCTTGGCCGCACAGACGAAGGAAGGTGGCTTCATCGGCGAGGCGCTGATCAAGCTGCGTTTCGCCACCGAGGAAGATGTCCTGGCCGCCCTGGCGCAAAGCCTGGGTCTGGGCTTTTCTGCCGAGCTGCGAACCGAAGAAATCGAGGGTGATCTGGTCACACGGGTTCCCATCGGCTTTGCCAAGCAGCATCGTCTGATTCCGATCAAGACCGAGGGCGAGGGCGTGCTGGTGGCGACCGCCGATCCGCTGGACATCGGCGCCCTTGACGATTTGCGCGCGCTGCTGGGGGCTGAGGTTCTGCCGATCCTCGTGCCGGGACCGAAGATTCTGGACGCTATCAACCACATCTTCGGCCAGAAGCAGGACAAGGGCGGCGATCTGGCAGAGGACGGCGAGGAAGACGACGTAGCAGGCGAGGGCGAAGAGCTGGTCGACATCCTCGACATCAACGACGAGGCGCCGATCATCCGCTGGGTCAACTCGTTGCTGTTCAACGCGGTCAAGGAACGGGCAAGCGATATTCACATCGAGCCCGGGGAAAAAGAGGTCCAGGTTCGTTACCGCATCGACGGCGTGCTGTACGAAACGCGGCGGGCGGCGCGCCAGTTCATGCCGTCCATTATTTCGCGCGTGAAGATCATGGCCGGTCTCAATATCGCCGAGAAACGCTTGCCGCAGGATGGCCGCATTCGGCGCAAGATTGCCGGCAAAGAGATCGACATGCGCGTTGCCACCGCACCGACGGTCAAGGGCGGCGAGCGCATCACCATCCGTCTGCTGGACCGGGACAATGTGTTGCACGATCTGGCCGATATCGGATTCGGCGACGACCACCTGCGGCACATGGATGATCTGATCCACCGGCCGCATGGCATCTTGCTGGTCACCGGACCGACGGGGTCAGGTAAGACCACCACGCTGTATGCGTGCCTGGCCAAGATCAATTCGCCGGATCTGAATATCCTGACGATCGAGGATCCCGTCGAGTATCAGCTGGAGGGAATTTCCCAGACTGCCGTCAACGACAAGATCGAACTGACGTTTTCCGCCGGGTTGCGCTCGTTCCTGCGGCACGATCCCGATGTCATCATGGTCGGCGAAATCCGCGACTTGCCGACGGCCGAAATTGCCATTCAGGCGTCATTGACCGGCCACCTGGTGTTGTCGACCATTCACACCAACGACGCGGCGGGCGCCATCACGCGACTGGTGGATCTGGGCGTGCAGCCGTTCCTGGTCGCATCGTCGTTGATGGGCCTACTGGCGCAACGGCTGGTGCGCCGCGTGTGCGACGAATGCAAAGAGCCGTACAAGCCCACCGACGAGGACTTGCGTAGCATCGGCATCGACCCGGACCAGTTTCGGGCCGGCAAGGCGCGCCGGGTGAAGTTCAAGAAGGAGGGCGTCCCCGCACCGGCCGGGATGTTGTACCGCGCGCGGGAGAACGGTTGCACGGTGTGCCTCGGCGCTGGGTACAAGGGACGGACCGCGATTTACGAGCTGTTGATTATCGACGAGACGGTCCGGCAACTGGCGATGAAGAATTCGGACGCGCAGAACATCAAGCGCGCGGCGGTTGCGGCGGGGATGCGCACGCTGCGCGAGGACGGCGCACAGAAGGTTCTGGCGGGGATGACCACCAGCGCCGAGGTTCTGATGATCACGTCCGAGGACGTGGAGTAAGCCTGTGCCGCTTTACGCCTGGAAGGGCCTTGATGCCGCCGGCAAGGCGGTCAACGGAAACCGCGAGGCCGACGGCCCCAAATCGCTGCGGCAGATCCTGCGGAAGGACGCCGTTTTTCTGACGGAATTGCGCGAGGTCGTTGGTGGTCAGCGCAGCGCCGGCACGCTGGCGGGGGGGGGCGCGGGGGCCAAGGGCCTCAAACGCGAGATTGATCTCAAACACCTTTTCGAGCGCATCCGGCCACAGGAAATTTCGATCTTCACGCGGCAGCTGGCCACGTTGTTGAAGGCCGGGATTCCGCTGGCCGAGGGCCTGGGTGCCCTGGCTGAACAGGCCGATAACCGCAAGTTGCAGCTGATTTTGGCGGGCATCCGGCAGCGTGTGAACGAGGGCGGGAACCTGGCCGACGCGATGATGGCCCATCCCAAGGTCTTTCCAGAGCTGTATACGAACATGGTGCGGTCGGGAGAGGCCGCCGGAAACCTGGATTCCGTGCTGGCGCGGCTGTCGGACTTTCTGGATACCGAGCACGCGTTGCGGTCCAAGGTCTCGGGTGCCATGACGTACCCGATCATGATGATGTTCATGGGATCGTTGGTCATGGGCATCCTGATGGTTGTCGTTGTGCCCCAAATTTCCGAGGTGTTTGCGGATTCGGGCAAGGCCCTACCGTGGAACACCCAGGTGTTGATCTTGGCCGCGGGCATTGCCAGTGGCTACTGGTGGGTGGTGTTGCCAGTTGGGATCGGCGGTTATTTTGGCCTGCGCGCCTGGCTGCGAACGGCGCGCGGACGCGGTGTCATGGATCGATTCATGCTGCGCCTGTGGGTGGTCGGGCGCCTGGTGCGCTTTGTCGCGGTGGCGCGCTTTTCGCGGACTCTGTCGACGATGTTGGCCTCGGGTGTGCCACTGCTGACGGCCCTCGCAATCGTCAAGAAGGTGTTGAACAACACCGTCTTGGAGAAGGTCGTCGAAGAGGCCCGCGATGCCATCCGCGAGGGCGAATCGATTGCCGCCCCGTTGAAACGATCGGGGCAGTTCCCTTCGATGATGTGCCACATGGTCGCTGTCGGCGAGCGTTCGGGCCAGTTGGAGGCGATGCTGGAAAACGTCGCCGGGGCCTACGAGCGCGACGTCGAGACCGAGGTGGCCCGGCTGACGACGTTGCTTTCACCGATCATGATCGTGGTGATGGCGATCGGCGTTGGCTTCATTGTTTTCTCGATCATCACACCCATCATGGACATGCAGCAGTTCATCCAGTGAGCGGAGGAAGACCCATGCAGACGACAGAGACTGTGAACAACGACGGTATTGACGGGCGACTGAAGGCGGGACGACGAACGGCGGAGGCCGGCTTCACCCTGTTGGAAGTCATGATCGTCTTGGCGATCATAGGTCTCATCGCTGGCTCGATCGGCGTGGCGGTGTTCGGACGCTTCAAGAAGGCGCAGATCAATACCGCCAAGATCAACGTTACCGAAATTGCGAATGCGACGCAGCAGTACATGATCGAAAATGGCAGCACCTGCCCGCAAAGCATGGATGACCTGGTGGCGAAGGGGAATCTCAAGAAGAAGATCTTCGATCCCTGGAACAAGGACTTCATCTTCAAGTGCCCGGGGCAGGGTGACGGCGCGGACGTCATGTCAACCGGGCCCGACAAGCAGGAAGGCACGGCCGACGACATCAAATCGTGGGAATAGGTGCCACGTCAGTCACATAAACGGAACGCGCGGGGATCCGCGGACGGCGGCTTCACGCTGCTGGAATTGCTCATCGTGATGGCGGTGGTGGCGCTGGTCATGGGATCGTCTGTGCGGGGCTTCAAATCGTTGTCGAACAGCGAATTGCGGGCGGGCGCCTCGCACCTGGCGGGCGGTATTCGCTACCTATTCGACCGGGCGTCCGCGACGGGGCGCATTCATCGCCTGGTGATTGACTTCGACGAACAGAAGTACTGGGCCGAGGTGTCCGACGACCGCTTCCTGATGGCGCGCGAGCGCGAGACCGATGAGTCCCGCCAGCGTGAAAAAGAGGCAATCGCCAAAGAGGACGAGGAGACGAAGCGCAAGGAGGAGGACAAGCAAAATACGCTGGGTAAAAGCTATGACATGGCCGCGTACCGCCCGGAGGAATTCCGTCCGAAGCGGGCGCGGTTTTCCGGTTTCAAGGAATTGGCCATCAAGCCGGTGGCCCTGCACGGTCCCAAGATTGCCAGCCTGTTCACGCCGCGCCTGGCGGAAATGCAGTCCTCGGGAAAGGGCTATATCTATTTCTTCCCGCTTGGCCAGACGGAACCGGCGCTGGTCCACGTCACCGACAAGGAGGGAAAGACATTCTATTCGCTGATTGTGCACCCCTTGACTGGGCGCGTGCAGATCCAAAGCGGGTACGTGCAGCCGCAGATTCAGGATCGGTACGACGACGAAGGGACGCGGATTGAGCCATGATCTTGGTTCGACCGGCCCGGCTTTCCGGCGCGGGATTCTCGCTGCTCGAAGTGATGATCTCGATGGCTATCCTGGCGTTGACGCTGGTGGTGTTGATTGGCATCACGACCAACAACGTGCGCAACACCAACCACGCCAAGTTGATGACCGCCGCGACCTTTCTGGCCCGCACGCGAATCGCCGATATGGAGGACGAGGTGCTTCAGGTTGGTTTCGGCGACAACGACCAGGACGAGGACGGAAATTTCAACGACCAGGGATATCCGGCCTTTCGCTGGCATTCGCTGGTCGAACGGGTCGAGCTGCCAACGGACATCGCCAACAAGACGCAAAACCAGACCAGCGGCATGTCCCAATCGAACAACCCCATGATGCAGATGGCCGGGCTGATGGGGGGCTTCATGACCACACTCATCGAGCCGATTCGCGTCGGGCTTCAGGAATCCGTGCGTCGGGTGTCCGTGGTGGTGAGCTGGGATGAGATCGGGCGGCCAGAACAGCGCCTTGAGGTGGTCTTATTCATGACCGATCCGGCAAAGCTGGACCTGGCCTTACAGGCCGGGGCGGCGGCGGCAAGCAGCCAGAACCAGAATCAGGGGGCCGGCGGCTCGTCCGGCGGTGCCGGTACTGGGCAGGGTGCTGGTCAGGGTGCGGCCGCGGGCGGGCGGCCGGCAGGTGCGCAGACGGGTGGCCCGGGTGCGGGCTTTGGGGCCGGGACGACCGGCGGCAGCCGCGGTGTGGGGGGCCCGCAATGATCCGTCGTCGATCGTCCGCCGCGGGGTTCACGTTGCTAGAGATCATGCTGGCGGTTGCCATCATGAGTTTCATCACAGTCATCGTGTGGGGCACCTTCAGCCAGACCGCACGCATCAAGCGCAACGTCGAGAGCGCGCAAGATCGTACGCACAGCGCCCGGGTGGCACTGATGCGCATGACGCGCGAGATCGAAATGGCTTTTTTGTCGTTGTCGGAGAACGGCGCGATTCAGGACCGGCGGACCCTGTTCATCAGCGCGTCCCGGCCGGACGTCGATGAGTTACGATTTTCTTGGTTTGGACGGCAGCGTTTGCGCGCGGACACTTCGGAATCGGACACGTCGCTGGTCAGTTACTACGCCGAACCGGATCCCGACGATCGGCGGGTGATGAACCTCATGCGTCGAGAAACCCGGCGGCTTGAAGCGAAAGAGCCGCTGAGTATTCCGGGCGAGGCCTATATCCTTTGCCCCGGTGTCGCGCGCGTGAAGTTCAACTTTTACGATTTTCGCAAGAAGGAATGGCGTGAGGACTGGAACACCATGGGCGCCGATGGATTGCAATACCTGCCGACCCACGTGCGGATTTTTCTGACCATCTATGACGAGCGCGGCCGCGAGGTCGTCTATTCGAGCGCTGCGCGCATTCAGATGACCGAGCGGGTCGACTACCGCCCAAGGAAATCATGAGGCGGCGCAAATCCCCCCGCGATCGTGAAAGCGGCGTGGCGTTGCTGCTGACGATATCGTCGCTGGCGCTGATGACCGCGCTGGTGTCGGATTTTGCCTATGGCACCAGTATCCATCTGGCGCAGGCGACAAACGCGCGCGACGAACTGCGGGCGCACTATATGGCCCGCTCGGCCATTTCACTGTCGCGCTTGCTAATCAAGATTCAGCAGAAGTTCGTCGAGCCGATCATGGCGCAGGCGCAGCAATTCCTGAACAGCAGTGGTGGGGGCATGCCGATAAGCCTCCGGGTGACGGACTACGCGGGCCCGATCATGGGCTTCTTCGGTGGCTCGAAGGACGAAGTCGCCGGGCTGGGCGGTCTCATCGGAATCGACACGACGCAGGCCAAGGGTCTGGGTTTGCAAGGTGGACATCTGGACGCGGAGATCACGAACGAGGACGGCAAGATTGACCTCAACTGCGGCGGCGGTTTGGCGCCGAACCGGGCCAAGCAGGCCACCATCTTTCGTCTGCTTAGCGCGCTGACATATTCGCCCCGGTACAACCGTCTGTTTACCGAGCGCAACGCCGAGGGGCAATTCATCGACCGGACGGATCTGGCGCGGGGTCTGATCGACTGGGCGGACGCCGACGAGCAGATGTTCGCGCTGGACGCGAATGCCAGCGGTGCCGAGGACTACCGGTACGATGCGCGCAGCGATCCGTACCGGGCGCACAACAATAGCTATGACACCACCGAGGAGGTGGGCCTGGTACGCGGCATGGATGCCAAGTTCATGGAGGCCTTTCTGCCTTACCTGACTGTTTATGCGAACGGCGATCCGCGGGAGAACTGTCGGGTCAACCTGGCGTCCGTGAAGGGTGATTGCACGCCATTGCTGGTCGGTCTGATCCGGGCGGCAGTTATGCGCGACCCCACCAAGCCGCCGTCCGATCCGACGGTTCTCGACGACAACCGCGTCTATCCACTGGCCAGCATCCTTTGCGAGCGGGGTACCGCCGTTGGTTTTGACAGTCTGGATACGATCGTTGCGGTCCTTAGCAATCCGCAGGGTTCTATTTCGCGCGAGGACCCGCGTTACCAGCTGATGCAGCAGATGCAGGGGATCACCATCACTGCCAACGATCTCAGTCAGGTCGCCTATGTCGGCGCGCCGCGCGTGTACCGCGTGGTCGCAAGCGGCGAGTCGGGCAAGGTGAAGAAGAAGATAACGGCGATCATCGATACCGCCCGTTCGATCGACAATCCGATAACCATCAACCCCCAGTCCGAAAAGGCTGCTGGCGTGATCCAATACTGGCGCGAGGAGTAGCGAATGGCCCATACAGTCACCGGAATTGATCTCGGAGCGCACGCTGTCAAGCTGGTGCTGGTCGAGTTGGGTTTCCGGCAATCACGGGTGCTGTCGTCGTTCGCGATTCCGGTCCCGCCGGGCGAGGCCCCACTTCTGGAACGACAGGGTGAGGCATTGCGCGCGGGCATGACCCGACTGGACGGTGACGCCTTCACCATCTTCATGGCCCTGCCGGGAGAGAAGGTTGCCGTGCGGGTTCTCGATCTGCCCTTTTCGGATCCACGCAAAATCGAGCAGGTCGTCGGATATGAACTGGAGAGTCAGATCGTTCATTCGCTGCAGGAAGTGGTGTTCGACCACGCGGTTCTGGAGGCGCCGCCGGGCGCTGCCGAGGCAGACCCTTCGTCCGTTCCTGCTGGCGGATCGTCAGTTCTGACGGTGGCTGCCAAGACGGATGAGGTCGGGGCATTCCTTGACGCCATGAAGTCATTTGGGTGCGAGCCGCGATCGTTATTCGCAGCGCCGGTGATTTATCAGGCGCTGGCCGGTGACGCGACGGAGGCGTCGGGCTTGTGTCGTGTGTTGCTGGACTTTGGCCATTCACGCACGAATGTGTGTTTCCTGGTCGGCGGGAAGACGGTGTTTGCGCGCACCATCACGCGCGGCGGCGCGGTCTTGACGGCGGCGGTGGGGCGGGTCTTGGGCTGTACGGACGAAGAGGCCGAGCAGGCCAAGCACGACCACGGCTTTGTGAGCAGCACGCGGGCCGTGGCCGAAGGCGCCGTCGCGTCTCGGCTGGATGGGGCTTTGCGCGAGGCACTGGTGCCGCTGGTTCGCGAGCTTCGCCAGACGCTGACCAGTTTCCGGGCGAAGCTCAAATTCCCGATCGAGTCCCTGTCGTTGACCGGGGGCGGGGCCGCCCTGGGTGGGCTGGGTGATTTTCTGGAGGACGAACTGGAACTGCCGGTGGTCCCGTGGCGGCCAAACGGCGTGATTGAAGGTCCGGATGATGACGTGACCCAGGTACGGGGACTGGGGCACGGCGGCGCATTTTCCCTCGCCGAGGCGATCGCGTGGGCGGGGGCCCGGGGTGGCAAGCAGATCGATCTGCGCCGCGGCCCCTACTTGTACCGGGCCAGCTTCTCGGTCGTGCGCCAGAAGGCGGCTCACCTGGCGGCACTGGCCGGGGCGTTGCTGGTTTGCGCAACCATCGACGGGACGATGGCGCTGGCGAGACTCGACAAGCAAAAGGAACAGCTGACGGCGCAGCTGAAGAGTGCCACGCAAGAGTTGTTCGGGGCGCCGCGCATGGACGCCAAGGGCGTGGCCATCGAGCTGAAGAAGAGCTTTCGTGACGACAGGGCGCCCCTGCCGAAGGCGACGGCATTCGATTTGCTGGACCAGATCTCGCGCCACATGCCGTCCCCGGAACG
>JANXXE010000129.1 GCA_025350815.1 Myxococcales bacterium | reverse complement strand
TGCGGCGGGCGGCCGCCAGCACCCGCCACGCGGTGTGGCGGGCAACCTTCGTCTGTCTCCTCCTATTGCCGCTCTTGATGCTGGCCCTGCCGTCGCTTCGGGTGCCCGTATTGGCGGCAGGGACGGCGCCGACAGCGGCACCGGCGGACTCCTTCGATCCGATCAGCGCCTCGCGGAGGCCGGGCGCGGCTCCGGGAGCGATCCGTGGTCTTGACCCGGTAGGCGTGGTGGAGCGGGCGCCGGGCCCGCATCCACCAGCACCAATCAACTGGGCCGAAGGGGTTGTCATCCTCTGGATCCTCGGAGTGGCGGTGACCTCGCGGCGCTTTCTGAGCGGCTACGTCCGTATTGGCCGGCTGACTGCGGCGGCCGCACCGGCCGATCGAGCGCGGTGGCCCGGTCACGAGCGGCTCGACGTGCGCGAGACTGACGCGGTGGAGTTGCCGATGACAGTGGGCATCGGACGGCCGACGATTCTCGTGCCGGCGAGCGCCGTGGCGTGGCAGCCTTCGTGGCGCCGGGCGGTCCTGGACCACGAGGCAGCGCATGCGCGGCTGCGCGACCCCCTGTTTCAGGCAATCTCAGAGATCGTGAAGGCAATCTTCTGGCTCCACCCACTCGTGTGGCTGGCCGCGCGGGCCCTCCGCGGCGAACGAGAACGGGCGGCCGATGATTTCGTGCTCGCGGCCGAGACGAAGCCGTCCGACTACGCAACCGTGTTGGTCGCGCTTGCATTGAGGGTGTACAAGATTCCCGCGACCGGCGGGGCAGTTCCGATCCTGACGCCCGGCGGAGTCAAAGCGCGCGTAATTTCACTGCTGGATGGCGGCCGTTCGCACGCGATTGGGGGGCCCTTGCCGAGGGTGGCGATCGGGATCACGACGCTCCTGGTGTGCTTGCCGATCGCGGCGGCGCTGCCGACTGTGCGGTCGCCGAAACGTCTGCCCGGCGAGACCGTAGTGGGCCTTGTCGTCGACGGCGACACGCGCCGGCCGGTCGTGGGCGCGGAGGTCGACGTCTACGACGGGGGCTTGCTGGCGCACAGGACCACGGATGCAGAGGGCCGTTTCGAGTTTACGTATCTCTCTCGGCCGAATGGCGACATCGGGCCGGTCGTCTACGCACGAGCCGGCAACCGAGCGGATCGCAAAACCGCTCTTCGGCGTCCTTTCGGGCTCGCGCTCAGGCTGCTGCCTGAAAATCCCGTGCGCCTTGAACTCCGGTCCGCCCACCGGATCTCGGGCAAGGTGCGGTCCCTTCAGGACAAGAGGCCCGTGGAAGGGGCGCGCGTGCGATTCGTAAATGATCAGGGGTTCCCCGCTGGACCAGGCGAAGACCTGACGGCGCAGTCCGGCGCGGATGGCAGCTACAGCTTCGAAGGTATCCTCGATGGTCCCTTCACGCTGCTGGTGGAGGCTCCTGGGTTTGCGCCAGGGCTACGGGGAGTAAAGGTCTCCGAATCTAGCGACCTCACGAACGCCGACATTCAGCTGCCATCGCAGGCGCCCGTCGCAGCACAGGTGGTCGACGAGGCTGGGCGACCCATCGCAGGCGCACGCATTCGACGGGACCCCCGCTACCATACGAGCGATCTGGCCCTCCGTTACTGGAATTGGGACGAGACGGCCGACGACGGCACCTATAGGCTCGTGATACGAGAGATGGAACACGAGGTTGCGCCGCCTCTGGCCATGCCCGGCCTCGCTACCGAGAACGTGGCCTTCGAGTCCAGGTTCGAGAAAATCCGCCAGGCACGGCTAGCCAACGGCGAGCTCTCCGGTCCGATCGGCGCGGACGAGGCCCTCGCCGTGCCCGTCACGGTGGTGCTTAAGCGGGGAGCGTTCGTCTCGGGCACGGTTCGCCAGCCCGGCGGGGCGCCCTACGTAGGGCGTTGCCTGATCTCCTATTCCGTTCAGACCGAAAATATCCTCGCCCGCAATCGGATCGATGTGATGTCAGACGATCGTGGGCGCTACACCTTGGGACCGCTGCCTCCGGGGAAGTTTCGAGCCGCCGCTGTCGCTCCGGTCGATGCCGCACATCCGGAGCAAGCCGGCCCGGGACCGGATCGAACTCTCGAACTTGTCTCCGGCACGCGCGTTTCTGATGTCGATCTGACGGTGCGGTCTGAGGCTGGCAAGGCCGCAGCAGCGTCTCAGTCGACCACGGACGGCGGGGTGTACCTGTATTCGCTCGGACGACACATTCGAACGAGACTTCTGCAAGCCGGGCAGGATCCCAAGTCGTCACACGCGAAGGCGATGGCCTGGCTCGAAGAGCAGCTCCAGATCATCGACGAAGAACTCGCGCGTCGGAGCGGTTCGAACGGAACCAGATAGGAGCCCTGTGGCCTGGCGGACTACCCAGGCGCGTCGGGCTCCGGAGACCCGCGACAGAGTGAGGCTTTCGTGACCGAAACCAATGCGGTGTCCTACGCACAATGCGGATATTCCGGCGTATTTCTACGGCGGCTGCTCTTAGGAATTTAAGGGCACAATGTTTCGCGAGAGGGCCGAGGCTCCTGGCCGCGAGCAAGTACGACAGATCAGAGAAGCGGAGGCCGGGCCGGCCCCGCCGAGCGACCGCTGTTCGAGTTCCCGTCTACTCCGTCGGCGTCGTCTCGGAAACTCTGCCCTGCTGCTAACGAGGACATTCCGAACATCCATGTACGCAATAGCGACAGGTCGGGAATCACGGCGGAATTCCGGGCAGGACCGAGTTCGCCGCCGAGGTGGAACACCGTTGACAGGAAGTGCCTCGGTTCACTGCGAGGCGGATCGCGCGCCGATGCGACACACCTGCTCGCGAAGCCGGTGGTCATACGCTTGGCGCTGGCGGGGGTGCCGTGCTGGTCGTCGTCATGGGCCGAGCATCGTCGAAGCGGCCCGTGGAGCAACAGTAGCGCGGGGGGGTTCCTGAGTGATCTTATGCGTGTCGCAGTTACGTACGGGATACTTCGGAATGTCGGTGCACGTAGCTGGGCTGCGCACAAGATGTCCGAAACCGTCGTTCGGCCGATGGTGATCTTC